>JAFAYE010000001.1:1241111-1551388 GCA_019240525.1 Candidatus Eremiobacterota bacterium
CACGACCAAAGAACGACGTCAACTGGCGGGGCAAGTTGTGCTGCGCAACGCTCTTGGGCTCGGCGAGGCGCAACCCGCGCGCGCGTCTTGCGGAGAGCTCGAGCGCCGCGCGCACCTCGTCCGAAAGCGCGAGGGCATCGGCAATCCGCTCGAGGGTTTTGCGATACGGTACTTTGCGATAGCCTCGCTCGAGCGCGCTAACGGCCTGCACGCTGATAAGCGCGCGATCGGCGAGCATCTGCTGCGACAGGCCGGCCTTGGCGCGAAGCGTCTTGAGAAGCGTTGCTAAATCGGCGCTTTCGCTACCGTCGCCTGCGCAGACACCCAACGGATCCACCGGCCTCGGCCTTCGCGCCGCGGGATGTTACTCCATGCGCGGAGCGCCGAGGTCAGCCACCCGGCGCGGGCGCGATTCCAACCGGCGGATCCGAGGGTCCGCCGACGGCTTGGGTCGTCGACTCGATCTCCCCATTCTTGGGGCTAATGGCATAGATGTATCCGGTCGAGTCGGAGAGCCAGAGATCCTTAGAGCGGTGGTCAAAATTGAGGTTTGTCGGATGTCCGAATTCGATCGTCGGAAGGCGGCGGCAGTTCGCCGTCTTATTGCACTGATAGACTCCGTTCCCGAGGCTTCCTTGCTCTACTTGGTTCACGAAGTAGAGGTCGCCGCTTTGATCGAACGCCATGCCGCCAACCATCGGAATTCCCGACCACACCACCGAACCCGAACCCTCGCAATTGCTAAACTCGACGATCGATCCGAAGTGCGTGGCGTCGTCATTGAAAGCCCAGAAACAGTTCCCTTGATGGTCGATGGCGATGCCCTCACCTTGAAGCACGTCGCTTCCGTAGGTGAGAAGCCGCGAAGGCTCGGTACCACGATTGAGGTAGATGCTCACGCTTCCGGACTGACTCGCGCTCCCGGCATTCGAGACCGCGACCAGGGTGCGACTCGGAGTGACGTCGACGTTTGCCGGAATCTGACCGGGATCGCTCAGGGGAACGCCGATCGGACCTTGGGGCCCGTCGTGCGTCGTTTTGTAGATCAGCACGTTCGCATCGCCGCCGTTGGCGACGTACCACCACCCGTCCGGGGTCGCGACCGTGCCCGAAGGCGCAGAGAACGGGCCGCCGCTAATCGTTTCGTCCCACGTCAGCGCGACGCCGCTTCGCGTGTAGACGCTCACGTCGTTGCCATAATGCTGCGCGGTGTACATCCAGTCGTTGCCGTAGTGCTGCGCCTGCCGCGTTATCACCACCTGGGCCAGCGCCCTCGCCGTTTCCAGCGGCGGTTGCGAAGAGATGCCGGCAGAGCCGCTGCAGCCACCGAGCACGACGATTGAGGCTAGTGCAATGGTGACGAGCCGAGCCAAAACGATAGCGCACATTTTCCTGACGATTCTTTGCGGCTCCCGATGCATGTCCTAGGAACGTTGCGCCCGCCACGTTTCTTTCAGAGGAGGCAGAAAGATGCGAGGCGGGCGTCGTTGCGAGCTCCAAGCTCCGCGATGTAGCGACAATCTTACTTCGTACGCTTCATCGGAGAAGTTTGCGCGCGCCCCGTGGTTAACGCGCGCAGGTCGATCATACTCGCCCGGGGCCGCCTCCGACCAGATGCGGTTCGCAGCGTGTCGGCGACTGTGCGAGTAAGTGTGTGGGCTAGAGCTGATTCGTGATGCTGAGCTGAGCCGAGCCGATAACCTTACCGTGCTTACCGCTGGTGTAGTCGAAGGTGGCGGTGCACGAGCCGGCGGTCGTTCCGGCAGTGACGATCCACGTGTTACCCGAGCCTTGCGTCACCGTTGCGATCCCCGAAGGCCCGCCGCAGTTATCCGACTCTGTGAGGGTGCCTTTCTTTTTGTGGGGCGTGCTGACGGTAACCGTATCTGGGCCGGGATTCGACGCCGTGAACGTCACGGAACACGGGTTTACCCGCACTCCTCCGTGGGCGACGCAATGATTCTTCACTTGAGGAAGACTCTGGGCCCAGGTCGATGGCATCGGTTCAGACTGCGATCCGCCGCAACCGGCTACTAAAGCAGCCGCCGCTGCGAGCGAGGCAACACCAAGCGAGTAACGAGCAAATTTCATGAGTTGTTCTCCGTTTTGAAGTAGGTTCGGAAGATCGTAGCATCGCGCAGCCGATCGGAAATCATGCAGTGTCGACTGTGTTGCGCAGCGGAGCAGAAGTGTGTGGGCGCAGGGAGCGATAGTCGCCGTTGCGGATGGTCACGCCGTGGCCATCGAGCCATTCCAGCAGCGGGACGGCGTACTTTCGCGAGGTTCCGAGCATGTCGCGGAACTCCGCGGCGCTCATGCGGATGTTGGCGCGGAAGTGTGCCTCCACGCGCGCGCGAATTCGCGAGATCTGCGAACCGCGATAGAGATCGTCGCCAACCTTGACCAGCTCGCCCCGCACGAGCAGCATGTCGAGCGCCTTCGACAGGCCCGGGATCTGCGACTGTTTGACCGCCCCGACCGCACCCGCGAATGGAATCGGAACGAATGGTTGCTCTTCGTCGACCGGTAGGAGATGTTCGAAGAAGGCACGTTGTTGCGGCGCCAACAACGGCTGATGTTGGATCGTTGCGAAATAACCGGCGCGATTGACGAGGCTGCCTTCGGCGACGTAGTGTTCGGCGATTCGGACCAACGTCGATTCGGGGATTCCGGTTGCCCGTGCGAGCGCGAGCGAGGTCATTCCCATCGACCACGGTTCACGGCGTTGCGCTTCTTCGAGCTGCGCGTTAACGGAATTCACGAGTTGCTGCGCCGCCCCCGCATCAACGTATGCCGGCGGCCGCGCCACCCGAATGGCTTTGCCGCGATCGGCGAGCCGCTCGAGCGCTTCACCGGCAGCGTCCTCGCGTATATTGGCCGCGACCGCGACCGCGCTGGGCTGCACCGGCTCGATTCCTCGCCGGGCGAGAATCGCGAGCGCCAGATCGTCGTTCGAGCCGCGCTTCTCGCCCGAATCCGCCACGTCGAGACCTTCTACATGACCGCCGCCGAGCAACGACATCGGCGAGGGACGCCGCACCACGAAACGCAAGCCGGGAAATCCGACAACCGGTTCGCGTAGATGCAGCTTTGCACGCATCTCGTGCAGCCCCGGTGCATCGTGCTCCGCGATTAATGTCCCCAGAATTTCCGCCGAACCGATATAAGCGCGCACCGGCGTGCGCCGCCGAATCAGCGAGCGTGCACTCTGCAATGGAACGAATCGAACGGCAAAGTCGCGGCGTGCGGAAAACTCGTGGCCGACGATCGCCTGCCCGCGCCCGATCTCGCACCGGTCGACACCCGAAAGGTTGAGCGCGACGCGCGACCCGGCTTCGGCGCTCGTGCGCGTCGACTCGAAGACGCCGATGCTGCGCACGTGCGCCGGCGTTCCACCGGGCTCCACGACGAGCGTTTCGCCGACGGTGATGCGCCCTTGCATGAGCGTTCCGGTCACGACCGTTCCCAATCCCGGAAGCGTGAAGACTCGATCGATCGGGAGATAGGCCGGCGCGTTGAGGTTGCGCGGCGGCAGCGCTGCGAGTTCGTCGTGCAGTCCCGCTTTGAGTTCGTTGGTGCCAATGCCCGCAATCGCCGAAACGGGGTACATTGGCGCGCTCGCCGCGATCGTTCCCTGCAGCTCGCGTCGAACTCGTTCGAGCGCGCCATCGCGCTCGTCCGATTCGATCAGATCGATTTTGCTCGCGGCGACGATAACGCGGCGAACGTTCAGAAACTGCATGATCTGCAGGTGCTCGAGCGTCTGCGCCTTGACGCCTTCGTGCGCGTCGACGACCAAGAGCAAGATCTCGATCCCGGCCGCGCCCGCGAGCATATTGTGTAAGAAGCGCTCGTGACCCGGCACGTCGACGACGCCGGCCTCGACACCATCGTCGAATTGTAAGTGCGCGAAACCTAGGTCGAGCGTCATGCCGCGCCGTTGCTCCTCGACCAAACGGTCCGGATTCGTTCCGGTGAGTGCGGCAATGAGCGCCGACTTGCCGTGGTCGACGTGTCCGGCCGTTCCGACGATGTGCACGTGCGCGGTCTGCGGTCTAGCCGGCCTTGTTCGACACGATCCCATGTCCGGCGAGAATCTCGTCGGCAGCTCGAAAGCCCGACTCGGCACCGCCTTCCATGAAGCCTTGATACGCCACCGACGTGTGCTCGCCGGCAAAATGCACGCCGCCTTGCGCGCGCGCTTCGTGACCGGCAATCGTGGTGCATTGTCCAACCAACCAACACGAATAGCTTGCACGGATATTGGGATCGGCTTGCGCATTGCCGAACGTCGCCTTCCCGTTCCAGCTCGACGAAACGCCGGGCCAAATTCGATCGAGCTGTTCGAAGAAACGCCGCACGTGCCAATCGACGAATGCTGAGTCGGCAATGCGAGCGTACGGCATCGGCGGCGTTACGAGCATTGCCGGGTCGGCTGCCGTGAAGACCTCGATGAGACCGTCGGATCCGCTCTGTCCTAGCGAATAATCGAGCGCGCTTTGAACCGGCAAGGTGGTCCAAATCTGTCCCGTCGTCGGCTGCGGCCAGGGATGATCGGCGCGCATCCACGCGCGCCGATCGAACTGAAGGTGGAGTTTCGTATGATATCCATAGCCGAGATTCTCAATCGCTGCGATCTTCGCCGCATCGAAGCCGGCGCCGGAATAATCGACCGATCGCAACACGATGAACGGCAACGCGAGCACGACTCGCTCGGCTTGCACGGTCGCAACCTCGCCGTCGCGCACAAATCGAAGTTCGTAGAAGCCCCGCATAGTGCGGCGCAGACCGACGAGCCTTGAGTTGAATCGGATCGTCTCCGGCGGCAGCGAGGCCGCAATCGCCTCGGGAAGCGACTGACTGCCGCGCGCGAGGATATATCGCTGGTCGGAGTAGCCCAAGACGTTCATCTCGCGCGTACGCTCGTATTCGTGCTGCTGTCCCAGTTGCTGCACGAGATCGAGACCGCTCAGCTCGCTGGTCCGGCGGCCGTACTCGTTGCGGTACGATTCCTTAATGAGCCGGCCGAGTTGGGAGCGCAGGCCGCCCGGCACGTACCGTTCGATCCAATCGTCCATGCTGATCAGGTCGAGACGCCGCGCCGTGCGCGTCGCATTCGCGTACGTGGGCGCTCCGGGTACCTGCGCCAGTTGCTCCTGAAGAATCGGATAGATTTTCGCGAAATCTTTGTCGGCGTCGGCCATGGAATAGTACGAGTCGTCGAGATAACAAGTGTCGCGAGCGCGCGGTGGACGCGCCGCGTACGTATCGAGCAGAGCCAATCCGAAACGCCGTGCGAGTGCGTGAATATTCGCATGCGTCGTATCGATCATTGCGCCGCACCATTCGGTGTGCTGCCCGTCGCCCCAATAGTTGCGCTCGGAATGCATCCGGCCGCCCACGCGCGACGACGACTCGTAGACCACCGCGTTGACCCCATGATCGCGCAAGTGCATCGCCGCGACCAAGCCCGCGATCCCCGCTCCAACGATCGCGACCGATTGGCGATCCAGCGCCTCTGCGCTGCGCCAGGCAATCTCCGGCGCAGCCGCCGCGCCGAGCGCCGCGATTCCGGCGCGCCGGACGAACTCCGCGCGCTTCATAACCGGATGCTTAAGTCGGCAAAAAACCCAAAAGGCTGCAGGACCGACGAAATGCCGACCTCGGTGATATTATAAAACGTTCCGTAGGGATATCGCACCTGAACCGGCGGATTTTTCACGAAATTCCCCGACGGCGCGAGAATGTTCGAAGGAAGATTCGAGTAGACGCACGTGACCGAGTTGTCCCACGCGTATCCGCGCTGGAAGCAATGATTGTAGAGATTGACGGCCTGCACCGTGAGCGTCATGCGTGGATTCAACGCATAGCTGGTCTGCAAATTCGCCGAAAGCTCGGCGGGCTGCACGAACGCCCCGAGATTATCGAATCGCCCGCTATACGGATCGGGCAGAAAGACCGCACCGATGGCGCCCCCCGGGCAGCTCGCCCCGGGGGTCAGCGGCGTCTTCGACGGCTGCGCCGAGCACGATTGCGGCACGTAGCCGGGCCAGACCAGCGGCGAACCGTAGCTCGAACCATCGTTATAATGCAGCGACGGCGTGAGCGTAAAACGATTGTGGCGGTAGTTGAGAATCAGCGAGGCGACGTCGGGTACTTCGTAGCCGTTGGCGGCGTTGAACGGACTGGGAATCACGTCGTACGGCGTGTACCATGCGGCGGGATCGAAGAGTGGCTGCAACGCGTCCCCGTAGTAGGGGTTCGGAATCTTGAGCTTGCCCCGGTTGCGCGTTCCCGCTTGATTGTTCGGCAGCAGCGCCGCTGCATTGCCGGCGTAGGCGCCGCTTCCGCAGGCTTGCCAGTTTGCCGAGCTCTTCGTTACCCCCGAACAGGCGGCGGTGTAGGAGTTGTAAAGCTCGACCTGGGCGTTGAGCGCGTCGATGACGCTGACGCCGTTGATCTGACTGAAGCGAATGCGGTTCTGCGTGTGGGTGTACGAAAAGAGACCGGAGAGACCGTTGCGGCCGAAATCACCGTATTGCAAAGAGAGTTCGGCGCCGTACGACTCCTGAGTGCCGACGTTGAGGCCCGCGAGCGTGCCCTGCACCGGATTGATCGCTTGGAACTGCAGCTGATTGCTCGTATCCCGATAGAAGGGCGTGATCTTGTACGACAACTGCGTTCCTTTCACGTGCTTTTCCAGCGAGAGGTCGAAGTTGTCGGACGTGTCGGGATAGATGTCGTGATCGGGCGTATGGTAACCGTAGGGATAGAACTGCGCGATGAACGACGCGAGATTCTGCTGATAAGTATTGTATTGATAGTACGACGAGCCTTCGGCCCGCGCGTACTTTCCGGCCGAGCCGCGGATCACCGTATCGGGGTTGAGCGTATACGTAAACGAGACGCGCGGCTGAAAAACGTTCGAGACGTTCGTGCCTGCCCCAACGTTATAGAGCCCGTTGCCGGGCGCGGTCAGCGGCGAGAGTCCCGGCGAGCATGCGTTAAAGGAATCTGTTTTCGGGTTCCAGGTCCATTGCGGCGTCGAAGCCGGCGCCCCGCAATGCTCGTTGTTGTAGGCGTCGAACCAGAACTGGCGCGCCGGATACCCGTTCTCTAAATTATTCGTGGAGTATTCGAACTGATCGACGCGCGCACCGGCATTGACGACGAGCCGATCGTTGGGCTCCCAGAGATCGGTCAATGCAAACGAATCGAAGTGCGGCGTGACGTTATCGACCTGCGCGCTCTGGCCGTTTTCGGTCATCATCCAACGCGCGCCGGCCTTCGCGGCCGGGGAACCCGCGGGCGCATAACCGGGAATCAAATTGAAATCGTAGGAGCCCTCGCCGGGATAGCAACCGCTGCGGGTTAGGCAACCACCCTGGCTGCCGCGATCGAAACAGCTCCACTGCTGGCCGGTTTTGTAGTTGTAACATACGCCGTTCGGCGTGCCGTAGCTGGAAAGAATCGTGCCTAGACCAGTCGCCGCGAGGCTCGTCGTGGACGGATCGGTCGAGCTGAAGCCGGCATTATACGTTTGAAGCCGCTGCGTATTGTACGACGCTTCCGCGGTGAGCAGATTCTGTGTCGCCAGTTGATTCGCGTAGATCAAGCTTCCACCGAAGCCGTGCTCGAGCACTTCGTAATCCGCGGGATCGGAGCCAAAGACGAGCTGCGCGCTGTTCGGCCCGTTGATGAACCAGGTCGAGTACTCGCCGTAAACGAGTGCCCGCACATAGGAATGCGGATCGATATTCTTTTGGTACTGGAGTTTCTCGATCGAATACCCGTTCCAATTCCCATCGCGATTGCTGAGGTCGATCGGCGAGCCCGGTGGCCGCCCCGATGGGCTACTCGGAAAGAGTCCGGCGACGACGTCTTGCTGGCGCGGCGCTTGCATGAGCGGGCCACCGTAATAGAGCGAATCGAGATAGGGCATCGGATAACCGATGCCGGTCTTCTTGCCGTCTTCGGGCGTGTACCAAATATCGTTGGCGGAACTATAGAACTGCGCTGCAATCCCACCGGTGACGTAGAGCATCTGAACGTCGTCGCGCAACGACGAGTCGCGATGCGGAATCCCGATGTGAAGATTGACCACGTTCTCGCGGTCGAAGTCCGCGGCTTGGGCGTAGCTGTAACCCGGCTGAGCGATGAAGCCGTAGTTGGGCGCCTTTCCCGCCGAGCCGTCGAGAATATTGTAGACATTGTTATTGCTCGGCACGTTGAGCGGATAGAAGTAGAGCGGATCGCTCACCCCACCGAACTGACTCCCGTAGCGAAAGGTCTGATTGGTGCCCGAGAATCCGACGTAATATGAAAAAAGCCGGTCCGGAGTGGCGCCGCCGAGCTCAACTGTGGCCTGGTGGTAGAAGGCCGGTCCGCCGATGCCGAAATCGGCCGTCGCGTAACCGGGAAACGTTCCGGTCTTGATGACTTGGTTGATGTAACCGGCAAGTCCGGAAGAGTTTGAGGTGGCGGGCGTTCCACCGGTGTAGACCTGCACTTCTTGACTGCCCAACGACGTCAAAGTGGCGATCGGCGCCAGGTCCGATTGGCGCGTCGTTGGCAGGCCGTCGAACTCGTAGGCGACCTGATCGACGTCGCCTCCGCGAATGTAGACGCTTTGATACCATCCTTGCTGATTCGAAGGGATGTTGACGCCGGGGGCGCTCGCGATCGCGCCGTAGGCTTGAGTGAGCGACCCCGAGCCATTCAACGTCGAGGCGGCCTTCTGGCCGGCGGGGTTAACCGAATACACATCGCTGGTCACACCCGAGCGGACGAGCGACTGCGTCGAACGCGAGGTCGTCCGCGCAATCGTCTTGAGGGCTTTTGCCAGCAGCAAGGTGACGGTCGCGGATTGATCCGCGACGACGCTGATGCCGGGCTGCGATTGTGGATCGTATCCGGGCTTGCTCGCGCTGATCGTGTACGTGTCGGGCTGCAACGATATAAAGGAGAAGGATCCGGACGGATCCGTCGTGCTCTGCGCGGTTTGCGAGGGTGATACGGCGGTTACGGTCGCGCCCGCAATCGGCGCTTGGGTCGTCGCGTCGACGATTCGGCCGCGCAACGTGCCCGTCGTTCCCGCGCGCGCCCCGAACGGCACCGCCGCGAGGGCGAAGATCGTGACCGCGAAGAGCGCTTTTCTCATAAAGAAGAGCGGCTTTAAACTCGACGAATAGAAGTTCCTCGCCGCCTATGCGAGTACGAGAAAAAGCACCGAGATCGGATACTGAAGCGTCGCTGCACCAGCGACGCCATGAGAGCGTTACGCGCGGAGTTGCGACCACGCATCCCATTTTTATCGAGCGCGCGAGCGGCGCATCGGTTTGGGACGTGGAGGGTCGCCGCTACATTGATTTCGTCGGCGGAATTTCGACGCTCAATGCCGGCCATGCCCATCCCCGCGTCGTTGCCGCAATCGGGCAGCAAGCCGCGCGCTTCACGCACGCTTGCTTTCAAGTCGCGATGTACGAATCGTACGTTCGCGTCGCCGAAGAACTGAACCGGCGCGCGCCCGGCACGTCGCGGAAAAAAACGCTGCTCTTATCGACGGGCGCCGAAGCGACCGAAAACGCCGTGAAGATCGCCCGCGAATACACACGCCGGCCCGCGGTCGTCGCGTTCACGCACGGATATCACGGCCGCACTTTGCTGGCGCTCTCGATGACCGGAAAGAACGAGCCATACAAACAGCATTTCGGCCCGTTCTGCAGCGAGGTTTACCACGCGCCGTTTCCGTACGAGCACCACGGCGTTACGACGCGCCGCGCACTCGACGCGCTCGACGAGCTCTTCGGTGCGGTCGTTTCGCCCGATCGTGTCGCGGCGATGATCGTCGAACCGGTGCTCGGTGAGGGGGGCTTCGTGCCGGCGCCGCGCGATTTCTTGCCCGAACTGCGCCGGATCACGAGCGAACATGGCATCGTTCTCATCGCCGACGAAATCCAGACCGGCTTCGGTCGAACCGGCACGTTTTTCGCCTGCGAGCAGTACGGAATCGAGCCCGATCTCGTCGCGGTCGCGAAATCGTTCGGCGGTGGATTACCGCTCGCGGCAGTCGTCGGCAAGGCCGAGATCATGGACGCCCCCGCTCCCGGCGGCCTGGGCGGCACCTTCGCTGGAAATCCCGTCGCATGCGCGGCGGCGCTGGAGATTTTCGATCTGATCGACGACGCATTCTTGCAGCGCGCGCGAGCGGTCGGCGAGCGCATCGCCGGCGCGCTGCGAGCGTTGCAAACGGAGTTTCCGCAAATCGAAGACGTTCGCGGCCTGGGCGCGATGCTTGCGATCGAGCTTACGTCGCGCGCGCCGGAGATCGTTGAGGCCGCGCGCGAGCGGGGACTCTTACTGCTTCTCGCCGGCAAGCGCAACGTTATTCGCATTCTCGTTCCGCTTGTCGTCGGTAACGACGAGCTCGACGAAGGTCTCGATATTTTACGTGCCAGTCTTCACGACGTCTTTACGAGGTGACCGAAAATCAACGGTGCTAGAGAGCGTACGGTTTACGATTATACAGAGCGCGTTTTAGATCTCATCGCCCAGAACGAGATAACGCCGGCGCAGGCGCAGTGGATCACGCGCGAGAGCGTCGATTCGTTCCGCGATCATGTGAATCCAGGATTTCTCGACTACCGCAAGGCGACCGACGTCCAAGGCGCCGGCGCGGTCGTCGAATGGGCCGACGCCGGACCGAACTCCTATCGCGACGTGAACGGGCGGACGTACATCGATTGCTTGGGCGGTTTCGGCATCTTCAATGTGGGCCATCGCAATCCAAAGGTCGTTAAAGCGGTCGGCGATCAGCTGCGCCGGCAACCGCTGCATAGTCAGGACTTGCTCGATCCGCTGCGCGCCATGCTCGCCAAGACGCTGGCGCTGCTGACGCCCGAAGGGCTGGAGTACAGCTTTTTTTGCAACAGCGGCACCGAAGCCGTGGAGGGCGCGCTGAAACTCGCGCGCGCGTACGATCCGGCCAAACAGACGATCGTGGCGGCGACGAAAGGCTTTCACGGCAAGAGTTACGGCTCGCTGTCGGCGAGCGCGAAAGCCGAGTTTCGCCGGCCATTTGGCCCGATGCTCCCCAACATCGAACACGTTCCGTTCAACGACGTGCTCGCGCTGCGCGACATGATGACGTCGTGCAAAGCCGTCGGCGAAGACGTCGGCGCGGTCCTGCTCGAGCCGATTCAAGGTGAGGGCGGCGTCAACATACCCGACGACGATTACCTTCCCAATGTCCGAGCGCTCTGCGACGAGTTTGGAGCGCTTTTCATTCTCGACGAAGTGCAGACCGGAATGGGACGGACCGGCAGAATGTTCGCCTGCGAGCACTATGGCGTCGCACCCGATTTGATGTGTCTGGCAAAGGCATTCGGCGGCGGCGTGGTACCGGCCGGCGCGGTCATCGGCCGGCGGGATATCTTTGCGCGGCTCTTCGACAATCCGTTTCTGCACACGTCGACTTTTGGCGGCAATCCTCTGGCGTGCGCCGCGGCCCTTGCAACCATCAACGTGTTGATCGAAGATCGCCTACCGCAGCGAGCCGCGGTCATGGGCGAGCGAATGCTCGCCGGCTTGCGAGAAGCCATCGCCGGTCACGAGAACATAGTCGTCGCCGCCCGCGGCAAAGGGCTTTTGATGGCGCTAGAGTTTTGCGACGACCGTACGGGTTTCGAACTTGCAAAACGCATGCTCGAGCGCGGCGTCCTCGTCTCCGGAACGCTGGTCAACGCCCGCGTCATCCGCGTCGAACCGCCACTGACGATCACGGTGGAAGAGGCGGATTACGTGTGCCAAGCTCTGCGCGAAAGTCTCGATTCGATGGCGGCCTTCGTCCGCATGGGAGCGTCATGATGGAAACAGCGACTCGTTCTGCAGCGAATGCCGACGCGATACTGCGCAATCTTCCGCGCATCGACGGCGTCATTCCGATGTACGTCGGCGGCGAATGGAGGCTCGGCTCCGACGGCAGCACGCGCGAACTGCGCAATCCGGCCAACGATCGCGCGATCGCGAGGATCGCCGAAGCAACGGAGGCCGACGCGCATGCCGCGATTGCCGCCGCGCGCGCAGCCTTCGACCAAGGCCCCTGGGGGACGATCAGCGCAGCCGAGCGTGCAGCGCTCCTCTTCAAGCTCGCCGACGCGATCGATGCCCACCGTGACGAGTTCATGCGCATCGACACGCTCAACAACGGTAAGCCGTTGCGAGAGACCGAGTACGACGCGGTCGACGCCGCAAATTGCTTTCGCTACTATGCTGGGCTGGCGACAAAACCGCACGGACAAACGTTCGACGTGCCCGCCCCGTCGCAGACCTTTACGGTTCGCGAACCGATCGGCGTCTGCGCGCAGATCGTTCCGTGGAACTACCCGCTGTTAATGTCGGCCTGGAAGCTGGCGCCGGCGCTGGCCGCCGGCAACGTTTGCATTCTGAAACCGTCGGAGCTCACGCCGCTCTCGGCGATTCGCCTCGCGGCGCTCTTCGAGGAGCTTGCGTTTCCGGCGGGAGTCGTCAACGTGGTCCCAGGCGCGGGCGCGACGGTCGGCCATACGCTCGCGGCCAGCTCGCTCGTCGATAAAGTCGCCTTCACCGGCGGCACCACGACCGGACGCAGCATCATGCACGACGCGACGGCGAATCTCAAGAAGATCTCGCTCGAGCTCGGCGGCAAGTCGCCCAACGTGGTCTTTGCCGATGCAGATTTCGAGACGGCCGTCGACTACGCGCTCTTCGGCATCTTTGCCAATGCCGGACAAGTCTGTTCCGCCGGATCGAGGCTCATCGTCGAACGCACGCTGCACGATCGGTTCGTCGAGCGGCTCGTCGAACGGGCGCAAAAAATTCGCGTCGGAGACGGTTTCGATCCGAAGACGGAGATGGGTCCGATCATTTCCCCGCAGCACCGCGAGCGCGTCGAAGCGTACATTGCCGCGGGAAAATCCGAGGGGGCGTCGCTCTTGTGCGGCGGCAACCGGCTTGGCGGCGCGCTGGCCGAGGGCAACTTCATCGCACCAACGATTTTCGACGATACGTCGCCACAGATGCGCATCGTTCAAGAGGAGATTTTTGGGCCAGTCCTCGTGGTGCAGACCTTCGATGACGAAGCCCAAGCAATTGCGCTGGCAAACGATACGATCTATGGCTTAGCCGGAGCCGTCTTCACCACGGACATTGCGAAGGCGCATCGCGTCATTCGCAAAATGCGCGCAGGCATCACCTGGATCAACACCTATCATCCGACGTATAACGAAGCGCCGTGGGGAGGCTACAAGCAGTCGGGTATCGGCCGCGAGCTCGGCACCTACGGCTACGACGCGTATACGGAGGTCAAACAGATCAACGTGAACCTCGACGTCGAGCCGTCGGGTTGGTTCGCAGCGGACTGATTCCAAGCCGCGAGAGCGCGCGGTCGGCGAGAACGCGTCCGCCCGTTTGGCAGCGCGGGCAGTAGTTGGTTTCATTGTCGGCATAGCGTATTCGCCGCACCGTGTCGCCGCATCGGGCGCAAGGCTCGCCGTAGCGGCCGTGGACGGCCATCTCGCTGCGAAATGCGGTCACGTGCTCGGGAAAATCGTCGGCCGCTCGCGCGCTCAAACGATCGGTCCATTCGGCCAGCGTCGATCGCGTGGCGTCGAAGAGCCGCTCCCATTCCTCTGATTGCAAACGCTGCGTGAGCGCGGTCGGCGAGAGACGCGCTAGGTGAAGAATCTCATCGGAATATGCGTTGCCGATTCCGTCGACGAGCTGCGGGTCGGTCAACGCTCGTTTGAGCGTGCGATTATCGGCACGTAGCGCAGCGACGAACGCCTCGAGATCGCAAGCGAAGACGTCGAGACCGCCGCGATCGAGCGCTGCAAGCGCCTGCGTGCCTTCCACCACATAGAGCGAGGCGCGCCGTTTGCTGCCGGCTTCGGTGAGAACGAGCGAGCCGTTTGAAAAATCGAAAGCGGCCAAGGTGTTGCGTCCCATCAGTTTCGCTCCCGGCGCACGCCAATGCAAGCGCCCGGCGATCATCAAATGCAAAACGAGCCACAGATCGCCGTCGAGGCCGATCGCAATCCGTTTGCCGATGCGACGAATTTCACGAACTTCGCGGCCCTCGAGTTCGCGCACCGGCGGGTCGGCCGTGCGCAAGAGCGAGACTGCAGATAGACGGATTCGCTCCAAGGTGCGGCCGACGACGCGCGGCTGGAGCGCGGCGATGTAAGCGGCAATGTCCGGCAGTTCCGGCATCGGTCGCTGCTATCGCGAAGCGAGGTCGCGGCAGAGCGCGGCGATCACGATCTCGTCTTCTTCGGGCGCCATCGTTCGCAAGTCGAGCATGAGCCGGCCGTCGGCGATCCGCGCGACGATCGGCGGAGTTCCCGCCCGTAGGCGCCTCGCGAGCAGATCGGGGTGGTCGTCATGGATCGCTATGGCAACGGAGGGAACCCGCTCCTGCGCGAGCGCGCCGCCGCCGACGTACGCGTCGCTCTCGTGCGGCACGGCGCCCGGTACGGCGTCGGCATAGTTCTTCGCCCGTTCGCGCAGTTCGTCCAGACTCGCCGAGAGCATCCGGTAAATAGGCACTCGTTCCTTGAACGAGCCGCTGCGATAGAACTCGAGTGTTGCGCCGAGCGCCGCTAAGGTCATCTTGCCGACGCGCAATGCGCGAAGCAGGGGATTGGCGCGCAAACGCGCGATCAGATGCGCGTGTCCGACGATGATGCCGGCTTGGGGACCGCCGAGCAACTTATCGCCCGAGAAGACGATCACGCCGACGCCGTCATTCACCGCCTCTTGGACGGTGCGCTCGTGAACGACGCCAAAGGCCGCAAGATCGACGAGCGCGCCGCTGCCCAAATCTTCGGCCACCGTGATCCCGGCGCGCCGGCCGAGCTCGACCAGCTCGCGCGCGCTCGCATCGTGCACGAAACCGTCGATTCGGTAGTTCGACGGATGCGTGCGCAAGAGCAGCGCCGTCTGCGGCGAGAGCGCCCGTTCAAAATCATCGGCGTAGACGCGGTTGGTCGTTCCGACTTCGACGAGCCGCGCGCCGCTGCGCTCGAGCACATCGGGCAGGCGAAAGCCGCCACCGACCTCGACGAGCGCGTTTCGGGCAACGATCACCTCTCGCCCACGTGCAAACGTGTCGAGCACCAGCAGCACCGCCGCGGCGCAGTTGTTGACGACCAGCGAATCGGGAGCGCCGGTGACATCGTTGAGCAGCCCGGCAACGCGTGAATAGCGCGAGCCGCGTTCGCCGGTTTCTACATCGTACTCGAGGTTCGAATATCCGCGACTCAACTGAGCAACCGCGGCGAGCGCGCTCGCTCCGAGCGGCGCGCGCCCGAGGTTCGTGTGGATGACGATTCCCGTGGCATTGATGACCGGCAAGAGCGCCTGCCGGCGAAGGCCCTCTAAGCGTTCGCCGACGTTTTCGACGATCGCGTCGTAAGAATCGCTGCCGCTTGCACGCGCGCGGCCGAGTTCTTCCTCGGCCGCGCGACGGACAACGTTTCTTCCAAGTTCGGCCTCGTACGCAGCGAGGCGCCGATCGGCGAGCACCGCGTGCATCGCCGGAATGGCTCTCACGCCACGTGTTTGCCGAGCATCGACGATACGACGTTTTCGGGAACGTAGCCGACGATGCGATCCACGGGCTGACCGTCTTTGAACAAGATGAGGCACGGGATCCCCGAGACCTGATATTGGCCCGCGAGGTTCGGATTCTCGTCGGTGTTCAACTTGACGAACTTGGCCTTGCCCGAGTTGGCGGCGGCGACTTTCTCCACGATCGGCGAGAGCATGCGGCACGGCCCGCACCACGGTGCCCAAAAATCGACCAGCACCGGCTGCGAGTGTTGCAGCACCTCGGACTCAAAGTTTGTCTGCGTAACGTCTGGTATTGCGCTCATGATGCTCCTGTAACACTTCTACAGCTCGGGTTGTTGCGGTTCTCCGGTAATCTCCGTAATCTGCTTGGCCTGCTTGCCCAGATTCGTCAGTGCTATAACCTCATCGCCACCACTTAAACGCTGGAGGCGCACGCCCTTGGTATCGCGGCCGGTCTTGCGGATGTCGCCCACCTTGAGCCGAATCACCTGATTTCCCGACGTGATCATCAGAATCTGATCTTCGGGTGCAACCAAAATTTGGTCGACGACTTGGCCGATGTCGTCGCGCTGGCGCGCAAAGGCTTTGACGCCCTTGCCGCCGCGCGAGGTATGGCGGTATTCGGCGATCGGCGTACGCTTGCCGAATCCGAGTGAGGTCACCAGCAGAACTTCGCGGCGCTCGTCTTCGATCACGTCCATGGCCACCACGGTGTCGCCTTTCTCGAGCGTCATCGCCTTCACGCCGCGCGCGACGCGGCCCATTGGACGCACGTCCTTCTCGTTGAAGTGCACGGCCATACCCTGAGTGGACGCGAGAATGATGTCGCGCGAGCCATTGGAGAGATCCACGGCGAGCAGCTCGTCGCCCGAATCCAGATTGATGGCAATCAGCCCGTTGCGCCGAACGTTGGCGAACTCTTCGAGCTTGGTCTTCTTGATGACACCTTGCTTCGTCACCATCACTAAATAGCGTTCGCCTTCGAAGCGATCGATCGGGAAGACGGCGGTCACTTGTTCGCCGGGTGGAAGCGTGAGCAGATTGACCAGCGCCGTGCCCCGAGCCTGGCGCGTCGTGTCGGGAATTTCGTAGCCGCGCAACCGGTAGACGCGGCCCATGTTGGTAAAAAAGAGCACGTGATCGTGAGTCTTCGTGACGAAGAAGTTGCTTACAACGTCCTCACGCTTGAGATTCGAGATGCCGGTCACGCCGCGCCCGCCGCGGCTCTGCGTGCGGAACGTGTCGACGGTAACGCGCTTGATGTAGCCGCCGACCGTGTAGGTAACGACGACGTCGATGTTCGGGGTAATCTGCTCGATCGAGATCTCGTCTTCGGCCGGCTCAATCGTGGTGCGCCGCTCGTCCCCGAAGCGTTTCTTGAGGTCGAGCGCTTCGTTCTTGACGATGTGCGCGATACGCCGTGGGCTTCGAAGAATGTCGTTAAGCTCCGCGATCGTCTTGATGAGCTCGGCATACTCGTCTTCTATTTTTTTGCGCTCGAGACCGACGAGCGTTCGCAGGCGCATGTCGACTATTGCTTGCGCTTGAACCTCGCTCAGATCGAAACGCGCCGAGAGACGCAGCTTGGCTTCGTCGGTCGTCTGGCTCGAGCGCACGATCTCGATGACCTCATCGATGTTGTCGAGGGCGATTCGATAGCCCTCGAGCAGATGGGCGCGCTCTTCAGCCTTGCGCAGGTCGTACGCGGTCCGCCGCGTGATGACATCCTTACGGTGCGCGATGAAGTGCTCGAGCAGTTGCTTGAGCGTGAGCACCTGCGGCTCGATCGCGACGGTCCCGTCGGCGCGTCGTTCGCCCAGCGGCACGAGCGCGAGCATGTTGAAGCCGAAACTCGCCTGGAGAGGCGTATGCTTGAAGAGCTGATTGAGCACGACCTTAGGCGTCGCGCTGCGCTGGAGCTCGATAACGACGCGCATGCCTTTGCGGTTGGACTCATCGTCCATTCGCGAGATCCCGACGATACGTTTCTCTGAATACGCCTCCGAGATCGCCTCGATGATTCGCCCTTTATAAACTTGATACGGAATTTCGGTGATGACGATCTTGTGCTTGCCGCGCTCTTCGACGATTTCGGCTTTTCCCCGAATCGCGATCGAGCCGCGGCCCGTCTTGTAGGCCTCGCGGATCGCTTCGTGGCCAAGAATCGTGCCGCCGGTCGGGAAATCGGGGCCTTTGACGATATCGCAGATATCGTCGTCGCTGGCGTGCGGATCGTCGATCAACGCGGCGATGGCATCGGCGATCTCGCCGAGATTGTGCGGCGGGATGTTGGTCGCCATGCCGACCGCGATACCGCTCGATCCGTTGAGGAGCAGTTGCGGAAAGCGCCCGGGAAGCACGCTTGGCTCGACGCCCTGATTGTCGAAGGTGGAAATAAAGCCGACGGTCTCTTTATCGATGTCGGCCAAAACGTCGAGCGCGGTGCGCGCGAGCCGCGCCTCGGTGTAACGATAGGCGGCCGGCGGATCGGGATCGATCGATCCGAAGTTTCCGTGCCCGTCGACCAACGGATAGCGCAATGTAAAATCTTGAGCCATGCGCACGAGCGCGTCGTAAACCGACGAGTCACCGTGGGGATGGTAACTCTTTAGCACTTCGCCGATGATACCGGCGCACTTGCGATGCTGCTTGTTCGGATCGAATCCCATCTCGCGCATGGCGTAGAGAATGCGGCGCTGCACGGGCTTGAGTCCGTCGCGCACGTCGGGAAGCGCGCGAGAGGCAATGACCGACATCGCGTAGGCGAGATAGCTCTCCCGCATTTCGTCTTCGACATTGACCTGCGCTATGATATCGTTGTTCAATAATCACCTACACTCATGCGTTTGACTCTTTCCACCGAAGCCGAGTTCGTCCAATTTGCGCAAACATTTGCGCGCGGTCTGCGGCTCGGTGACGTCGTCGCGCTCTCCGGCCCCGTCGGCTCGGGAAAGACCACGTTCGTCCGAGCAGTCGTAACGGCGCTTCACGGCGCCGATCAAAGCTGCAGCCCAAGCTTCACGTTCCGGCACCGTTACGACGGCGATCCGCCAATCGAGCATATCGATTTCTTTCGAATCGACGACCCGCGCGAACTGCGCGAGCTCGGGCTCGAAGAAGCGCTCGACGACCGCTCGATCGCGTTGGTCGAATGGTGGCAGAATGCGCCGGACGCTATTCCGCAGCGGCGGTACGAAATCGAAATCGAAGGCGCCGGGAACCAGCCACGTCGGCTTTCTCTTCGCCTGCCGCAGTGAACGTTCTTGCCCTGGATGGGGCACTCGGCGCCTTTTCCGCCGCCGTTGCTGACGATTCGCGCGTCGCGGCGGCGCAGAGCGAAGCCGGCAATATCGCACTGGAACGCGGTTTGGCAATCGTCGGAGAGGTGCTGCACAAGGCCCGGCTTCAGGCCGCCGGCATCGATCGCGTGGCGGTGGGCATCGGGCCTGGAAGCTTTACCGGATTGCGCATCGCCATCGCGTATGCCAAGGCGCTTGCCGCGGCCTGGAATCGTCCGCTGGTTCCTGTCAATTCCTTCGACCTTCTGGAGTTCGGAGGCGAGTTCGAGCGCGTGCTCACCGTCGTTGTGGGACGGGCGGGCGTTATCTCGGCTCGCTTTCGAGCGAACTCGCATTCGCGGCGCGCCTCCGGACGCATTGACGACGTGCTCGACGAGCTGCTCGCCGGCACAAACGCCGACCGCATCGATGTCGTCGGGGCGCCGAAGGACGTGCTGGACGCACTCGCCGAACGCGGCAGAGTCGTGCGTCCCCTGCAACCCGCCGTGACCCCCGCCGCCGCAGCCCTCGCCGCAATCGCCGTCCTCCGCACGCCCCTTGCAAGTCCACATTCGGTGCAGGCCGATTATGGCGAACTTCCTGCGGCGAAACCGCCTCGATCGTAGCGCCACAACTCATATGAAGATGGAGCTCGATCGTCCCGCGCAGCGTCCCAGCCGTTTGGCGATTCGGCCGATGGTGACGTCCGACATCGCCGCGGTGACCCGGATCGAACGCACCTCCTTTTCAACCGTCTGGCCATCCGACGCTTTTTACAACGAGTTGGGTACCAACAAGCTCGCGCACTATTTCGTAGGTCTTTTCGAGGAACGGCTCGTTGGGTACGGCGGAATATGGTCGATCCTCGAAGACTCACACGTCACGACCCTCGCCGTCGATCCAGCCTACCGCGGGCGGCGTTTCGGCGAGGTGCTGCTGCTGCGCCTGATCGACGAGGCCATCGATCGCGATGCGGCGTGGATAACCTTGGAAGTGCGCGAGAGTAATACGGTCGCTCAACGGCTTTACCGCAAGTACGGATTCACAACCGTCACGATGCGTACCGGGTACTACAGCGACGACAACGAAAGCGCGCTCATCATGTGGGCGGGCAGCTTGCGCAGTGAACTCTATCGGAACCGGTTACGGGTCTTGCGCGCCCGCGTCGAGCAGTAGTGCACGATCGGACGAGCTTTACGCAGTTCGCGCGACGCATTCGCGACCACATCGGACAAGATCATCGCTACGCCCACAGCGTGCGCGTCGCGCGTTGCGCGGCGACGTTGGCCCGGCGGCACGGCGTTGACTCGGGCAAGGCGCGACTTGCCGGAATGCTTCACGACCTCGCGCGTCTCTATACCCCCGAGCGCCTCCTCGCCGAATGCGAAGCGAGGAATCTGCCGATCGGAGCCGCGGAACGCGAGCACCCGATGCTGTTGCACGCTCGCTTGGGCGCGGCGCTTGCACGCGAGCGATTCGGCGTCGACGATCGCGACGTGCTCTCGGCAATCGAAAAGCATACCAGCGGAGCCGAGCAGATGTCGCCGCTCGACTGCGTCGTCTACTTGGCCGATTCGCTCGAACCGCAGCGGACGTTTCGCGAACGCAGCGAGCTTTGGGAGTTTGCGCTGCGCGATCTCGCCGGCGCGACCCGGGAAACCATGCGAGTGACCGCGCTGCATCACCTTCGAAAACGGCAACGCGCACGAGCTCAAGGGGAAGTGCCATCGCTGCCCTGATCGAGATCGTCCGCGAGAGCGCGCTCGATAAGAAGGGTGAAGGGTTCGTCGCGCTCGACGTCGCCGGTCGAACGATTCTCGCCGATACCTTCGCGATCGTCACCGGTCGTTCGAAGATACAAACGCGCGCCATCGCCGACTCGATCGTGCAGGCCGCGCGCGGAGCCGGCCACGACGCATCGCGCGTCGAGGGTTACGGCGACGGGTCGTGGATTCTGATCGATTTGGGAAACGTCATCGTGCACGTTTTCACCCCGGAGCAACGCACGTTCTATAATCTCGAACGTTTGTGGTCGCCGCTCGCCGAACGAAAGGCTCAGGGATCGTGAGGCGCCGGCGTTCGAGTCATCAAACGCGCGCGGCGCGAGCGCGGCGTGATTTCTGGAAACGTTTCGGCGTTTGGATCTTCATCGTTTTCTTCGCGCTGAGCGTTGCCGGCGGCCTGATCGTCGTCAGCACCTCGCTGCGCGCCCGATGAACGCCGTGAACGCGCCCTCCGCCGGCGCGGGTGCGTTGCACGCGCGCTACGTCTTGACGCCGTGGGTCGCGCAGAGCGGCCGCACCCCGCCGGTCATCGTGCGCGGCGAGGGATCATATCTCTACGACGAGGACGATCGCCGGTATCTCGACTTTTCCGCCGGCTTGGTCGCGGTCAACCTCGGGCACGCGCATTCAGGCGTGGCGACCGCAATTGCGGAGCAAGCGCGGCGGCTCGCCTACGTCGCCCCGACTTTTGCAAACGATCGGCGCGCCGAGCTCGCCCGCGCAATCGTGGAGATCGCGCCGTGGTCCGAAGGCGCGCGAGTCTTCTTCACCACCGGCGGCGGCGAAGCGAACGAAGATGCCATCAAGTTCGCGCGAAGCCTGACCGGCAGACACAAAATTTGTAGCGCCTACCGATCGTTTCACGGCTCAGCACCGGGTGCCGGAACGCTCAGCGGCGAGAATCGGCGCTGGCCGAACGAGCCGGGGATTCCCGGCGTCGTTCGCTTCTTCGCGCCGTTCCCGTACCGCAGCCCGTTCCACGCGCGCGATCTCGACGAAGAGGCCGACCGCGCGATCGAGCATCTCGAAACCATCGTCGCCTACGAGGGCGCTGCGAACATCGCCGCTTTGCTTATCGAACCCGTCGTCGGAACGAACGGCGTCGTCGTTTATCCCCAGGCGTATCTGCCGCGCGTGCGCGAGCTCTGCGATCGTCACGGCATCCTTTTGATCTTCGACGAAGTGATGACGGGATTCGGCCGCACCGGCGCGCCGTTCGCGGCCCAGCGATTCGACGTTCGCCCCGACATCATTACGTTCGCCAAGGGTGTGACGTCGGCGTACGTTCCGCTCGGGGGCGTCGCCTTGCGCGAAGGCCTCGCGCAACACTTCGATCGCCGTCCGCTGCCCAGCGGCCACACCTTTAGCGGACACCCGCTCGCAATGGCCGCCGGCGTCGCGGCGTTGCGCGCCTATCGCGAGGAGCGGCTCTTCGAGCGTGCTCGCGAGATCGAAGCGTGGCTGCGCGCGCGTTTCGAATCGCTTGCCCGGCGACATCCCGTGGTCGGCGAGGTGCGGGGCGTTGGCGCGTTCTTTGGTATCGAGCTGGTCTCCGATCGGCAGACTCGTGCACCGCTGGTTCCGTGGCAAGGCGCAACGACGCTTCACGATTTCTTCAACGATCTGCTGGCGAACGGCCTCTATGTGCTCGGACGTTACAACGTCGCCATCGTCGCACCGCCGCTGACGATCGAACCCGAGCAGCTCGACGAAGGGTTTGCGATCCTCGACAACGCCTTAGAGCGTTTGGAAAGCCGCGCGTAAGATTCATGCGACTCCAAGTTCACGATAAGGCGACGCGCGAGCTCATTGGCGAGGTCGAGATCGCGCGCGCGGCCGAAGCAGGCGCGGCGGTACTCCGTGCCCACGACGCGTTCGAAGGTTGGCGGGAGATTCCGGTGGTCGAGCGCGCGCGCTGCTTCTTCCGCTATGCCGACGCACTCGAAGGCCGGCGTGAGGATCTCGCGCTTTTGGTTTCGCGCGAAAACGGAAAGACGCTCGCCGACGCGCGCGCCGAAGTCCGGCGCGGCATCGAGGCGGTCGAGTTCGCCTGCGGGATGCCGTCGCTGATGATGGGCGATGCGCTCGCCGACGTCGCTCGCGGAATCGATTCGATTTGCGTACGCCGTCCGCTCGGCGTCTGCGTCGGAATCACTCCGTTCAACTTTCCCGCGATGATCCCACTCTGGATGTTTCCGATTGCGATAGCCGCCGGCAATACGTTCGTGCTCAAGCCGTCGCCCCAGACGCCGTTGACGTCGGAGCTGCTGCTCGAGCTCGCAGCGAAATCCGGTCTTCCCGATGGTGTGCTCCATGTCGTGCACGGCGATGCCGAAACCGCGCAAGCATTGATCTCGCATCCGCAGGTTGCGGCGGTCTCCTTCGTTGGCTCTTCGAACGCCGCGCGACAAGTGCAAGAGCAGGCGGTGCGGGCCCACAAGCGAGTGCAAGCGCTCGGAGGCGCCAAGAACTATTTGATCGTCACGCCCGACGCCGCGAACCGCGCGACGTGCGATGCGGTCATCGGCGCGGCATTCGGCGGCGCGGGTCAACGGTGTTTGGCCGGATCGGTTCTCGTTGCGGTCGGCGATGCGGGCGATGTATTGGGGCCGATGCTGGTCGAGGCCGCAACGCGATTGCGCTTGGGCCGCGGGGCCGACGATGAGGTGGAACTTGGGCCGGTCGTCAGCGACGAAGCCTTGGCGCGCATCACCGGTTACGTCGATCGCGCGCGTAACGCCGGCGCGCACGTTCTTCTCGAGCCTCGTCGTGCGAATGGCTCCGGCGCCTTCGCATCGCCGGCGATCTTTGACCGCGTCGATCCCAATAGCGAGCTGGCGCAGGAAGAAATCTTCGGACCGGTTCTCGCGATCGTGCGGGCCGCGGCGCTCGATGAAGCGATCGCCATTGCCAACCGCTCCCGCTACGGCAACGCGTCCTCGATCTTCACGCGCGATGGCGCCGCCGCGCGCAGCTTCGCTTCGCGTATCGAGGTCGGCATGGCGGGAATCAACGTCGGTATCGCCGCACCGATGGCATTCTTTCCATTCGGCGGCGTCAAGGATTCAATTTTCGGCGATCTTCGTTGTCACGGCAAGGACGCGGTTGCATTTTACACGCAACAGCGCGTCGTCGTCAGCCGCTGGCCCGCATCCGAGTAAGCCGGCGGCCGAACCATAACGCTCCGATCGCCAAGAACCCGATGAAATAATAGGGAAACCAGCGTTGCGGCGGGGCCGGATTCGAATAGACGAGTGAAACGGCCGGCACCGCCAGGAGGATCACCGCGAGCGCGGAGATTGCGCCGTCGATCCAGCGCAACGCTCCGATGCGTTTCACGTAGAGATATGCGGCAATCGAAATCAGCGCATAAATAACGATGAACCCGAACGAGCTTAAGGTCCCGCAGTTATTGAAAGCATCGATTGGGGCGACGCCGGCGGCCAGCGCCGCGACGGCAATCGCGAGCGTCGTTGCCGTCACCACGGTGACGGCGATATTGGGGGTATCGTGTCGAGGTTCGATCCGAGCCAAGGCCGCAGGAAACAAGTTTGCGAGCGCCATTGCGTAAGCAACGCGGCCGGCCGTCGTAATGCAGGCAAGACAGACCGAAAAGGCGCTAGCGAGCGCGCCGATCGCAATCGGAACGCGCAAGTAACCGGTATGGTACAGAGCGACCAGCGTTCCGAGCGGAAAGGTCTGCTGGTCGAGCGGTTTTGGCGCGTGCGCGAGACCGACGATCTCCGCATACGTTGCGATGATAAAGAAAGCACTCGCGAAAACGACGCTCCCGATCACGGCGCGAGGGATGGTCACGAGGGGGCGTTTTGCTTCTCCGCCAAAGGCCGTCGCGCTTTCGAAACCGACCAAACTAAAGACGGCGGTCATCACCGCCAGACCCCAATTGGGAACGCCGCCCTTGATCGTCAACTGCGTTACATCGACTGAAAATCCATGACGCGTTAGGACGATTGCGACGAGCAGCAGGATGATCGACACGGAGACCGCTTCCAGAATAAGCATCACGACGGCCGAGACTTGGACGCCCCGATACGCGGCTTGCCAGCAAACGGTCCCGACGATCGCCGCGATGACGACGTCGGCCGCAACCGTCGGTGTCGCGAGCAGCCCAGCATCTTGCAACAGCAAACCGACGAAGAGCGCCATTGCGCCGATGACCGCGGCGGCCACCAAAACATAGGCCCAGAGTAAGCTCCATCCCGCGAGCGCACCGAGCGCGGGGCCGAGATTCTCAGCCGCGTACTCGTACATCGAACCGGCACCGGTAAAGCGGCGAGCAAACTGGTTGATGTTCAGGGCGACCACGATCAGCATACCGCCGCCGAAGAGATAGGCCAGCCACGTTGCATTGCCGGCGTTGGCGTACATGTACGGCGCAATTAAAATTGGCGTCATGCTTGGCCCGATCAGTGCGATCGACGTTGCCAGGACCTCGACGAAACTCAGCGATCCAGCCTTGAGCCTGGTGGCATTTCGCATCGTTTCGTTCATCCACCGCACATGTGAGCCGGGCGAGCGCCGAGTTCCCGCAACCGCGCGAAACTTCGCGCGCGGGCGCTGGTAGGACGCCGCATGAAGGGCATTTCGATGCGATATCTGCGGCTTACGGCTTCGCTCGTCGCGTTTGCCTACACGTTCGCTCTGCCCGCCGTCGCGCGCGACTTCGTGCAGGACCAGGCGGGGATGTTCTCAGGTCCGACCGTCGCGCAGCTCAACGCGCGAATTTCGAGCTTCAACGCCCAGACCGGGAAGGACGTCGTCGTCGTCACCACTCCTTCGCTCGGCGGCGCTACCCTGCAAAACGCAGCGACGTCGGCGTTTTCGCAACAGAACGTTAACGGCGTCCTGATTTTCATCGCGCGCGACGACCGCCGCGACATCATCGTCCCCGATCGCGCGGGAGCGCAGTCGAATTGGTTCACGCCCGACGTTTTGCGCTCGATTCGCACATCGATGGAGAGCCAGTTTCGCAGCGAAAATTACGATGCCGGTATCACCGGCGCCGTTGACGGCGTCCTGAACGTCTATCGGGCGCACCTGGGCGATGTACGCGCATCGAACGGCGCAGCGGTGCCGGGGCAGCGGAGCTTATCGACTGGAGGATTTCACATCTCAATGTTTTGGTGGATCATCATCGCGATCGTCGCGTTCTTGCTGCTGCGCTCGATTTTGCGCGCGATGTCGGCACCGCGCTCCTACGGCGCACCGGGCGCGCCGCCGGCCGGCATGCCGCCGAGCGGACCCGGATACGGGCCGGGGTACGGCGGTTTCGGCGGCGGCGGAAGCTTCTGGAGCGGATTGCTCGGCGGCCTTGGCGGAGCGTGGCTCGGCAACGAGCTCTTCCGCGGCGGCGGCATGGGGGGCGGCATCGCACCAACCGACGCCGCGCAGCTGCCGGCCGACAGCGGCGCGGGTTGGCAGAGCGATGCCGGACAGGCCGACCTTGGCGGCGCGAGCGCCGGCGACTGGAGCGGCGGCGGTTTCGGCGGTGACGCCGGCGGTGATTTCGGTGGGGGAGGCGGAGACAGCGGCGGCGGATGGTAGGCGTTCATGCGACGCCTTTTCGCTTTTTGCATTTCCTCTATTCTCCTGACGGCTGCCGCTGCGGCCGCAACGCCGACCGACGCCGGCATCTCCGCCTCGTACTTCACTTCGCTCCATTGGCGCTTGATCGGGCCGTTTCGAGGCGGCCGCGCACTGGCGGTTACCGGCGTTCCCGGCGAGCCGAATCACTTCTATTTCGGCGCCGTTGACGGCGGCGTTTGGGAGAGCCTCGACGCGGGGCGAACCTGGCGCCCGATCTTCGACGGCCAAGATATCGGATCGATTGGTTCCATCGCGGTAGCGCCGAGCGATCCGCGCACGATCTATGTCGGCACGGGCGAAGCCGACATGCGTTCAGATATTGCCTACGGCGATGGCGTGTACAAATCGATCGACGGCGGGTCAACCTGGACGCACCTCGGATTGAGCGACACGAAACAGATCGGCGCGATCATCGTCGATCCGCACGACGCGAATATCGCCTACGTTGCGGCGCTCGGCCATCCATACGCCGCCAACACTCAGCGCGGCGTGTTTAAGACGACCGACGGCGGCAGATCGTGGACGAAAGTGCTCTACCAAAATGCCGACACGGGCGCAACGGCACTGGCAATGGATCCCAGCGACCCCAACGTTCTTTACGCCGCGCTGTGGCAGACGCGCCGCCCGCCGTGGAACGTCTATCCGCCGTCGAATGGACCCGGCAGCGGGCTCTACAAAAGCTCCGACGGCGGCGCGACCTGGACGCAGCTGACGCAAGGCCTTCCGCCGCGCGTCGGCCGCATCGGCCTCTCGATCTCGGCCGCAGCGCCGCATCGCGTTTACGCAAACGTGGACAGCGGTCCGCACCTCGGCGGCGTCTATCGGTCCGACGACGCGGGCGCGAGCTGGACGCATGAGGATGGCGAGCAACGCATCTGGCAACGCGGCTGGTACTTTAGCGGTATCACCGCCGACCCGCGTAACCCCGACGTGGTCTACGTGATGGATACGTCGACCTATCGCTCGACCGACGGCGGCAAAACATTCGATGCCATTCTCGGCGATCCGAGCGGCCAAGACCACCATGCACTCTGGATCGACCCGGCCGACTCGAATCGCATGATTCTCGGAACCGACCAAGGCGTCATCGTGAGCGTCAATCGAGCGAAGACGTGGAGCTCGTGGTACAACCAGCCGACGGCGCAGTTCTATCACGTCACTACCGATAACGCGTTTCCCTATTCGGCGTATGGCGCCCAACAAGATTCGGGCGCCGCGATGGCGACGAGTCAGGGCCGATACGGCACGATCTCAAATCAAGATTTTCGCCCGCTCGACGTCGGCGGCGAAAATGGTAACTTGTCGCCGGATCTGCGCCACCCCGGTTTGGTCTATGGCGATTCGAGCGGTCAAGGCGGACCGACGGTCACGCGCGAGGTCGTCGGGACGGGCTGGGAACAGAACGTCGATCCGGTCATTGCGCATCCGGGAAGCGTCTGGCGCAATACGTGGACCTTGCCGCTCGCATTTTCTCCCGTCGATCGTACAACGCTCTACTTTGGACACCAAAATATCTTTCGTTCTCGCGACGGCGGTGAGACGTGGAGGATCGTCAGCCCCGATCTGTCGCGCTCCGACGAAGGCACGCCCGAAAATCTCGATCCGACAACGCTTGCCGAGACGAACGGGGTTCGCCGGCACGGCGTCGTTTATGCCATCGCGCCGTCGCCGCTGCGCGCCGGGACGATTTGGGCGGGCACCGACGATGGTTTCGTCTGGATCACGCGAGACGACTCGCGCAGCTGGCAGAACGTCACGCCGGCAGCGTTGACGCCGTGGAGCAAGGTTGGCATCATCGAAGCCTCGCGCTTCGATGCGGGAACAGCTTATATCGCGGTCGACCGACATCGGCTCGACGATTACACACCATACATCTATCGAACGCGCGACGGCGGCGCGCATTGGACGCCCATCGCCGGCGGCATTCCGAACGGCTCGTTCGTCAATGCGGTACGCGAGGATCCCGTTCGACCTGGCCTGCTCTATGCCGGAACCGAGCGAGGCGTCTACGTCTCATTCGACGACGGCGAACTCTGGCAACCGCTTGCGCTCAATCTTCCGGTAACCTCGATCCGCGACATCGCCGTACACGGCGACGATCTCGTGGTCGCCACGCACGGCCGCTCCTTTTGGGTGATGGACGATATCACGCCACTCCGTCAAATCAGCGATGCCGTTCACCGCGGTGTCTATCTTTTCGCCCCGGCGCGCGCCTATCGAGTGCGTGACACGAACCAAGAGGGAACGCCGCTGCCGCTCGACGAGCCGCAGGTCGACAACGCTCCGGTCGGGCTCTACGTCGACTATTACCTTGCCGAGGCGCCGCATACGCCGGTGGTGATCGACGTGCTCGCCGCTGACGGGAGCGTCGTGCGCCACTGGTCGAGCGCGCATCCACCCGAAGCGGTAGACCCGAAGTCGCTCGACTACACGATGCATTGGGTCGAAAAGCATCCGGTACCCGTCGCCGAGGCCGGCGCCCACCGCTTCGTTTGGGACTTTCACGCGAACACGCCGGACGGTCCGCTCGTTCCGCCGGGAACGTACACCGTGCGCCTGAGTGTCAACGGCCAAGTCTTTTCGCGCCCCGCGCGTGTCTTGCGCGATCCGCGAATCGCGGCAAGCGACAGCGACCTGCAAGCTCAGTACGTGCTGGCCCGCGCCGTCGCTACGCTCCGGTCCGATGCGCATACGGCGCGTGCTAAAGCGGAAGAGTCCGCCAAGCGGCTGTCCGGCGAAGACGCGGCGACGTATTGGCGCGAAATCGTCGGCGAGACCGCTGCCGAGAATCCCGACGATTCAGTCGGCGCTTACTCGCAGGACCTTACCAGTTTTCTCTATCTCGAGAACGCCCTCGACTACCTCGAGAGCGCGATCGAAAGCGCCGATGCGGCGCCGACTCCCGACATGCGCACGGGCTACGCGAAGCTCGCGGCGATCTATCGTCAGACGCTAGAACGGTCGCAGGCGGCGCACTAGCGATCTATCGGCCGAGCACGCGCCCGTACCACGATTCGAGATCGTCGTGAAAGCGCGCAAGAGCATCCGGGTGCAGGTAGACCATGTGCCCGGATTCATAGAAGCCGTAAGTGATGTTCTGCTGCAGCTGCGATGGGATCGTCAGATGGTTCAGCGTATAGACGGTCGCCCAGAACGGCGTCGCGAAGTCGTAGTAGCCATTCGCTGAAAAGACGCGAAGATTCGGATCGAAGACCATCGCCGAGGCGAGATCCTGCGCGGTGTTAAGTGGTACGGCGCCGTTATGCTTCCAATCCCATTCGCGGAAAAGGTTCGTGATCGGCCGATAGATCAGTCCCGTGTGGTAGCCCAGCACTTGACGCATGTAGTAGTTACCGGTCGCCACGAAGGCGGCGTCGATTGCCGAATCGGTCGGATCGAAGTCGGGGCGGTCGCCGAGCCGATCGAGATTGTACGACGTGTAGCGCGCGTCGTAGCGCCCGACCGCCACGCCGCTGTCGCGAAAGAGTTGCGTTTCGTAGCGCCAGTAGGGAACGCGAAGGTTCGACTCGCGGATATAACTCTCCGAAAGCCCGGTATATTGATGGAGTTTCGACGCGACGTCGTTGTAGAGGCTCGGCGAAACTCGCGATCCTTGCGCGAGAGCATTGAGATACTCGTGCATCGCAAAGTTTTCGACTTGCGGCAGCAACACGTCCAAGGTTGTTGACGGCCCGGGCAAGGCGTGGTGATACCACGAGGCCGCGGCTTCGGTCGGAAGGTAGAGCGGAAACGCCCAATCGCCTCCTCCGATTGCGGTCGGAGTAAAGTTGATGCTCCAATCGAGCGAGAAATCGAGCACCGACGAGAGCAGGACGACGCCGTTGATGCCGATGCCCTGACGCTGCAGGTAGTTCACGAGCATCGCCGAGCGCGGCGTACCGTAGGATTCTCCGAACAAGAACTTTGGCGAGTTCCACCGGCCGTACGACGTGATATATCGCGAGACGAACTGCGCGAAGGCGTGCACGTCGGCGTCTGCTCCAAAAAAGTCGCTAGGCTTTCCTGGGCCGACAATTCTGCTGAAGCCCGTGTCGGGCGCGTCGACGAAGACTAAGTCGGTTCGGTCGAGCAGCGAATACTGGTTATCGACCAGATTGAACGGCGCGTCGTGCGTCGCGGCCGCGTCTCCGACCTGCACCCGCATCGGGCCGACCGACCCCATGCGCAGCCAGATCGTGGAGCTCCCCGGGCCGCCGTTGTAGAGAAAGGTCACCGGACGCGATCGCGGATCGGCGCCGTCGACGGTGAATGCGGTGTAGAACATCCGCGACGTCGTGTCGCCTTTGTCGTTCTCGAGCGCGATCGTCCCGGCGCGTGCCGTGTAGGCGTAGGTCTTGCCGCTCAGCACGATCGAATGCTGTGTCACCGAATCGGAACCGTCGGCGGACGGCGGCTTTGCGGCCGGCGCCGGTCCGGCGGCAATCAACAGTGCCGCGGCCGCGACGAGCAGATTACGCATGCGCGAGCACCTCACCATACCAGCGCTCCAAATCGTCGTGGAAACGCGCCAGAGCCTGCGGTTGAAGATAGACCATGTGCCCCGACTGATAGAAACCGTAGCTGATGTTGCGCTCAATCGCCGGCGCTAAATACAGGTGCCCGAGCGCATAGACCGTTGCGAAGAACGGCGTGGCGAAGTCGTAGTATCCGTTGGCCGAGAAGACTTTCAAATTCGGATTATAGGTCATTGCTTGGGCAAGGTCCGGCGTCACGTTGAGGTTTTGATTGTCGGCCCCGTGTTTGAAGTCCCACGTTTGGCCGTCGGCGTAGATCAAATCGTAGATCTGACCGCGATAGAGCAGGGGCGTCTTATACTGAAGCACTTGGCGCAGATAGTAGTTGCTCGTCGAAACGAAGGCCGAGTCGATCGCGGCGTCGGTCGCGTCCCAATCGGGTGAGACTTCCGGCCGGTCGAGTACGTAGGTTTGAAAGCGCGTGTCGATCCGTCCAACCGTGACGCCGCGCTCGCGCATCAGCTCATTCTCGAAGCGGTCGTACGGAACGCGCAGGTTCGAATTACGGATGTACTGCTCGGAGAGGCCCGTATACTGGTGAAGCTTGGCTACGACGTCGTTGTAGCGATCCGGTGCAAGCTGCGCACCCTGCGCGAGCGCGTCGAGATACTCGCCCAAGGCAAAGCTCTCAACCGTAGCGAGCAGATTTCCGAGCGCCGGCGGATTGCTCAGCGCGTTATGGTACCAGGCCGTCGCGACTTCGGTCGGTAGATAGAGAACGTAGGCCCAATCACCGCCTCCGACCGGGGCGCCGTCGTTGTAGTCGATGTTCGAGTTGAGGAACGATGAGAGCAGCACCACGCCGTTGAGCGAAATTCCCTCGTCTTGGAGATACTTTGCCAATGCCGACGAGCGTGTCGTGCCGTACGACTCGCCGAAAAGAAATCGCGGTGAGTTCCAGCGATTGAAAGTGGTGATGTACCGCTGGATGAACTGGGCAAACGCGGCGACGTCCTCATCGACGCCCCAAAAGTCTTTCCGCGTTCCGGCGCCGATGAAGCGCCCGAATCCGCTGCCCGGCATATCGATGAAGACCAGATCGGTTCGATCGAGCAGCGAGTATGGATTCGAGGCGATTCGGTATGGCGGTGGTCCGGTCAGGCGGCCTTGTGCGGTGACGACTCGGACCGGGCCGACGGAGCCCATGCGCAGCCACATCGTCGAACTGCCGGGGCCGCCATTGTAGAGAAAGGTTACGGCGCGCTTCGAGGGGCTCGCGCCGTCGAGCGTATACGCCGTATAAAAAACACGGGCCGTCGGCTGATCGTCGGCATTGCGCAAGGTAATCGTGCCGGCACGAGCCGTGTACGCGAGTCGCTGGCCGGCGAGCACGATTGTGTGATGGGTGACCGCATCGCTGGTCAGGGGCGGCGAGGGCGGCGATGCCGCCAAAGCGTTCGGGGGGGCGAGCGCAAAAATGAGGGCGGTCCAGAAAAGCGCGTACCGCGAGCTCATCCGTATAATTCCGTTTTCAAGCGTGCAATCGCTCCGGCGACCGAGTCAAGATAGGGAAGCATCAAGCTCTTGATGCGCTTCAGCCGTTCGGCTCCCTCCTGCGTGATTGCGTAGACCCGCCGAGATCGCTTGGTCGGGTGCTCCCACGAGGCGGTGACGAACCCCCGCTCCTCGAGCCGCCGCAGCAACGGATAGATGGTGTTGGTGTTGACGGCGATCAAGTCGCCGCACAACGCTTCGATCTGCTGCATCAGTCCATAGCCATGATCGGGGCGCTGCTGGATCAGATGAAGGATCAGCGCGGGAAAAATCGTCTTGCTTTTGACCGGCCCGCGAATCAGCTCGTCGACGCGGTGCACGGTCAGATCGAGGCGGCCGGCGAAATCTCGCCATACGCCTGCGCGATATCGCGCGCGTACCGCTCTTCGACGACGCGGCGCTTAATTTTCATCGAGGGTGAAAGCTCGCCGCTCTCGACGCTGAACTCTTGACTTACGACGATCACGCGCCGAATTTGTTCGTGGGTCGCCAATCCATGGGTCTGCTTGTGCACCTCATGCGAGATGAAAGCGCGAACGTCGTCGCGCTGCGCCAGCAACTCGGGCGACAGATCGTTCGATAGGTTCAGCTCGACGCGCACGAGCGGCCAATTCGGCGATACGAGTGCGATCGGATAGGCGCGGCCGCTGCCGATCACCAGCGCGTGCGCCACGAATATGGAGCGTTTGATATTCGCCTCGATGCGCGCGGGCGATACCCATTTTCCGGTTCCGGTCTTGAAAATCTCGCGCTTCCGGTCGGTGATGCGCAAAAAGCCGGCCGCATCGATTTCGCCGACGTCGCCGGTGTGCAGCCAACCATCGACGATCGCCTCCGCGCTGGCCGCGGGGTCGCGATAGTATCCTTGCATCACGTTGCGTCCGCGAACCAAGACTTCGCCGTCGCCGGCGATGCGCACGTCGACGCCGGAGATCGGGCGCCCAACGGCCCCATACTCGTTCTGCGAAATCCGGCTTACCGAAACGACCGGCGAGGTTTCGGTGAGGCCGTAGCCCTGCATGATCGGAATGCCCAGCCCCAAGAACGTCATGGCGGTATCGATATGGAGCGGTGCGCTTCCGCTCGTGAGAAACTCGATGCGGTCGAGCCCAAGCGCGCGGCGAATCTTGGCAAGCACGAGCTTTTTTGCAACAGCGTATTCCAGGCCGGCCCGTGCGCCGCTACCGTCGCCGCGAGTCGTCGCCCAGGCGTGGCGCCGGCCCACGTCGAGCGCCCACGGCACGAGCCTGCCTCGCAGGCCACCGGCGCTGCGCGCCTGCCCTCGTATTCCCGCGAGCACGCGATCGAAGATCCGCGGCACCGCCGTCATCTCGACCGGTCGCACCTCGCGAAGATCGTTGAGCAGCTCGTTGGGGTCGTGGCAGATGAAATACCGAACCTTCGCGATGAGGTAGATATAGATAACGGTGTGCTCGTAAATGTGCGAGTACGGCAGTACCGATAGGACGTCGCGGCCCACCTCGATTCCCTCGAATCCGCACTCGAGCGAAACCTGCGCGTTAAAGCTGAGGTTATCGTGCGAAAGCATGACGCCTTTCGGCGACCCCGTCGTACCTGACGTGTAAATCAAGACGGCCAAATCATCGGGAAGCAAGGTCGCTTCATACGCCGCGGGCAGTGACGGCTGGGCCGCGCGCAGCGCGGCACCCCGAGCTTCGAACGCCGCGAGCCCGTCGGGGCCTAGCGAGTCGAAACGCACGAGCGTTGCCGCCGGCGCGCCCGAGTCACCTACGCGTGCTGCCGTCGTTTCATTGTCGACGAAGAGCAGCTGCGCACCGGAATGCTCGAGAATGTAGCCGAGGTGATCGAGGGCCTGCGTCGGGTAGATCGGCACGACCACGCAGCCGGCAAAGAACGTCGCAAAATCGCAGACGATCCAATCGATGCAATTGTGCGCGATAAGCGCAACGCGATCTCCCGCGCCAAGACCGCTTCCCCGGATCGCGCACGCGACGTCGTACACGCGTTGCAACAATCGCTCGCTCGACGTCGGCGTCCACGTGCCGCCAACTCGCTCGACGAGGACTTCATCGCGCGGTTGAGCCAGCGCTCGTCGGATTAGGCTCGGAAGCGTCTCTTTTGCGGGAAGCGCCGCGGACAGCACAGGTCAGCCCAATGCGCTTCGCTCACCGGCCTCCCCTGTTGGCACAGAACTTGCTTGACGCCGCTTTAGGGTTGGCGGAGATACGGACGGGCGCGCTCGAGCCGCGAATCGGTCATTCCCGCCACGTCGAGCAACTCGTCGAGCGTCGTGAAGCTTCCGTCGCGTTCGCGAAGCTCGACGATTCGGCGCGCGATCGCATCGCCGACTCCGGGGATGCGGGCAAGCGCCGCGGCATCGGAGAGGTTCACGTCGACGCTGGCCCGGGGCGGCGCGTTTCGTGAATGCCGACGACTGCGGCTATGGCGACGCGGGCCGTGGCGAGGCGAGCCGTTCGTCCGCGGTGACTCGCCGGCAATCGGGACGTCGATTTCGTCGCCGTCGGCGGCCCGCTGCGCCAGATTGACTCCGGCAGCGTCGGCCGAGCTGTCGAAGCCTCCCGCCAGAGCGATCCCGCGCGCGTACCGATCGCCCGAGTGCAGATGATAGAGGCCCGGCCGTTTCACCGCGCCGGCAACATCGACGACGAGATCGTCGACGGGGTCGTGCGCAAGGGTGCGATGCGGCCGGTCGTTCGCCCCAGCGAAGGAACTTTGCGGCGCCGGCGTGACCGCCGACTGCGCGATCGGTGAGCGAGCAGAATGCGCCAGCATGAAAGCGCCCAGCGCAAGCACGGCGACGGCGAGAGCGATTCGAGGTATCATGGCCTTCTATCACGCGCGCGGCGCCGGCGAAAAGGGTAGCGCTCGCACGCGCAAAGCGTGTACGATGCTGGCCATGTACGACTTTGCCGCCGTCGAGCGCAAGTGGCAACGGCGCTGGGCAGAGGAGCATCTTTATCGCGCGCCCGACGAGAGCGCGAAGCCGAAGTACTACGCCATGGAAATGCTTCCATATCCTTCGGGCGATCTTCACGTCGGACACGCCAAGAACTACACGCTGGGTGACAGCATCGCGCGTATGATGCGAATGCTCGGCTACAACGTGCTGCATCCGATGGGCTGGGACGCGTTCGGCCTGCCGGCCGAAAATGCGGCAATCGATCGTGGAATCGACCCCGCGGCCTGGACGGCAGAGAACATCCTCAATATGCGCCGGCAGATTCGCCTGATGGGGACGAGCTATGACTGGTCGCGGGAGATCGCGACGTGCGAACCCGAGTACTATCGCTGGAATCAATGGCTCTTTCTTCGGCTTTTCGAGAGCGGGCTGGCGTATAAGCGTGAAGCGCCGGTCAACTGGTGCCCGCACGATCGCACCGTGCTCGCCAACGAGCAGGTCATCAACGGCCGCTGCTGGAGATGCGACCATCTCGTCGAACGGCGCAACCTTTCGCAATGGTTCTTGCGGATCACCGCGTACGCCGAGCGGCTGCTGCGCGACATCGATGGCTTGTCGGGCTGGCCGGAACGCACGCGGACGATGCAGCGCAACTGGATCGGCCGTAGCGAAGGCGCCAACGTCAGCTTTGCCGTTTCCGGAACCGACGATCGCATCGAAGTCTTCACGACCCGGCTCGATACGCTCTACGGCGTCACGTTTCTCGCGGTCGCGCCCGAACACCGCATCGTCGAATCGCTGCAACGCATCGTCGGCGCACCAGTCGCCGAGAAGATCCGAAACTTTGCGCTGAGCTTACAATCCAAATCCGAACTCGAGCGCACGAGTCTGATGGCCAAAGACGGCGTCTTTACCGGCGCGTGGGCGATTCATCCGCTCTCCGGCGAGCGCGTGCCGATTTGGCTGACGAACTACGTTCTCGCCGAATACGGTAGCGGCGCGGTCATGGGAGTCCCCGCCCACGACGAGCGCGACTTTGATTTCGCGAAAAGCCATGGATTGCCGATCGCGCCGGTCATCGTGCCGAACGACTCCGCGCAGGCCGAGCCGCTCAGCGGCGCCTTCATTGACGATGGGCGTCTGATCGCCAGTGGGGATTTCAGCGGCATGTCGAGCGCGAGTGCGCGCGATGCAATCGCCGAGCGTCTCGCCGCCGGCGGCTTGGGCGGAACGAACGTCAGCTATAAGCTGCGCGACTGGTTGATTTCGCGTCAGCGCTATTGGGGCACGCCGATTCCCATCGTCTACTGCGACCGCTGCGGCGAAGTTCCCGTGCCCGACGAGCAGCTTCCGATTTTGCTGCCGCCCCGCGGAACCATCAAAAGTGAGGGATCGCCGCTCGCTGCGATTCCGGAGTTCGTGCACGCACCTTGTCCGCGCTGCGGCGCAGCGGCACGACGCGAGACCGACACGATGGACACCTTTTTCGAATCGTCGTGGTATTATCTTCGCTACCTCGATCCGCATAACGATCTCGCGCCATGGGAACCGGAGCGCGCCGCGCGCTGGATGAGCGTCGATCAATACACGGGCGGCGCCGAGCATGCGGTACTCCACCTTCTCTACTCGCGTTTCTTTTATAAATTTTTTCACGACCGCGGCTGGGTGACCGGCCCCGATGAGCCCTTCCTTCATCTCTTCCATCACGGCATGGTGCTCCGGGAGAGCCAGAAGATGTCGAAATCGCGCGGCAACGTTGTGGGCATCGACGAGACCGCCGAGCGCAACGGCGTCGATGCGATGCGTCTCTTCCTGCTCTACGTCACGCCGCCGGAAGAGACCAGCAATTGGACCGACGAGGGTATCAGCGGACGCGTTCGTCTGCTCAATCGCATTTGGCGCGCCTGCGAACCGCATGTCGAAGCTGCGAAGAGCGTGCGACTTGCGCTCCCCGACGCGCAGAACGCCGACGAGAAGGCGCTCCTGCGCGCCGTGCATAGCGTGGCCAAGTCAGCCGTCGACGAAACGCTTTCGCGCCGTTTTCACTACAACACGACCATCGCCAAGCTCGACGAGTTGGTCAACGTCATGACCCCGGCTGCCGGCCAGGCGGCCACGCCGGCGTTGCTCTACGCCGTGGCGATCATGCCGCTCTTGGTCGCCCCCTTCGCGCCGCACATCGCCGAAGAGCTTTGGGAACGCTTGGGGCACGACCGCTCCGTGCACCTCGAGCGCTATCCCGAACCCGATGCGGATGCGCTGGCCGTCGAAAAAATCACCGTGGTCGTGCAGGTGAATGGGAGAGTACGCGCACGGATCACCGCCCCTCCCGAGGTCGACGAAACTGCAATAGTGGACCTCGCGATCGCCGATCCGAACGTGCGCGCCCATCTCGACGGCAAGGCAATCGTTAAGCGAATCTACGTTCCCGGAAAGCTGCTCAATTTTGTAGTCGCATGAAGGCCGCGCAGCGAGTGTCGACCGACGTCTGCATCGTCGGCGGCGGACCATGCGGAATGATGCTCGGGGTGCTCCTCGCGCGCGCGGGCGTGGATGCGACGGTGCTGGAAAAGCATCCCGATTTTTTCCGTGACTTTCGCGGCGACACGGTGCATCCGTCGACGCTCGAGCTGCTTTACGAGCTGGGATGGCTCGACGATTTCTTAGCTCTTCCCCACGATCAATTTCAAACTGCCAGCGTCAACATTGCGGGCGAGAGGATCGAGGTAGTCGATCTCTCCCATCTGCGGACCCAGTGCAAGTTCGTTGCGCTCATGCCGCAGTGGGACTTCTTGAATTTCCTCGTCGGACACGGACGCCGTTACGCTAAGTTCCACATGATGATGCAAACGCAAGGCAGCGAGTTGATGGAGAACGATGGCGTCGTCGACGGCGTCCGGGCGAAGACTTCAGACGGTGAGATTGAGATTGCGGCTAAGCTCGTCGTCGGTGCCGATGGGCGTCATTCGACGATTCGGCGCGCCGCCGGTTTCGCCGTACGTGAGCTCGGCGCGCCGATGGACATCCTCTGGATGCGCATCCCCAAGCATTCGGGCGATCCCACGAGGCAGCTTGGGTGGGTGCGGACCGGTCACATGGCGATCTTGCTCGATCGCGGCGATTACTGGCAGTGCGCATACCTGATCGCGAAGGGCTCGTTCGCGACGTTGCAGGCGCAAGGAATTGGAGCATTGCAGCGCGGGCTCGCACAGACCGTGCCGATGCTCGCCGATCGCATCGCCGAGCTGGACGATTGGTCGAAGGTCGCCATGCTCGACGTGCGCGTCGACCGTCTCGAGCGCTGGCATCGCTCCGGATTACTCTGCATCGGCGATGCGGCGCATGCGATGTCCCCGATCGGCGGCATCGGAATCAATCTTGCAATTCAGGATGCTGTTGCGGCGGCCAATCTGCTCGCGGCGCCCCTGCGCGCCGGCGAGAGACCTTCCGATGCGGACTTGCAGCGGGTGCAAGAGCGTCGCATGTTTCCGACCACCGTGACGCAAGCATTCCAAACGTTCGTCCAGGATCGCGCCATCGATCCGTTGCTGCAAGGCACGCCGATCACGGCGCCGCCGCTGGTGGCACGTCTCTTCGATCAGTTTCCATTTCTGCGCCGGCTTCCAGCTCGGCTGATCGGCGTCGGAGTGCGTCCCGAACATATTGGTACTCCCGACGTGTACGCATGACTTGGCGGCTCCGAGCCGAAATCAACGTCGAACCGATCTCTTTACTGCGAGGACGAGCACCATGACGCTTGCAACCTTGACCCGTTACCCATTCGGGCTCGCTGCGCTGACAGCGTTGCTCACGGGATGCGCGGGATCGCCATCGGCGAGCGCGATCGTACCTGGAACGAGTGACGCCAAACACGCCGCTTCCGGAAATCGAACGTTCTTTTACTCCGGTCAAGAGGCGCGGTTCAAAGTACCGGGCGGGGTCACGAAAATTACGGTCGTGGCGCGCGGCGCGGCGGGAGCCGGTTCGACCGGCGGCAAGGGGGGACGCGTCTACGCGGTCATCCCCGTCTCACCCGGGGAGATGCTCTTCGTTACCGTGGGCGGCGCCGGAACGCAGGATAACGGCGGCTTCAACGGCGGCGGCGCCGGGGGCGCCAGCGCTTTTGCGCCCAGCTCGTGTCAGCTCTGCGACGGCCGCGGCGGCGGTGGCGAATCCGACCTCCGGCGCGGGGGCGACGGGCGCGATAACCGCATTCTCGTCGCTGCCGGCGGTGGCGGAGAGGGCGGTTCGGGGTGCCTAAGCTCCAGCTGCTATGAGGGTGGCACCGGTGGTCGAGGGGGCGGCAGCACCGGCGGGGCCGGTGGCTACGCTTCGGGCGGCGGCGGCGCGGGGGGCACGCAATCCAAGGGCGGCGCCGGCGGTGCCGGCGGTAAAGGCCTCTACCCGAGTGACGACGGTTCGCCGGGAAGCACCGGCGGGCTGGCGATCGGCGGTGCGGGTGGTGCGGCATCCGGCTACAGCGGACATGACGGCGGCGGCGGTGGCGCCGGCGCGGGCTACTACGGCGGCGGTGGCGGCGGAGGGGCCGGCGGGTTCCCGTCGCAGAGTTTAAGCGGCGGCGGGGGTGGTGGCGGTTCGTCCTACATCGAGCCGAGCGCGATCAAATTCCATACATGGTCGGGGTGGAAAAATGCCACCGGCAACGGCCTGATCGTCATTTCCTGGTAAGAACGCTTTCGCGTCACGAGCCCTCGCGAGCGAGCATCGCCCGATAGATTTCGCGCACGCGATCGAGCGTATCAATTTCTTGGGGCGGTTTGTCGTCACGAATTCGAACGATGCGCGGAAACCGCAACGCGAAGCCGCTTTCGTGCAAACCGCTCTCCTGAATGACGTCGAAAGCGACTTCTAACACGACCTTCGGCTCGACCGGAATCTCGTGGCGCCGCGCTTTCTCGCGCCGCACCGCGAGCGGCAACGGATGCTCGAGGAACCATGTTGTCAGGCCCGCGATTTCGGCATCGGTCAAGCCGGAGTAGGCTTTGCCGATCGCGACCAACCGGCCGTTGTCGCCCCTCACTGCGAACGTATAGTCGGAAAGAACTCCAGCGCGTTTGCCGTTGCCCCACTCGACCGCAACGACGACCACGTCGAGAGTGGACAACTCGCGCTTGAGTTTGAGCCACCACTTTCCGCGGCGTCCCGGCGCGTAGGGCGAGTCGGCGCGTTTGAGCATGAGACCTTCGTTGCCGCGCGCCCGGGCGGCTTCAAAGCGTGGGTTGACGTCGGCCGCAGCGGCATTGTGTATCGTATCGAACGGCGCGAGCACGAGTGCGCCGCCGGGCTCGAAAAGTTCAACCAGCCGCTCGCGCCGCGAAGCCAACGGTTCGTCGAGCAGCAGTTCGTCGCGCATCGCCAGTAGGTCGAAGATGACGTAGGAAATCGGAACGTCCCGCGTCAGGGCCGCGTCGACCGATTTGCGCGCAAGGCGCGTTTGCAGCGACCGAAAAGGCAGTACTCGGCCGTCGCGCATCGCAACGATCTCGCCATCGAGAATTGCATCGCCGGAAATGGTCGCGAGCGCGGCCGAAACCTCAGGGTACGATGCGGTGACGTCGTTGAGCCGACGTGAGAATAGCCGAACGTTTCCGTTGCGAACGTGCGCTTGCGCGCGGATACCATCGTACTTATCTTCGAGGTGCCAGGTAGCGCCGCTCAGTTCTTTGTAAACGTCGCCGTAGTTCACCGGCGTCGCCAGCATGAATCCGAACGGAGCACCGTACTCCACGCGCAGCTCGCCGAGCGTTCCGTGCTTGGCGGCGAGCGCGACGCCGCCAACGTCGCCGGAGGCCATCGCGCCGCGCCGTACCGCGCCGGCATCGACTTCGAAGGCGCGCGCGATGGCATCGAGGACGAGACCTTCGCGGGATCCCACGCGCAAATCGCCGGTGATGATCTTGACCACGTAGGTCGCCACCACAGGATCGTCACAAGCACGAAAGATTCGTTCGAGCAGCGCCTCGCGGCGGCGGTTCGCGCGCTTTCCCGAGGCCGAGGCGATCTCGCCGAAGAGCGCGTCGAGCGACGCCGGTGTCAAGCGATCGCGAAAAAGCATTGCATCGGCCGGCGCACGCACCAGCGGCGCCAGCGCCGCCCCCAGATCGCCGGTGGCGCGATAGTTCTCCCCCAAGGTCGCGTCGTCAAACTCCCAAACTCGTCGCGCCGCTTGCACGATCGTGCGGCCACCGATGGAGAGCGTGCGACGGTCGCGGGCTGCAAATGGCGTGCCGCTGAAGAAACGGGCGGCCGCAAGCAGATCGGCATCGTCGAGGGAGCGAAAATACTCGGCAAGAAGGGCGATCTTTTCGAGTCTAGCCGGACGCGAGGCGACCTGTTCGGCCGTCGCGGCGAAGCGCTCCATCGAGCTTTTCAGTTCCGGAGCGCAAACCGCTCGAAGTATTCGTACGTCGCGCGAATACCGTCGGCGAGCGTCGTTGCCGGCGACCAGCCGAGTTCGGCGTGCGCTAGGCTCGAATCGAACTGCGCGTCGCGAGCGTCGCCGGGACGCTGGGGCGCACGCTCGATCGGCGCCTCGTAGCCGGCGATGGTCACCAGCGCGCGATAGATCGCGTTGACGCTGGTTTTTGTTCCCGTACCGATCACATACATGCCCCCCGACCCGCGTTCGAGCGCGGCGAGATTCGCCCGCGCGACGTCGGAAACGAAAACGTAATCGCGCGTCTGCTCGCCGTCCCAGTCGATCCGCACCGACTGATGCGCGAGGAACTTGCCGATGAAGATCGCGATGACGCCGGCTTCGCCGTTGGGATCTTGCCGAGGCCCGTAAACATTTCCGTAGCGCAGCGCCGTAAAATCGAGCCCCCGGCTCTCGCGATAGAATCGCAAATAATGCTCGCCGATGAGCTTGGTGATGCCGTACGGCGATGTCGGCCGTTGCGGAGTCGCATCGGTTATCGGCAGACGGTCGGGCGTACCGAAGGTCGCGCCGCTCGAAGCGAACACAATCTTTCGTGCGCCGCAGCGACTCGCGTGCTCCAGCACGTTGAGCAGTCCCACGGCATTCACGTTCGCGTCGTAGATCGGATCGCGGACCGAGATGGCAACGGAGTGCTGAGCCGCGTGATGGCTGACGACGTCGGGTTTGAACTCGGCAAAGACGCGCCCGATCGCCTCGTCGCGGATATCCATGTGAACGAGCGTGACCTCGCTGGGGACGTTCGCGCGCCGTCCGCCCCCGTGCTCCCAGAGTGAATCGACGACGAGCAGGTCATGCCCCGCGGCGAGGTACGCCTCGACGACGTGAGATCCGATGAACCCGGCGCCGCCGGTAACGATAATCCGCACAACGATTCCTTTGCTCCTTACTCTGAACGGCGCGCCATCTCGTCGCAGGTGAGCGGCAGTGCCTTCGTTCGCGCTCCTTCTCTGCGCGCTTGCAGCAGTACTCGGAACGCTCGCCGTGGCGCCGCTGACGTCCGATCTTCGCATCGTCGTTGCCGTGGGTTTCGCGCTTCTCGCCGCGGGCGCGGCGCTGGCGCCACAACGCGTTTTGCTTTTGATTCTCCTTGGAGTGCTGACGCTCGCTGCGGCCAATGCCGCGTTGCGAGGGCGCACTGCCCCTAATATTGCCGAAGCGCGCACGGCGCGCTACGAAGCCACGTTGCTCGACGAAACTCCGGCCGGCGACGGATCGGCAACGGCAACCTTCGCCCTCGATAACGGCCTGCGCGTGCAAGCGCGCCTGCCCGAGGCGCGGTTCGCGCCGGGAGCCCGCGTGGTCGTGCGCGGCCGGCTCGAGCCCTTCGACGAGGCGCGCAACCCAGCCGAGCCCAGCGAGCGGGAGATCGAACGCGAGCGCGGATTCGACGGCCGCCTCGATCGAGCCGTCGTGCTTTCACGCGATGGATCGTCACGTGTCGGTGCGGCCTCATTGCTTGCGAACGCGCATAGGTGGGCGCGCGAACAGCTTGCGGCGCGTCTGGGCGAGCCCGCCGCCTCGGTCATCGCCGGCGAGCTCTGGGGAGAACGCGCTGCATTGCCGCCGCTCCTTCGCAGCGAATTTCAAGAGACCGGCACGGTCCACGTCCTCGTCACCGCAGGTCTGCATCTCGGAGCGGTTGCGGCGCTCTGCACCGCGCTGCTGACCATGCTCGCCCTGCCGCGTTGGATCACCTGCGCGATCGTTATCGCGCTGGTCTGGTGTTTTGTCTGGTGGAGCGGCGCACAACTTCCGGCGATGCGGGCCGCGACGATGGCGACGGCAGCGCTTGCGGCACGCGCGTGCGGTCGAGCGACGTTCTCCTGGAATGCCTTTGCGATCGCGGCGCTCGTCGTGACGTTTTCGCGGCCGGAGAGCGTCGCGACCGCATCGTTCGCCCTCTCCTTTTCGTGCGTCGGCGCAATCTTTGCCTACGCCGGGCCGCTCGAGCGATGGATTGAAACGCGAGTTGCGCTGCCCAATCGCGTGCGCGAAGCACTCGTGCTCTCGCTGGCGACGCAGCTGGGTATCTGGCCGCTCGCCGCGGCGACGTTCTTGCAGTTCACGCCATATGCCGTCGTCGCGAATTTTGCAGTCGTCCCGTGCGTCGCCGCGACGATGGCGCTTGGGGCCGCGCAACTGGGGCTCGCGTGGTGCGCACCCTTCGCTCAGGCGATTGCAAATGTCAATTCATGGCTTCTGGCGTGGATGCTCGCAGTCGTCCAGCTCGTAAGCGAACTGCCCGGCGCGGTGCTCCCAATGACACCCGCGCCCGCCTGGTGCATTACACTCTACGACGGTGCGGTGATTGCCGCGCCGGTGCTTTGGCGACGCTCGACCTTACCCGGAATCAACTACGCGCGCACGTTGGCCATTACCGCGGTGGCGCTGGCAACGATCTTCGTGCTCTGGCCGCCGCGCTCGATCGACGGCCGCTTGCGCGTGACGGTGCTCGACGTCGGCCAAGCCGATGCGATCGTGATCCAAACTCCGCGTGGCCACGCGCTGCTGATCGATGCGGGCGGACGCCTCGAGCGCGGCGGCCAAAGCGGTGCTTCCGTCGCCGAGCAAGTCGGCGAACGCGTCGTCGTGCCGTTTCTTCTGCGTCACGGCCTGCATGCGCTCGACGCCATCGTGCTCTCGCACCCGCACGGCGATCATGCCGGCGGCGTCGCACCGGCGCTGCGGCGATTGCGCGTCGCGGAGTTCGCCGACGGCGGGCAGCGCTACAGCGGTCACGCGTATCAAGATGCACTGGAAACGGCGCGAAGCCAGCGCGTTCCAATCGTCTATCCGCGCGCCGGCGCCGAGTGGCACACGGACGACGGGGTTACGTTGCGCTTTGTCGGACCCTCGCTGCCGTTCATCGCCCGCTCGCGCAACGATATCAACGAAAACTCGATCGCCTTGACCTTGCGCTACGGCTCCTTTTGCATGCTCTTCACCGGCGACGCCGGCGCCGCGGCGGAGCAGCGCTTCTTGGCCGGCAGCGCGGATTTACGCTGCGAGGTGCTCAAAGTCGGCCATCACGGCTCCGCTTACGGATCGACGCCCGCCTTCATCGAGGCGATCCGTCCGAGGTATGCCATCATCTCGGTTGGACGCCACAATTTGTTCGGCCACCCGACGGCGACTACGATTGCGACCTTGCGCCGCGCGGGCGCCCAGATTTATCGCACCGATGAAAACGGGGCCGTTACGGTACTCACCGACGGTCGCAGCCTCATCGTTTCAAGCATGTTCCCTTGAAGCTATGGCAGCTTGGCGTCGGGAATCGCGATGCCGCCGTAACGCTCGAACCATGCGACGGTCGCACTCCACCAAGCAACGACACCCTGGGGGTCGTCGGGCCCGTGTCCGGCTTGCGGATCGGCCAGCATGCGAACCGGCGCGCCGTTCTCGGCAAGCACTTTATAGAATTCGATCGCCTGAACGTATGGAGCGCGCGTATCGCGCAGGCCGGCCAGAATCAGCAACGGGGTATGCTCGCGCGAAACGTAGCTCAAGGGCGATTCTTGCGCGAGCAGCGCGGGATCGGTCGCCGGTTTCGCGCCGAAGAACCGGCGCGTGATGTTGGGACTCTCGGAGAGCGCATACTCCTGCTCGAGATCGGTCACCGGCACTTGAGCGACCGCCGCGCGAAAGCGATCGCTATGCGTGACGATCCATGACGTCAGGTAGCCGCCGTACGAACCGCCCTCGATAAAGGTTCGTTTCGCGTCGCCGACTCCCGATCGCAGCACGGTATCAATACCGGCCAGATCTGCCGACATCGGCACGTCGCCCCAGTTATTCACGATCGCTTTGTACGACCAATCGCCGTAGCCGTCGCTTCCGGGTGGGTCGGGACGAAAGTACGCGTAGCCGTGGCTGGCCAGATATTGCGCGATCGGCGTAAAGCCGGCCGGATCTGCGCACTGCGGACCGCCGTGCGGCTCGACGATCAGCGGTGCCGCCGCGGGCGCTCCGGTTGATGGCAGCGTGAGCAGCCCATGCAGCATGTGACCGGCGCCGCCGTCCCACGTCACCGTTGTCGTCGTTGCAATCGGCAGATCGCCCGGCAGGCTCAAAAGATGAGTGATTTGCCTCGACGCGCCGCCGGGAGCTCGCACGTACAGCTCGGGTAGACGCTGCCCCGTCGTCCAGATGTAGGCCATCGTCCCGTCGCGCGCCAGCGAATACGCAACGAAGGAACCATCATCGGGCGTCAGCGGCTTCGGGGCGCCGGCGCCGCTGGGATCGAGCGCAAAGAGCCGCAACGCCACGCCGTCGAGCAGACCGGCGATCAGCATGCCCGATTGCCAGGTAATCGTTCCCTGCGAACAGCTCCAGAGATCGCGGTCGAGCGCAGCGCTGACGTCGTGCCCGTTGACGAAGACATCTTCGCGCGACGGAAGATTGCCGTCCCATGTATATGTGTACGCAAGAGCGCCGTTCGGGCCAAAGACCGGCGCCGCGCTCTGTGGATAAGCGAAAAACGAATGATTCACGATCTGCGCAAGGCGCCCGTCCCGAACGTTGACCGTCACGTATTGCGCGTGTTCGAAGTCGCCGAAGACCGGCGTCGGCTGACGCACGACTGCGACTCGCGAACCATCCGCCGACCACGATGGATCGTGATCGGTTTGCGGACCGCCGTACGACCAACCGTCGCGAGTAATCTCGTGCTGCCGCCCCGATGCGACGTCGACGATCCAGAGCGAGCGGCGCGGTGGCCGCGTGCCGCGATAATCGCTCTCCGACGTTAGCCAGAAAAGGCGTCCCGCCGGCGCGCCGTCCCGGGCGGTTTCGATCGCGGCAATCGTTCGCCCATCGGGCGACCATGAAAATGCAACGACGTCGCGACCGCCGCTCGGCAGAACCCGGCGGTGCCGGCATTGCGGGTCGGTAATGACGAGCGCGGCCACACCCTTTTGCGGTGCGATCCAGGCGATGCTTTTCGAGTCGGGCGCCCACCGAGGGTGGCTTAAATCCTCCGGCAACGCGCTGCCCGCTCCGGTTGAGATCGTCACGCTTTCGTATCTGGTCGTGAACGCGTTCTTTGCCAGATCGGTTCGATCGATTTCGACGAGCGCAGCGCGTGCATTCGGCGAGAGCTGCACGTCGTCCATAAACGGCGAGTCGACAGCATCCACCAATGTCCACGGGCGCGCTGACGCGGCCGCCGCGGTGACCAGGCCGGCTACTGCCAGCGCGACGATACTACGAGCGAACGACACGTCAGAAAGAGACCTCCAAGCGAAAGCAGGAATGCAAGAGTGCCGATGATGTTCGCGGGGGATGCGAATGAATCACCGACGATTCCGAGCGGCGCCGCTCTGCCGCTCACGACGATGAGCGCGGCCAACAGTACGCCAAAAAGGCTCTCACCGACGATGAGTCCGGACGCGACCAACACCCCGAGCTGCTTCGCGCGCTGCGCGTTGCGTTGGCGCGCCGCCCAACGATTATAGGCCCAGCCCAGTATCGCACCCAGCACGACCGGCGCGGTCGTCGAAATCGGTAAGTAAATGCCCAAGCCGACGGCAAGGGGTGGCAGGGCGAGCTTTTTCGTGCGCAACAATTCGTCGACGCCGACGATGATCGCGCCGAGAATCGCACCCGTGCCGATCAGACGCCAATCGATTTGGCCGCCGATGACGCCCTTTGCCAACGCCGAAATGAGCGTCGCTTGCGGGGCGGGGAGCGGTTGCGCGAGCGCGCTGTGAACCCCGACCGATCCCGCGAAGCCATACGCTCGATTGAGCAAATCCAAGATCGGGGGAATCACGAGCGCGCCGACGACGACTCCGGCCACCAATGCAACCTGCTGGCGCCAGGGCGTTGCATCGACCAGCTGCCCGGTCTTGAGATCCTGCAGATTATCGTTGGAGATCGTCGCGACGCAGAGCAAAACCGCTGTCACCACCAGCGCATACGCAATCATCGGTAACGTCGCGACGTGGACGACGTTACTCCCGACCGCGAGAACGATGAGCGCCGCGCCGATGACCGAGAGAATCGCCAGGCCGGAGACGGGACTATTCGAGGAGCCGATCAACCCGGCCATATATCCGCAGGCGGCGGCGACGAAGAATCCCGCGATGACGACGTAGACTACCGCGGCCAACGTCATTGGAACGACGAGCGCACCAAGCGCGCCCCCCGCAAGAAACCGCCAGAAAAAGAACGCAAGCGGAATCAAACAGAGCACGCTGATAAGCGCAACGATACCGATCGGTAAATCGCGCTCGGTTCGCGCAAGCTCGTCGGGTGATTGACGGCGCCGGCGCGACGCCGCCAGCGCCGACGTTACGCCGAGCAGAACCGGGCGCGCGAGGCGTCCCAGCGACCAGAGGGCCGCGACCCCAATGGCACCGGCGCCGATGAAGCGCACTTGATGCGACCAGACGGCGGTCGCCACGTCGACCGCCGCGCCCGCGGTGGGGTGGAGCGCCGTGAGCACCGGCGTCGCAATGCCCCAAGCAATGAATAAGCCGGCGAAAATCGCCAAGCCGACCGTCAAACCAATGAGCTGTCCCGCGCCGACGAGCGCGAGCGAGAGCGAGAATCCCGCGCCCGTCGTGGCCGCGCCCGCCCTGAAATAGCCAGCAAGGCCGGCGGTAAAGATGCGGGTTGCGACGATCGCCGCGAAGAGTGCCGACGCCACGCTGCCGGCGAGCAGCGCCATCAAGCCGGCCCGATTGCGTTCGGGATCCGAGCGCGTCCCCACCTTGAGAACTTCGGCCGCGGCGACGCCTTCGGGATACGGCAAATCCGAACCCGTCACCAATGCGCGGCGCAGCGGGACGCTGTACATCACGCCCAACACGCCGCCGATGGCGCAGATCGCAAACGATTCGAGAAACGGAAAACCGCTCCACCAGCCGATCATCACCAGCCCCGGCAAAACGAAGATGACTGCCGAGAGCGTGCCGGCGGCCGAAGCAATCGTCTGAACGATGTTGTTCTCGTAAATCGTCGCGTTGCGGAATGCTCGCAGCACCGCCATCGAGATGACCGCGGCGGGAATCGACGAGGCAAACGTGAGGCCGACTTTCAAACCGAGATAGACGTTGGCCGCGGTGAAGACCAGCGTGATCGCACCACCCAGGACGAAACCGCGCACGGTAAGCTCCGCTCGGCGCTCCATCAGCGGCTCTTTGCCCTGCGCCCGCTGTGGCCTTTCGCTTCAGCCAAAACTGCAAAGCCCGCGGCATTTCGTCGCGGGCTTTGGCGTACCGCCGGTCGTGTTCGCCTGTTTGAAGCCCGTGAAAGCCCCCCACCGACGTGTCGTCCGATTCGATCGGCTTCACTCGGATTCGTCGCCTATGGCGACTGATCGTCTACGTGCTTCCGGCCGCGGCTCGATACATGCCGCACTTCATGCTTTGATGAAGTACTTGCATGCTACCAAAGCGGCAATTATCGTTTCAAGACGTCAAACGCTACCTCCACAAGCGTTCCACAAGAATTACGAATTACTCACAGTTTATGGACCGGTTGCATCGTCACCATCGGCGTCGGCGATGACGAGACCATCGGCGAAACCGTCGGCGGCGGCACCGGCTGCGCCCCGGCGACCAGTGTCGTTGTTGCTCCGGCAATGCAGGCGCCGAGAAAAACGATACCGGCAAACCATCGATTCATGGAGACCCTCCTTTGTATGACCTACGCGGCTCGTACCCGCCGGCCAGGACCTTAAACTCCAGCCACGGGCTCCCCGTAGGCGCATGGGTATGATAAAGGGGAGAAGCGGCCTCGAAGCCCGCAATCAACTCAAAAGGCTCATGGGCGTCATCGAACTACCGTATACTCGCAGCATCGCAGCGGAAACCGACCCGATTTTCAAGCGCGTCGAGCACGTAATTCCGCGGGTGGAGTGGCCGCTTCACGCCCCCTACGTAGCTGCCATCAACCATCTGAAGCGAAAACGCAACGCCGTCATTCTGGCACATAACTATCAGGTTCCAGAAATCTTCTATACCGTCGCCGATATCGTCGGCGACTCGCTCGCTTTGGCAATGCAAGCGGCGAAGACGGATGCCGACGTCATCGTGCTCTGCGGCGTCCATTTTATGGCGGAGACCGCAAAACTGGTGAATCCGTCGAAGACCGTGCTGGTTCCCGACCTCAAAGCAGGCTGCTCGCTGGCAGAGTCGATCACCGCGGCGGACGTTCGCCTGCTGCGCGAAAAATATCCGGACACGCCGATCGTGACCTATGTGAACACCTCGGCCGAAGTCAAAGCCGAATCCGACGTCTGCGTCACCAGCGGCAACGCTGTCGCAATCGTCGAGGCGCTCGGCGCGCCGCGCGTGATTTTTCTGCCCGACGAATATCTTGCCAAGTACGTGGCCTCCAAGACGCGAGTCGAAATCATCGCCTGGAAAGGCCACTGCGAAGTCCACGAACGATTTACCGCCCACGACATCCGCCGCTTCCGCGAGGGCGACCCGTCGCTCGTGGTTCTCGCGCATCCCGAGTGCCCGCCCGACGTCTTAACCGAAGCCGATTACGTCGGCTCGACGCAAGGCATGACCGATTACGTCGGCCGACTCGCAGAGCACCAAAGCGACGCGAAACGCGCGCCTCGCGTCCTCTTGATGACCGAGTGCTCGATGGCCGACAATGTTTCGGGCCGCTATCCTAGCGTGGAGTTCGTTCGACCGTGCAACCTTTGCCCGCATATGAAGCGCAACACGTTGCCGAAGGTACTGCACTCGCTCGAAGCGATGGAATACGAAGTGACGATCGATCCTCAGATTGCGCAGCGCGCTCGGCGCGCCGTGGAGCGAATGCTCGACTACAGCCGTCAGTTGCGCGACTGAAATGGCGCCGCTCGAAGCGCACCGCAGCGATGCACTCGTCGTCGGTGCCGGCATCGCGGGTTTGATCGCCGCGTTGAAATTGCGTCCCGCCGCCGTGACCGTACTCTGTAAGACGCGCCTCGGCATGGGGGCCGCGACGGATTGGGCTCAAGGCGGGATCGCCGCGGCCATCGGCAAGGACGATTCGCCGCGGCTGCATGCGATCGACACGCAGCGTGCCGGCGCCGGCATTAGCGATCGCAAGATCGTCGAGATCTTGGCGCGCGACGCACCGGCCCGCGTTGAAGAGCTCCTGGAACTTGGGGCTGCATTCGACCGAAACGAAGGCGGGGAACTGGCACTGGGGCGCGAGGCCGCGCATCAGCGCCGGCGGATCGTCAAGGCCGGCGGCGATGCGACGGGCCATGAGATTCTCAAAACCCTCATCGAGGCGGTGCGCGCGAATTCGTCGATCACGGTTCTGGAGAACGTTACGGCGGAGGATCTGATCGTCAAAGACGGTCGCGCCTGCGGCGTCTTCGCGCGCGAGAACGGCGGCGAGCGCGTCGCCGTGACGGCACGCGCCGTCGTTCTTGCGACCGGCGGCATGGGACGGCTCTATCGCTGCACGACAAATCCCGTCGAAGCGACGGGCGACGGCATCGCGATGGCGGCACGCGCCGGCGCGTTGCTCGCCGATATGGAGTTCGTCCAGTTCCATCCGACCGCGCTCGCGATCGGCCGTGACCCGATGCCGCTCGTCACCGAAGCCGTCCGCGGCGAAGGAGCGATTCTCGTCAACGATCTCGGCGAACGTTTCATGCTCGGCATTCATTTCGATGCGGAGCTGGCGCCCCGCGACGTGGTCGCGCGTGCCATTTTCGAACAGCAGCAGCGCGGCCGAACCGTGGGCCTCGATGCACGCGCCGCCATCGGCGCGAAGTTTCCGGTCGCCTTTCCGACGGTATTTGGATTCTGCATGGCCGCGGGCATCGATCCGCGCGTGCAGAACATCCCCGTCGCTCCGGCAGAACATTACTTGATGGGCGGCATCGCCGTGAATGAATGGGGACGCACGTCGCTGGAAAATCTCTGGGCCTGCGGTGAAACCAGCGCGACCGGCGTGCACGGGGCGAATCGCCTCGCGAGCAACTCGCTGCTCGAAGCGCTCGTGTACGGCACGCGCGTGGCCACCGACATCGCCGGGACGCACCGTCGTTGGCGTCCTATCTCTGCCGATCCGAATGTCGTGCAAGCCGCCCGTTGCGCGCAACGTCCGACGCCGACGACGGCGGCGCAGGCACTCAGCGACGTGCGCAACGTCATGTACTCCAACGTCGGATTGCTTCGTGAAGAGTCGGGGCTGCTGGAAGCAATCGCGCGCATCGCCGAGCTCGCCGCCGCCTTTGGCGACGCCCCCGGCGAACTGCGAAATCTTCTGGTAGTCGGCGAGCTCATTGCGCAAGCCGCATTAGCGCGCCGCGAGAGCCGTGGGAGTCATTTCCGCAGCGACTATCCCCAGAGCGATGATGCCTTTGCGAAGCGTTCGTTCACCCGGCTACGCAGCGTCGCCTGAGCTCGTGGCCGCGTCGGTCGTTCGCGCGGCATTGCTCGAAGACATCGGCCGTGGCGGCGACCTCACGACCGATGCCATCGTCGAAACGCACCGCACGGCGACCGCGCGCATCGTCGCTCGCAGGCCCGGCGTCGTCGCGGGATTACCCTTCGCCGCGCTTGCGTTTCGCCTGCTCGACGACGGCGTCGAAATCGACGCGCGCATCGGCGAAGGCGGCCGCATCGGTGCCGGCGGCGTGGCCGCGCAGATTGCCGGCCCGGCGCGCGCGATCTTGACGGGAGAACGCACCGCCCTCAATTTGCTTTCGCGCCTTTCGGGAATCGCGACGGCGACCCGCACGCTCGTCGATCTCGTTGCCGGCACGCGTGCGAAGATTGCCGACACGCGCAAGACGACCCCGGGATTACGCGCCCTGGAACGCTACGCCGTGGCCTGCGGCGGGGGAAGCAACCATCGCTTCGGTCTCGATGACGCCGTGCTGATCAAAGACAATCATCTTGCGCTCGCGGGCTCGGTTCGCGAGGCGATCGAGGCGGCCCGCGCTCGCGTCGGGCACACGGTCAAGATCGAAGTCGAAGTCGAGAGTTTCGATCAACTCCGCGAAGCGCTCGCCCAACCGATCGACGCCGTGCTGCTCGACAATATGACACCCACGCAACTGGTCGAAGCCGTGCGCCTCGTTGACGGGCGCGTCGCGACCGAAGCGAGCGGCGGCGTCACCGAAGCGAACGTCGTCGAGATTGCGCGCACCGGCGTCGACGTCATCAGCGTCGGCTGGCTGACCCACAGCGCGCCGGCGCTGGATTTCAGCTTAGAGATGGCCGTGAGCTGAGGGTCGCTTAGCGATACGAAACGAGCGCGAACGCAACGAGCGCGCCGACAGCAATGACGAAGAGCGAGATGATGTAGGCCGTGACGCTCGACAGCGTCACGACTCGTCCTTCGCGCAACCCGCGATCGGTCCGTGCGTATCGCCACGCTCCCAGCAGGGCGACGACGATGCCGAAGGCCGCCATGCCGGTACCAAAAGCCGCCGAGAGGCTTGGTTCGGGATTCGAACTGTGGACGATCGCTGAGAACTCGCGCGCGAAGAGAGAAAACCGCGCGATGACAAATCCGAACGCGATAAAGGCCAGCGCAGTCCTAATGTATGCGAGATACGTGCGCTCGTTGGCAAGGGTATCGGTTGCGCGAATCGGGTCCGGCATGACCCCTTGGGCGTTAGGCGAATCTTCGTCGAACCATGTCAGCGCAACCAAAGGATTCGGCTCCGGCCAATCCGGCACAAGCCAGCCACGACTTCGAACCGCCGCAGGCGCTCGTTGATTTTATGGCGACGGGCTGGGAGGAGCGTCCGGTTCCGCAGGAAGTTCAGGCATATGCAGATCGATTCGCGCAACGACGCGCCGAGTTGTCGCAAGCCTATCCGGGAACGTATCTACTCATCCCCGCCGGTAAGGAGCGAGTCCGCGCCAACGACACGTCGTTCCGGTTTCGGCCCTCGAGCGACTTCGCGTATCTGGTCGGCGTCGGCGAACCGGGTTCCGTGCTCGTTCTCGAGCCCGCTGGAGCGGGCCATCGCGCATTGCTCTTCGTGCGCGCACACAATCGCGGCACGCGAGACTTCTTCGCCGATCGCGTTAACGGCGAGCTCTGGGTCGGCCGCCATCGCGGCGTTACGGAGAGCGAAACGTATTACCGTGTCGATGAATGCCGCCCGCTCGCGGCCCTTCGTGAATACCTCGACGAACTGCGCACCGGCAAGTACCCACTGCGTCTCGCGCGCAGTCACGACGTCGAGATCGACCAGCATTTCAGCGAGAGCGAGGGCGACGCCGAGCTGGCCGAGCGTCTTGCTGAGATGCGGCTCATCAAGGACGACCACGAGCTCGCCGAACTTCGCAACGCGTGCGCGATTTCGAAGCGTGCCTTCGCCGATGCGATTCGCGCGATGCGCACGGCTGCAAGCGAACGAGCTATCGAGGGCGCATTTTGGAACCGCGCTCGCATTGAAGCCAACGACGTCGGTTATCTGACGATCGCGGGCGCCGGCCCCCACGCTTGCACGTTGCATTGGGATCGCAACGACGGCCCGCTGCATGCGGGTGACCTCCTGTTGCTCGACGCCGGCGTGGAGTGCGACTCCCTCTATACGGCCGACATCACGCGAACTCTGCCGATCGACGGCCGGTACTCGCCCGAACAGCGTCAGATCTACGATCTGGTTTGGGAAGCGCAACGCGCCGGCATCGAGGGCGTGGCTGCCGGAAATGATTTCCTCGAGCCGCATCGCCGAGCGATGCGCGTCCTTGCCGAAGGCTTGGTCGAACTGGGAATCCTCAAAATGTCAGTTGAGGAAGCACTCGATCCAGATCATCTCTACCACCGGCGTTACACCCTTCACGGCACGAGCCATATGCTCGGCCTCGACGTGCACGATTGCGCCGACGCTCGCTCGAGCGAATACCGCTACGGCAAGTTGCGTGACGGAATGGTTCTCACCGTCGAGCCCGGCCTTTACTTTCAGCCCGACGATACGACCGTACCGGAGCGCTTTCGCGGCATCGGCGTACGAATCGAAGACGACATCGCCGTTACCGGCGGCGCACCAGAGAATCTTTCGGCGAGCCTACCCGCTCGCGCCGACGACGTGGAAGGTTGGATCGCCGAGATTTGGGATGCGCCGAGGTCAGACGGTCGGCATGACCGACGTTCCGGGTGAAGCGGGAGGTATGGTGCGCGAACCGGCCATGCCCTGAGCCGCCGCGAGTTGATCTTCGATCGGCCAACGCCCAAACGCCAGAATAATCATACAGATAATCGGCCCGATACCCGGGATAAAGTTGAGCAGCGAAAGCGCGCCGTTGTAGCCCGCCTTGGCAAAGATGCGCCAGTAGACCCAAATCGAGAAGACGATGAGGGCGACGATGACGATGAAATAGACAAAGGCAAAGGCCGCTATCGCACTTGTCGCAGCTGCGGAACTCCGGTCCATTCTCTCCAATCCTCCTCCGCGCCGACCGGCGCGTCAATGAACCGTTCAACCGCGCGGCGGTGAGCCCCAGCCCGATTGAACGTAGGTGCCGTCAACGACGATGACGGGAACCGTCGGATCGCCGCCCGTGTACGCGAACATCCGTTGACGCACGTTGCGATCGTTCTGCGCATCGTACGTCGCGTACGGCGTTCCGCTCGCGTCGTAGTGCGCGATCGCGCGCTGGCAGTAGGGGCAGCTCGGCGAAATGAAGAGCTCGAGCTTGGCCCCCGGAGGTATGTGCTCGACGTCGAAGGCTCGCGCCATGCCGCTGGTCTTCGTACCGACGCCGCTTGGCAACCTGCGCGACGTGACACTTCGCGCGCTCGACGCGTTGCGCGAAGCCGAATTGATCGTTGCCGAGGATACGCGAGTAGCGCGCAAGTTGCTCCGTGGCCTCGGCATCGAAGGTCGCGAGATTTGGAGCTATCGCGAGCAGAACGCCGACCGAATCGTGCCACAGATTCTCGAGCGCGCGCGCGCGTCGTTCGTCGCCGTCACCAGTGACGCTGGAATGCCGGGCATCTCCGATCCGGGCAGCGAGTTGATTGCGGCGGCACGCGAGGCCGGCCTTGAGATCGACGTCTTACCCGGGCCGAGCGCGGCGACGGGGGTCGCGCTGCTCTCCGGGTTTTCGTTGAGCCGCTTCGCCTTCGAAGGTTTTCCGCCACGGACGCGCGCCGCGCGCCGCGCGCGCTTCGCGCAAGCTTTGGGAGCGAACGCGACGACGATTTGGTATGAATCTCCGCATCGTGTCGCCGCCGCCTTAAGCGATCTCGCCGCCGTGGCTCCCGACGCGCGCGTCTTCTTCGTGCGCGAATATACAAAATTGCACGAACAGCGGCTCACTGGGACTCCCGAGCAAATCGTTCGCGAGCTCCCGCAGCCCGTGCGTGGCGAGGTTGCATTTGCGGTAGCCCCGTATCGGGCGGCGCCCGCCGCGCCCTCGTTCGAGGCAACGGAGGCCGCGATTGACCTCATGCTCGCCCAAGAGCAACGGCCGCGCGACATCGCGAAGCGACTTGCGGCGGCGGGCGCGGGCGATCGCCGAGCGCTTTACCTTCGCGCAACGGCGCGGAAGGCGCATCAGAAAGGTCCGATTAAGGAACCGTCGTAGCCATGGAGCGCGCCTACTATGTAACCACGCCGATCTATTACATCAGCGGGCAGCCGCACATCGGTCATGCCTACACGACGATCGTCGCCGACGTGCTGGCGCGCACGGCACGCACGTTTACGCCGACATTCTTTCTAACCGGAACCGACGAGCACGGGCAGAAGGTCGCGAATGCCGCCGCGGCGGCCGGAAAGTCTCCGCAAGAATGGACCGACGAGCTCGTTCCTCGCTGGAAGGAGCTCTTTGCCACGTACCACGTCGAGTACGACGACTTCATTCGCACGACGCAGCCCCGTCATATTGAGAAGGTTCGGCGCGTCTTCGATCGTTTGCGCGAGCGCGGCGACGTCTATCGAGGAAAGTACGAAGGCTGGTATTGCGTCCACGACGAGACCTTTTGGCTCGAATCGAAGCTCGTCGACGGCCGATGTCCGACCTGCGGCCGCGACGTGCAATGGATTTCCGAAGAAGACTGGTTTTTCCGGCTCTCGGCCTACCGCGATCGTTTGCTCGAGCATTTCGAGAGCCACCCGCACTGGGTGCAACCGCCGAAAGTCTATAACGAGATGATGGCGATTCTGCGCGAAGGTCTCGACGATCTTTCGATCTCGCGAACGAGTTTTGATTGGGGCGTGCCGATTCCCGGGGGCGGCGTGATTTACGTTTGGCTCGACGCTCTGCTCAACTATATTACCGCCATTGGGTGGAGCGAAGACGAAGCCCGGTTTCACCGCTACTGGCCGGCCAACACGCAGTTGGTCGGCAAGGAGATCGCGCGCTTTCATACGATCATCTGGCCCGCGATCTTATGGGCCCTGGACGAAGCCGCGCCAGGCCTGGTCTTTGCCCACGGCTGGATTACGGTCGACGGACAAAAAATGAGCAAAAGCCTCGACAATGCAGTCGATCCGTTCTTGCTGGCGCAGCGCTTCGGTGCCGATGCGATGCGATATTTCTTGCTTCGGGAAGCGCCCTTCGGCAGCGATTTCTCGTATTCCGAAGCGAAAATCGTGCAGCGACGCAACAGCGATTTGGCCAACGATCTCGGCAATCTCTTGCAGCGAACGCTCGCGATGCTGCAACGCTATCGCGAAGGAATCGTCCCGGAGCGGGGGCCGAGCAACGATTTCGCGCGGCGTTTTGGCGAACTGGGAGCGACGGTTCGCGAGCGAATTCTGAATCTACGTTTTCGCGAAGCGCTCGACGCGGTTTGGGAGCTCGTCACCGCGCTCAATCGCCGAATCGACGAACGCAAACCCTGGGAGCTGCACAAACGCGACCAAACCGAGGAACTCGACGCGGTCTTGTACGACCTCTGCGAGGGACTGCGCTGGATCGCGATCTTGCTCCACCCGTTTATGCCGGAGCGGATGGGCGAGATGTGGCAGCAGATCGGCAGCCCGGGACGGATTGATGACGATTGGTCCGCCTCGCTTCGCACGTGGGGAGGTTTGGCGCCCGGTATTTACGTCAAGCCGGCGGCGCCGCTCTTTCCCAAACTCGAGCTCGACCTTGCCCCCCCGCCATGATCGATACGCACTGCCATATTCACGATCGGAAGTTCGACGACGATCGCGATCGCGTCGCGGTGCGTGCCGCCGAGGCGGACGTGACGGCGATGCTCACCGTTGGGGAAGATGTCGACGACAGCCACATGGCCGCAGCGGTCGCGGAGCGCTATGAGATTTTCGCAGCCGTCGGCATCCATCCGCACGAAGCAAAAAACGCGCCCGCCGACATTGCCGCCGCGTTAGGGCCATTGCTGAAAATGCCGCGCGTCGTGGCCATCGGTGAAACGGGGCTCGATTACTATTACGAGCATAGCCCTCGGCAACGACAAGCAGAGGTCGTGCGCGACCAGGTCCGGCTCGCGCGGGAAACGGCCTTTCCCGTCGTCTTCCATCAACGCGACGCCTTCGATGACTTCGTGGCCATATTGCGCGAAGAATGGAGCCGCGACATGCGCGGGGTGGTGCACTGTTTCACCGGAAACGCACGCGAGGCACGCGCCCTCGTCGACGAGTTTGGGCTTTTCCTCGGTATCGGCGGCGTGTTGACGTTTCCGAACGCGAGCGATCTTCGCGACGCGGTCCGGACGGTTGGGGCGAATAACCTCGTGCTCGAAACCGATGCTCCGTATCTCGCACCCGTACCGATGCGCGGCAAGCGCAACGAGCCGGCGTTTATCGCGCATACGGCGGCGAGGCTCAGTGAGGTACTCGGGATTTCCCTGGCCCAGTTAGTAGAAACGACCGATGCAAACGCGGTGAGGCTCCTGCGGATCTAAATAAATCTTTCAATTCGATGTTGCCGGCGCCAGCTCGTGCGCGCGTCGCCACTCCGATTCCAAACGAGCGCGGACGGCGCGTACGATGTCGGCGTCGCCGGTGCAGAGTCCCCAGTCGGGACCGTCCGCGGCGGGGGCAGCGAGGGTGGCGTTCGCGGAACCCAACCACGCCCGGTCTCCGGCGACGGCGAGCTTCTCGGAATCGCTGCAGACTCGAACGCGCACTCCCTTTGCGGTTAACGCTTCGAGAATCGCGAGTTCCCGTCGGTTGCCGCGCAGTTCGCGTTCGCAAACCAATAAACGCGGCGCGTCGGCGCCCATCGTTTTCAGCTCGCTATAGACGGCGTTGCAACAGCCGAACGATTCGCTCTCGACGATGACCTCGTCATCGCGCCGCGCGCCATCGAGAAGTCGGCGCTCGTATTCCAGCGCTTCATGCTTGATCTGCGGAATCGTGGAGGCATCGGCGGCATCGTCATCGCGCAGTATCAGGTCGCCGGGCCGCCAGTTCTTTTCATCGAGATAGAGCGTCCCATCGGTCACGATTTCTTTGGCATGGAGCGGATGCTCCAATGCCGCGTTCGCGCCCGCGCGACGAAGCTGCGAGGCGACCTTTCGGTTCTCGGTGGCGAGGTGACCCGCGTTATAGGGAGTCTCCTCGAGGTGAACCGCGACGTGGGCGCCGCGGCGAGCCGCCGTTTCGACGGCGCGCAGGACCGGGCCGGACAACGTATACGCCTCTACGTCGATGCGGGCGGCTCGAGCGAGCGCTTGCAGAAGCTCGGCGCTGGAACTCAATGCGAGCATGACCTAGCCATCACGACGCCGCCAGAGCGCGACTAGGGCGAACCGCGCGCCAGGGGGAGAGCGGCGCGGTACTTGGAAGCAGCCGTATCGCAATGAACTCGGCGGCGAAGGATCCTCTCTTCAGCGACACTCGGCGTAACTCACCGTCGTCGAAGGGGGCGTTCGTACGCGAGATGTTCGGGCGCATCGCGCCGCGTTACGATCTGGCAAACCGCGTGCTCACCGCCGGCCTCGACGAACGGTGGCGGCGGCGTGCGATCCGCCTCTTGGCGGCGCCGCGTGGCGGCCGGATTCTCGACTGTTGTTGCGGCACCGGCGACCTGGTTTTCGGTCTCTTGCGAAGCGATCCGACGCTCGACGTCGTCGGGCTCGATTTCTGCCGGCCGATGCTCGATCGCGCCGAACGACGGGCGCGCCGGGAAGCTCGCGGAAGCGCCCGGTTTATCGAAGGCGACGTGATGGGGATGCCGTTTGAGGACTCGAGCTTCGATGGCGCCACCATGGGCTTCTCGCTGCGCAACGTGGTCGACGTGGACGCGACCCTGCGTGAGATGCTGCGCGTCCTGCGTCCGGGCGCGCGTTTCGTCAGCCTCGACGTGACCAAAGCGCCGAACCCCATCTTCAAACGATGCTTCGATCTCTACTTCTATCGCGTCGTTCCGCTGGTTGGCGGAATCGTCGGCGGCTCGAAAGCAGCGTACGCGTACCTTCCGAATTCTCTGACCCATCACCCCGCCGCACCCGAGTTGCGCGAGCGATTTTCGCGCGCAGGTTTCGAAGATGCGGGCTACGTTTCATTGATGGGGGGATCGATCGCCGCGCACTTTGGAACGAAGCGATGAAGACCGCCGACGCGATCGGCGCGAACGCCGACGAGCTGCACGCGCTCGTCGAAAAGTTCTTCGCGGCGACCTTTACCACCGATAATCCGATCGTCACGGAGGCCATCAAGCGGATGCTGGCCGCAGGCGGGAAACGCTTGCGTCCGCGCATCACGCTGCTGGCCGCGCAAGCCTGCGGCGGGAGGGCCCTCGAGCACCTTCACCTTGCCGCCTATATGGAACTCATCCACGTCGCGACCCTGATTCATGACGACGTGGTCGATAATGCCGCGACCCGCCGCGGCGTCAATGCGACGGCGGTCGATTATGGCAATCGCGTCAGCGTGCTGGCCGGGGATTATCTCTTCGCCTGGATCTTCAAGAATGTCACCTTCAACTACCCGGCCCCGATTCCCAATCTGCTTTCAGCAACGTTGGCCGACATCTGCGACGGCGAGGTCTTGCAGCTTGCGGCGCTGCGGAATCTCGATCTGCCGCTCGCAGCGTACGTGGAGATCGCGCGGAAGAAGACGGCGTCGCTCTTTGCCGTCTCCGCGCAGTGCGGCGCGATCATGGGCGGAGGCCAATCGCACGAAGTGACCGCGCTGCACCGCTTCGGCGAGGCGTTCGGCGTCGCGTTCCAAATGAAGGACGACCTACTCGACATGACGGCCGACGAACGCTCGCTCGGCAAGCCGGCCGCAAACGATCTCGGCGAACGCAAAACGACGCTCCCACTTATCGCCGCGCTCGCTGCGGGTAACGGCGGCTTTCGCGCGCAGGTGCGACACTTCTACGACGCCGACGAGAATGACGCAATTCCGGCGATCGTCGACGGCATCGAGCGCGAAGGCGGCCTGGCAGCTACGCGAGCGCAGATCGATCGCTTCGCCGACCAGGCCAAGGCCGCGTTGGAGCCGATTGCGCAAGGAGCGGCGAAGAGAGAGCTGATCAAACTCACGGAGGCCCTACAATCATGACGATGCATCCGCTTCTCGCATTCATCGACGCGCCGATCATCATCGGCATCCTGGTCGTCGGTGCGCTGCTCTTCGGAGCGGACAAACTGCCGAAGCTGGCACGCAGCGCCGGTCAAGCGAAGAAAGAGTTCTTGGTCGGTCAGGCCGAGGCCGATGAAGCGGCGGCAAGAGCGCGCGAGGAAGCTCGTCTGCGCGCCGCGGCGCAGCATGCCGACATCATGGATAACGTTGAAGCCGGAGCGATCGGAGGCGAGTCCATTCCGCCTCCAACGCCTGGCCGCGGAACGCAATCATCCTAAAAGCCCCCCCGTCTCCCGTTGAGGAGGCGCAGTGGGATCAAAAGGAGATGCCGTTTACGGAGCACCTGCGGGAGCTCCGTAATCGTCTGTTGATCGCGCTTGGGACGGTCGGCGCCATCGCCGTCCTCCTCTTTTGGCCCTCGCAATTCGCTATCCGCTGGATGATGCACGAGTACTTCGGCGGCATCGAGCTGCACGCGTTCGGTCCGGCCGACGTTATCTTCACCGAGTTCAAGTTTTCCGTCATCGGCGGGATCATCGTCGGCCTTCCGCTCCTGCTCCAACAGCTCTGGCTCTTCGTCGTGCCCGCGATCCATCCGCGAACGCGCCGCATGGTCTATGCGTTCATTCTCCCGTCGCTGCTGCTCGCCGCGCTGGGCCTCGCCTTTGCGCACTTCGTCGTGATCCCGCGCGTCGTCGCCGCGCTCATTCACATCACCGACGCCGTGGCAACGCCAACGTTTGGCGTTGCCTCGACGTTGAACTTCGTTATGATCCTCTTTGCGCTCTTCGCGATCATCTTTCAGACGCCGATCGTGCTGGTGGGCATGGCGCGGCTCGGAATCGTGAGCGCGCAGTCGCTGATGCATTACCGCCGCCATGCGTTCTTTGCGTTCTTCATCGCAGGCGGCATCGCGGCGCCCGACGGGAATCCGCTGACGATGGCCCTCCTTGCGCTTCCAATGTACGTGCTCTACGAAATCTCGATCTGGGTAATTCTCCCCCTCGAGCGGCGCTGGTCGCGATGACCGCCGCGCGCGCGTTCTACGGCGAGTTCGTTCGCACGTTCGGGAACGTGCTTTTCGCAGTCTCACTCTTCGTTACGTGGGGCTTGCTGACGCTGGTCGGCGTTATCATCGACCAGGGTCACGATGCCGGCTTTTACTTCCAAATCTACGCCGCGCCGATTGCGCGCGCGATCCTGCGTTTGAGCTTGGACAACGTGTACCACTCGCCGTGGTACGTCGGTATCATCGGGCTGATCTTACTTTCGCTGGCGGTCTGCACGTTCAAGCGCGTGATTCCCGCACGGCTTCCGCCGCTGCGGCCGGTCAGCGTCGAAAAAATTCCACTGCACGGCACCTTCGACGCCGCCGGCGATCCGGCGACGGTGCGCCGGCGATTAACGGAGTTGCTAACGGCACGCGGCTGGCGAATTCGCGAACGTATCTTCGGCGGTATCGAGTGGAGCTTTGCCGACAAGCATAATTGGGCGCGTCGCGGCGTGCTGGTAGCGCACGCCGGATTCGTGATCCTCGCGGCGGGAACGACTCTCTATTGGGCACGCGGCTTCTCGGGCGACCTGGCGGTACTCACCGGCCAGACCTCGCAGGTCGAGCGGACGCACGCGCTCATTCGGCTCGATCGTTTTGGATACAAGATCGCACCGATCATGACGAAGAGCGGGATGGTCTATCAACCGATCGAGTACGTTTCGCACGTTACGGTGGTTGGCAACGACGGAATCCCCAGACACTTGATCGTACGGGTGAATCATCCCATCGACGTTGACGGCACGCTCTACTATCAAGCGAGTTACGGTTTCGGCATGCGATTTCTCATGACTCACGACGGCCGCCCCGATGCCGCGCTCTCCAACAAGACGTTTCTCGAAGGCGACTCCTTCGATCTGCCCGGTACGCAGCGAACCCTCGCGTACGAACGCTTTGCGCCGACGGTCGACAAGCAGAGCGGCATGCCAACCGCCGATCCGCGCGTCAACGACCCCGCGGTCGTGCTGGCCGCCACCGAGGACGGCAACGCGCTCGGCGAGGTCCTCGCGCCGTTAGGCTCCGCGATCGATCTCGGCGACGGGTGGCGAGTGACGCCCAAGCGCTACGTCCTCTACAGCGGATTTCAATATCGGAACGATCCAGGCGTTCCGCTGGTCGGCATCGGTGCGTTCGTGCTGCTTGCGGGCCTGATCATCTCGTTCTATTTTCTTCCGGCGCGCCTCTATCTGCGGGTCGACGAGATCGCGCCCGGACGTTCTCGAGTCGGTGCCGCTGCAACGACGGTCAAGGGATACGACGTGTTTTCGAGTGAATTCAACCGGCTGATGTCCGCGCTGAACTCCTGCGCATGCCGCTAGACGAGCTTCTCATCGCGATCGCCTTGGGCGCGTACACGCTGGGCGCCCTTGCGCTGTTGCTCTACTTCTTTACGCGCGACGACGCGCTGTTGCGGGCCGGGATTCCACTCGCGATCGTCGGGTGCGTCACCCAGTTCGTGCAACTCATCGCTCGTTACGAGCTGAGCCACGTCTGGCCACTGCTCAACCTGTACGGATCGCTCTCACTCTTCTCGGCAATGTCGGTCGCGATCTATATCGGCTTCGCGTTTCGATACCGGCTCTGGTTTGCCGGCGGCTTCGTGCTCGCGCTCGCCGGAATTTTTCTCGCGTACGGCGTTACTTGGTACGAAGGAACCATGCCGCCCGTGCCCTCGCTGCAATCCTATTGGGCGAAGATTCACGTGCCGATCGTCGTATCGTCGTACGCTGCCTTTCTGGTAGCCTTCGTCTTTTCGTCGATCTACCTGCTCAAGTACTATGCGGGGCGCCGCGTCGCCGTCGGAGCGCAGGACGATACCGCGGCGCGGCGCTGGTTCGACGCATTACCGAGCCTGCCGCAGCTCGACGTCGTCGTGTACCGTGCGGTCGCGATCGGTCTTCCCCTCATCACGGTCGGCATCATCACCGGGGCGATGTGGGCAAAAGAGTCCTGGGGCGCGTACTGGCAGTGGGATCCGAAAGAGACCGCGGCGCTCTTCTCGTGGATCATCTACTTAGCATACATGCATCTTCACACCCGGCACGCGTGGCGCGGTCTGCGCACGAACTGGGTAAGCGTGATCGGCTTCGTCTCAATTATCTTCTGCTACCTGGGCGTCAACATTTGGATTTCGGGTCTTCACAGTTATAAGGTCTGAGCAAGCTCCGACTTCTGTCCTGGCGGCCGAGAGAGGGCAGGTTTACCATACCGGCAAATGAGGCTGCGACCCGCAGTGGCGCTTCCCGTGGAGAACGAGTGTGTCCGATTCGAATGCCGACGCATCGCAGAGCGTTCAACGTAGAGTTGTAAGTCCGTACGACGCTCCGCAGAGCGAGGACGAGATAACGCGTCGCCGTTTTATGGCAAACGCGACGTTGACGATCGGCGGCCTGGTGGGCCTCACGCTCGCCGTGCCGATTGTCGGTTCACTGTTGCCGCCCCGAAGCTCGGCCGCTGGGAGCTGGTCGCCGCTGAGCGCTCAAGAGCTCGACCTGCTGCAAAAGGCAACTTCCAAGCCCGTCAAATTGACGTTCACCTTGAAGTTCGTCGACGGTTATCTTCCGGAGCAGTCGGTTCCCGAATACTGCTGGGGCATTCGGGTCGACAACAACGAGAAGTTTATGGCCGCGCGTCCCGACATCTTTACCGGGCCGTCGGGGAAGGCCGACGTGCCGTTCGACGTGGTCAATATGGGTTTTGTCATCTTCAGTCCGATCTGCCCGCATCTCGGCTGCTACTATAGTTGGAGCGAGGCGCAGAACAAGTTTATGTGCCCCTGCCACGGCTCGCAATATACGTTCGACGGCACCCATATCGCCGGCCCGGCGCCGCGCGGACTCGATCCGCTGCAGCTGCGCGAGCAGAGCGGCACCGCCGAGGTGATGTGGATCGTCTATCAGTCGAACACCCCCGCGCGTATCGTCGTGTCGTATCAGGCATAAGCGATGCTGAACTGGATCGAAAAGCGCACCGGCTTCGTTTCGCTGGGCAAAGACTTCCTCACCGAAGACGTGCCGGGCGGCGCGAGTTACTGGTACGTTTTCGGAAGCGCGACACTCTTCGCGATGACGGTGCAGATCGTCACCGGGATATTTCTGACGTTCTTCTATGCGCCGTCGGCGGCGACGGCGTGGGAATCGACGCGATCGATCTATTTAAATCCATACACCCATTTCTTGCTGGCGGTCCATTATTGGGGCGCCTCGGCAATGATTGCGCTGGTCTTCCTTCACTTGCTCCAGGTGCTCATTTTCGGGGCCTACAAAGCGCCGCGCGAGCTGCAGTGGGTCGTCGGCGTGCTCTTGCTGCTCGTCACCCTCGTGCTGGGGTTAACCGGTTATCTCTTGCCGTGGGATATGGATGCGTACTTTGCCTCGCAGGTGTCGCTCAATATCGTGGGTCTCGCCCCCATCGCGGGTCCTGTGCTGCAACATATCGCGCAGGGCGGCGGAAGCATGGGGACCGCGACCATCAATCGTTTCTTCGGGTTGCACGTCTGGCTCATGCCGGCGGTGTTGGTCGGGCTCGTCGGCGCGCACCTGACGATTTTCCGCCATAACGGGGCCGCCGGTCCGGTCGTCGACGATCCGCGTACGGTAAAACTCGGCCGCTTTTGGCCGGATCAGTTTTTCATGGACGGCGCGTTCTCGTTTATCATTTTTATCGTCATCTGTTTTTTGGCGTTCGTCGCACCGCCGTATCTCGATCAGAAAGCCGATCCGACGAAATTTTTCGTGCCGTATCCAGCGTGGTATTTCTTGTCGCTCTTCGGCCTGCTCGCGCTCGTACCGCCCGAGATTCATCTCGGCCCGCTCAGCATCGGCACGGAGCTGATCGCAACGATCGTAGGCCCGACGCTCTTTCTCATCGTCGTTCTGTTGATTCCGTGGCTTGACCGAAGCCGGTCGCGCAGTCTCGCGTCGCGGGCGGGCCTGCTCTGGAGCACGACGGTCATCATCGTCGGCATCGTGGCGCTGACTGCCTTTGGACAGATTACGACAATGATCAAACAAGCCGCAGCGCCGCCGTCGCCGCCGGAATCGGTGGTTCTCTCGGCAGCGCCCGCGACGATGCCCTCACCCGCTCCGGGATCCCCGGGCGCAGTCTCTGCCGCGGGCGCCGGGATCAGCAATCCAACTCAATCGACGACGAACGGGCCCGGTGCGCAAGTCTTCGCAAACAATTGCGCGACGTGTCACGGCGCGACCGGACAAGGCGTTCCCGGATCCTTCCCGCCCCTGGCAAATAATCCGACGGTGACCGGTGATCCCAACAAAGTCATCGGAATCGTGCTCAACGGACTTCATGGATCGATCACGGTCAATGGACAGACCTATAACGGACAGATGCCCCCCTGGAAGGGAACGCTGACCAATAAAGAGATCGCGGACGTCATTACCTATATCCGCGGATCGCTTGGAAGTAATAACGCCTCCGCGGTCACGGAACCGCAAGTGGCAAATTACAAGCCCTAGGACGTCGTCTCATCTGCACGGGGCGCCGTCGTAGAGTAAGAGCGCAGCTTTCCGATCGATCGCGACCACCCGCCGATGGCGCCCGTACGATGGGTCGGCCTCCAATGAGGCCGCCGGAACAATGACCCACGCGCGTGAGGCTCCGCAGACGAAAGAACGAGGATCATCACCGTCGCCCTGCGGGTCCGCACCCCCCGAAGCCCCAAGGACGTGAACGACCGGATGCGTGTAAAAGAGAAGCGCGTTTCCGCCCGAAACACCTTGTATAGCAACCGCGTCTCCGGATTTGAGTTCGCGATCGATGAGCGCCGCTAATCTCGGAATCGGCTTATAGACTTCGGCGCGCGGAAGAACGCTCGTTGCCAGCACGTCGGCAGCGAACGTGGCCACGATGGCCAGCGCGTATGGAGCCATTTGCGCGCTCTTGCGGCGCGCCAGGAGCATGGCGGTCAGCAACGAGCCGGCGAAGATAGCGCTCGCCATGGCGAAGAGCGGAGGAACCGCTGCGGCGATCTCCGACGTCAAACGATTGTTGCTCGTAAACACGACGATGGCGAAGCCCAGCGCGCCAATGGTGACCGGGACCGTCGCTGCGGAGATCACAGCGGAGCGGGATCCTTCCCTGCGCACGACGTTTTCGAAATAGAGAGCGGTGATCAGTGCCAGGGCCGGAAACTCGAGAGCGATGTAGTTCGGCAGCTTCGTGCGCGCAAAACTAAAGAAGAGCAGCGGCATCACCATCCAGACGAACGCAAGACGAAGCAGACGTGCGCGCGCGGGATCGACCGCGGCCCGCAGCTCCCCGACTCCGTAGACGATCGCCATCGGCAAGAACGCGATCCAGGGAAAGAATCCCAATACGATGACGGGCAAGTAATACCACAGCGGCCCGGATTGGTTTTCGATCACGCCGGTGTAGCGCCCGATGGTGTACTCGCCGACCAGTTGCTCGAGCGGAACGAGGTGGTAGTGAGCGATTAAGGCGAGCGGCCATGGAATCACGATGGCAAGAAAGAGTGCCGCTCCAAAGAGCCATCCTCGCCGCGAGAGGGGAGCGGATCTCTCGCAGCGCCGATTCCAAAGGTAGAACGGCACGATCACTAAGAGCGCCACAACCGGTGCCACGAGACCCTTGGCCAAGACGCCGGCTCCGGCGGCGATCCATCCGTAGATGATGTAACGGTCTCGCCCGCTTTCGAGCGCCCGAAACCACAAGAACACGGTGATTGCAACCGCTAAGTCGAGTAACGCATCCATGATCGCAAGGCGACCGATCACCGCCTGCATCAAGCACGTCGAGAGAATGACTGCCGCGTTGATTCCGACGCGCGTTCCGGCTTGACGCGCGACCGCGTACCCGGTGCAGGCCCCCAGCGCAATGGTGGCCAGCGCCGCGGGGAGGCGAAACGCCAGTGCAGTCGGCCCAATCAACTTCGCGAATACCGCCCCCAACCAAAAATAGAGCGGCGGTTGAACGAAGTACGGCACGCCGTTGAGATGCATGACAATCCAGTCATGCCGGAGCAAGATCTCGCGCGCGACCTCGCCGTAGGCCGTCTCGCTATTATCCCAGAGCGTGCCGACCCATAAGCCCGGCAATGTCATGAGCGCCGCCGCAACGGCGCCGATGGAGGCCGCACGGGCCGGTCCATTCCAGCGTTTGCTCACTGAGTGCCGCCCGTCACGGAGGCGGTTTTTGGCCGCCAGGCGCGGAACTCTTTGTATTGGGAAACTTTGATCAATGCTCTCTATCTCTCTCCGGCCGAACGGTCGTCGAGCCGTCATCGTCGGCGGAGGCGACGTCGCCGCGCGAAAAGCCGAATCGCTTGCGGACGCAGGATTTCCAGTATTCGTCGTCGCCGAACGGATCGGGGAGCGACTGCGTTCGTTGGTGAGCGATCGGCGCGCCGTCTGCGCGGAGCGTCGTTACGACGTTCGCGACGTCGAAGGTGCCGTTCTCGTGATCGCCGCAACGAATGACGTCGAGCTCAATGCGCGTATTCTCCTCGATGCCCGTGCCGTGCACGCGCTCGTCTGCGACGCAACCGATTCGGGCCGCGGCGATTTCACCATGGCAGCGACGCAGCGCGTTGGCGATCTGACGATCAGCGTCGATTCCGCGGGCGCCGCGCCGGCGTTCTCGCGACGCGTCGTGCGCGAGATCGCGGAGGGCCTGGGCGAACCGTACGCGGATGCGGTGCGCTCTCTCGCGCGTATGCGCGCCTACGTTAAAGACGCTTTTGCTCCGCCGCTGCGCGGCCGAATTCTTCGCCGCCTTGCAGAACGTCCGATTTCCGAACTGGTTGCCATGCCTCGTCCAGCAATCTGCGCAACGCGGCGCAGCGACTTGGCGATGATTCAGAGCGCTACCGTCGCCGCGCGATTGGCCGAACGGGGCGTCGCGACGACGATGCTCGGCGTGACGACGGCCGGCGATCGCGATCGCGCAACGCCGATCGATCTGCTGGGCGCCGCCAACGTCTTCGTGAAGGAATTGGAGCAGGCGTTGCGCGATCGGCGCGCCGACTTTGCCGTTCACTCGTGCAAAGACCTCGCGGGATCGCTCGCCGGCGACATGGAGCTTGTCGCGATCTCGTCGCGCGAAGACCCCCGCGACGCGTATTGCAGCGAGCGTTACGCAACCTTCGAGTCGTTGCCGCCCGGTGCGGTCGTCGGAACGTCGAGCGTCCGTCGCCGGGCACAACTGCAAGCTCTGCGCCCCGATCTGCGTTACGAACCGCTGCGCGGCAACGTCGACACGCGTCTATCCAAGCTCGCAGGGGGAAATTACGATGCGATCGTGCTGGCGATGGCTGGATTGAAGCGCTTGGGCGCGGGCGCGACCTACGTCGTGCCGTTTACGATCGAGCAACTCGTGCCGGCCGTCGCCCAAGGGGCGCTCGCGATCGAGATGCGCGCCGGCGACGATCCGTTGCGCCCGCTCATTCGCGACGCGATCAACGACGTCGAAAGCGAAATTTGCGTGACCTGCGAGCGCGCGGCGCTGCGAGCGATGCGCGCGGGATGCAGCGCACCGCTTGGCGTTTACGCCCGACGAGAGCACCATGAAATCGTCGTCGAGGCAATCTTCATACCGGAACCGCACGCCGCGACTCGCGCTCGCATCGCTCGTCCGATTGCGACACTCGAGGAGGCCCGCGCTCTCGGCACTGACATCGCCGAGCGTTTGAAAGCGGCCGTCCCTGTCGCCGCGCAGGTGGTTCCCTGATCCTCTCACGCCCGCGGCGGCTTCGCCGCACTGAGATCGTTCGATCCCTGGTTCGCGAACATCGGGTCCACGTCGAACAGCTCGTAGCGCCGATCTTCGTCGCCGAGCGCTCGAGCGACGCCGGGCCCATCGAGGCAATGCCCGGGATCGAACGCTTCGACCTCGACGGGGCCGTCGCGTATGCGCGCGAGCTCGCGGCGCTCCGCGTTCGAAGCGTGCTTCTCTTCGGGATCCCGGCGGCGAAAGACGAGCGAGCCTCGAGCAGCTACGATGACGACGGCATCGTCCAACGCACGATTCGTGCGATACGATCCGCAGCGCCCGACGTGCTGGTCATGGCCGACTGCTGCTGCTGCGAATACACGAGCCACGGGCATTGCGGCGTGCTCGATGCGCACGGTGGCGTTGAAAACGACGCGACGGTGGAACTGCTATGCCGGATTGCGCTCAGCTACGCGCGAGCCGGAGCCGACGTCATCGCGCCGTCCGACATGATGGACGGACGGGTCGCGGCGATCCGAACCGCGCTCGACGGCGACGGCGCAAGCGACGTTGCAATCATGGCGTATAGCGCAAAATACGCTTCGGCATTTTACGGGCCGTTTCGCGACGCCGCCGGGTCGGCGCCTCAATTCGGCGACCGTCGCGGTTACCAGATGGATCCGCCGAACGCTCGAGAGGCATTACGCGAAATCGCTCTCGACATCGAACAAGGCGCCGATATCGTGATGGTCAAACCGGGGATGCCCTATCTCGACGTGCTGCGCGCGGCGCGCGACCGCTTCGACGTGCCGCTCGCCGTTTACAATGTGAGCGGCGAGTACGCCATGCTCAAGGCCGCTGCGCGAAACGGCTGGCTCGACGGCGAACGCGCCGTCGACGAACTTCTAACGGCGTTCGTGCGTGCCGGCGCCGACATCGTCATTACGTACTTCGCAAGGGAGTATGCCGCGCGCCATGCATGAGGACGCGATCGTTCTGCTCGCCGGTGGTCAAGAGCGTCGCTTTCCCGGCAAGCTCGAGCATCACGTTGACGGGATACCGTTGCTCGCGCGATGCTACGAGCGCCTACGCGCAACCGGCCTGCCGATGTACGTTATCGCCAAAGGATCGTTCTCTCGTGAACTCGACGCGCGTCTCGAGGCACCCTTCATCGTCGACCGGCATCCCGGATCCGGCCCGCTCCGCGCGTTGCTCGACGCGTGCGCGGCAATTCCGGCAAGGCGCATGTTCGTCGTCGCGGGAGATCAACCCGAGATCGACACCGGCGTGCTCGAGCGTTTAGAGGCTTCGTGGCAATCGGGCGACGAAGCCGCCGTTCCGGTGCATGACGGTCAGATCGAACCCCTCGTTGCGATTTACGATCGCGCGGCGGTTTTGCGCGAAGTGCTGCGATTGCGCGGGCGCGCCGCGATGCGCGAGCTCGTCGCACGTTTGGCGACGCGTCTGGTACCGTGCGACGGGAACTCCTTCCACAACGTGAACCATCGGCAGGATCTTGCGTGAAGCTCGAGCGTTCGATCGGCGCTTTTGCGCGTGCGCGCCGTACCATCGCCGGAGGCGTCAACTCACCGGTACGCGCGCTCGGCGCCGTGGGCCTCGCGCCCGTCTTCATCAAGCAGGGATCCGGCGCAATGCTCTACGATCTCGACGGGCACGAATACATCGACTACATGATGTCATGGGGTGCCATCTTGCTCGGCCACGCGCATCCCGCGGTCACCCGGGCAGTGGCTGCTGCCCTGGCGAGAGGTACGTCGTTCGGCACGCCGACCGAACTGGAGAGCGAACTTGCCGAGCAGATCGTTGCGATGATGCCATCGATCGAACGCGTGCGCTTTGTTTCGAGCGGCACCGAAGCGACGATGTCGGCAATCAGGCTCGCCCGCGGATTCACCGGACGCGCGAAGATCGTGAAATTCGCGGGCTGCTACCACGGCCACGCCGACGCCTTCCTGATTGCGGCCGGTTCGGGCGCGCTAACGCACGGCTTTCCCGATTCCCCCGGCGTGACCGATGGCGTAGCGCGCGACACGATCGTCTTGCCGTTCAACGATGCGGCCGCGGTAGAAGAAGCGTTCCAAGCCAACGGCGAGTCGATTGCCGGCGTTATCGTCGAGCCCTATCCCGGCAATATGGGTCTGGTTCTGCCGCATCCCGGCTATCTGCAGCGGTTGCGCGAACTCTGCACGAATTATCGCGCATTGTTGATCTTCGATGAGGTCATGACGGGTTTCCGCGTGGCGCGCGGCGGGGTACAGGAACGCGAAGGCGTGACACCAGATCTGACGACGTTGGGCAAGGTCATCGGCGGTGGTCTTCCAGCAGCTGCTTTTGGCGGACGCGCCGACATCATGGCGCAGCTTTCCCCCGACGGCCCCGTCTATCAGGCCGGGACGCTTTCGGGCAATCCGCTCGCAATGGCGGCCGGACACGCGGTTTTGAGCAACATCGCCGCGGATGCGACCCTCTACGAGCGGTTGGAAGAGACCACGCGAACGTTGACCGACGGCTTAGCGGAGGTGATGCGCCGCCACCGCGTCACCTACCAGTGCGCGATGGCCGGGGGCATGTTTTCGCTATTTTTCGCGCCCGAGCCGGTCACCGATCTGACCAGCGCGCGGAAGTCCGAACGCACGCTTTTCGCGAAGTATTTCGCGGCAATGCTCGATCGCGGCGTCTATTTGGCCCCTTCACCGTTCGAGACGAATTTTATCTCGGCGAGTCACACGCGGCACGACGTCGAGCGTACGCTTGCTGCCGCGGACGCCTCACTCGGCGCTCTCCTGGCCACGGCATGATCGATCGCAATGACTCTTCGCGCTTGGAATCGGCCGAGCCAATCGTCGAGGTCGCGATTCCGCGTCTGTACGCCTACCATCGCGCTCTGCGCCTCGCGCAAGCGCATGGAAAGCGGACGATTACCTCACACGGACTTGCGGCCTTGCTCGGTCACACCGTCGCCAGCACTCAGATTCGAAAGGACCTGTGCACGCTTGGTCCGCTCGGGCGCAGGGGGCAGGGGTATGCGATCGATCCACTTGTCGAGCAGCTCGCCCGAGTTTTAGGATTGGAGCATGACTGGCGCATCGCCATCCTCGGGTTTGGATACCTCGGTCGTGCCTTTGCCGCGTTTCTTGCCGCCCGCGAGCAGCGCTTCAATGTCGCGGCGATCTTCGACCGGTCGACATCGGTCGTGGGAGAACGGTGGCGCGGCATCGTCGTCCGCGACGTGGCCGACATGGAACGTGCGCTTCCGCAAGCGGGTTGCAACATTGCAGTGATCGCCGTACCGGCCGACGCCGCCCAGGAGAGCGCGCAGCGCGTCGCCGATCTCGGCGTTCGCGCGATCCTGAATTTCGCGCCGCTGCCGCTCGATTTGCGCGGCTCGGTCATCGTTCGGAATATCGATCTTGCCGGCGAAATGGCGATCTTGACCCATCATTTGAGTCTCGAGTAATGCCGATCACGTGCATCGGGCTCTCTCATCACACCGCACCCGTCGAGGTGCGCGAGAGCCACGCGTTTCCCGCGTCGCGGATGGCCGAAGCCCTGGTCGCGCTACGCGATTATGGGGCGGTGCGCGAGGCCGCGATGTTGCAAACGTGCGGCCGTCTCGAAATCTACGCCGAACTCGACGACTACGAGCGCGGCGTCGCGCAAATCAAATCGTTTCTCGCCAACTTCCGCCATGGCGCGACCGGTTACGATATCGAGTCGTATCTTTACACGCGACTCGGCCATCAAGCCGTGGATCATCTCTTTCGCGTCTGCACCGGTCTGGATTCGATGTTGATCGGCGAAGCGGAGATCTTGGGTCAAGTCAAGGCGGCATACGTCGCCGCCACACGCGCGAAATCGTTGGGTCGCACGCTGCACTATCTATTTCGGGAAGCGCTCGCCGCCGGAAAGCTGGCGCGCGCACAAACGCGGATCGGCGTTGAATCCGTCTCGATCGCTACGCTCGCGGTGGAAGCGGCGCGGGCCGGCCTGGGAACGCTCGAAGGCCGGTGCGTTCTCGTCCTCGGCGCCGGCAAAATGGGGCGCAACGCCGTCAAGCGGCTGCGCCAAGAAGGCGCAGCTCGCGTCGTGGTCGTGAACCGCACGATCTCACGGTCCCGCAAGCTCGTCGCCGACGCCGGTTTTGGCGAAGCCTTCGAAATGCCCGACGTCGTCGGCGCGCTCGCCGGCGCTGACGTTGTCGTCTCCTCGACGGGAGCCTCGCATTTCGTGCTCGACGAAGAACACGTGCGCGCCGCGATGGAGCAGCGTCCGGAACGGCCGCTCTTTATCGTCGACATCGCCGTGCCGCGCGACGTCGATCCGGCCGTCACGAACATTGCCAACGTTTCTCTCATCGATATCGACGGGCTCAAGTCTCTGGTCGACGAGCGGCTCGACCAGCGTCGCGAAGCGATTCCTGCCGTTGAAGAAATTATTGCGGAGTACGCGGAGCGCTTCGAGAATTGGTATCGCGCCCGCGTGGCGGTCCCGGTCATCGCACGCTTAACGCAGAAAGCCGAATCGATTCGGGCTGCCGAACTCAAGCGTCTGCTCGCGCGTTGTCCGGATCTCGGGGAACGCGAACAGATGCTGATCACCGGCACGACGATGACGATCGTCTCGAAGTTGCTGCACTCTGCGATTTTAAAAATTCGGGAACAAGCGACGATCGACCATGCCGAAGCGCTTTCGAGCGCGCGCGTTCTCGACGATCTCTTCGAGCTGGGGAGCCGCAAGGAGCCAGAGGTCTCGAACCTCGCTGATGACGGGCAATAACGCCGCCGGCGGTCGAGTCTATTTGGTCGGCGCAGGCCCGGGGGATCCGGGCCTGTTGACATTGCGGGCGGCCGCCGTGCTCCGCCAGGCCGAGGTATTGCTCTTCGATGCGCTCGCGAGCGAAGCGATCGTGCAGCTCGCGCCGGAGAGCTGCGAACGCATTTTCGTCGGCAAGCGCGCCGGCGACCACGCGATGGAGCAAGAGGAGATCGAACGACTCGCCATCGCGAAAGCGCGCGAAGGACGCGTCGTCGTACGTTTGAAGGGAGGCGATCCGTTCGTTTTCGGCCGCGGCGGCGAGGAAGCGCAAGCGCTCCGCGCCACTGGCATTCCGTTCGAAATCGTTCCCGGAATTAGTTCGGCGTTCGCGGTTCCGGCTTACGCGGGAATTCCGGTCACGCATCGTGACTACGCGGCATCGGTGACGATTCTCACCGGCCACGAAGACCCCGCCAAACCATCGTCGACGCTCGATTGGGAGCGGCTTGCCGACCCGCATCGCACGCTCATCCTGCTGATGGCGACGGCGAATCTTCGACAGATCGCCGATCGCCTGCGCGAACACGGGTTGGCTTCAACGACACCCGTCGCGATCGTGCAAGACGGTACGCGCCCCAACCAGCGAACGGTTCTCGGAACGCTTTCGTCGATTGCGGAGGAGGCTGTCGCGGCGAAGATCGGCTCGCCGGCCATCGTCGTCGTTGGGGGAGTTGCGCAACTGCGCGAGCAGTTGCGCTGGTTCGATACCGCACCGCTTTTCGGCAGGCGCGTGCTGATCACGAGGACCGGACCGCAAGCTGCAGTCTTTGCCGAGTCGTTGCTCGCGCGCGGAGCGCAGCCCATCGTCGCGCCCACCATCGAGATCGTACCTCCCGGCGAGGTCACCAGCGCGAACGCGGCGCTCGATGAGATTGCTTCGTTCGCATGGGTAATTTTTACGTCGCAAAACGGCGTCGATTTTTTTTTCGCCCAGCTGCGCGCGCGCCGCGCCGACGCTCGCGCGCTAGGAGGCGCGAAGGTAGCGGCGATCGGCGAGCGCACCGCCAACCGTCTACGCGAGTACGGTGTTAACGCAGATCTCGTGCCCGACGTCTTCGTCAGCGAAGAAATGGCCGGCGCGGTGATCCAGCACTCTGAGGCCGGCGAGCGCGTGCTGATTTATCGAGCGCAAGAAGCACGCGATGCGCTGCCGCGGATGCTCGAAGCGGCCGGTCGCAACGTCACCATCGTCGCCGGTTATAAGACGGTTGTGCCGAACGATCCGCAATTTGCGCAGAAGGTCGCGCAGGCCGACGTGCTGACCTTCACCAGCGCCAGCACCGTCAACGGCTTCGTCACGCTCCTGGGCGGCAAAGCGCAAGCGATCGACACGGCGCGCGGGAAGTGCGTTGCTTGCATCGGCCCCATCACCGCGTCGGCCGCAAGCGAGACCGGTCTGCACGTAGACGCCGTCGCCCAGCGCTTCACCACGGAAGGGTTGCTCGCCGCGCTCGAAGAGCACTTGAGCGCGCAATCGCCATGCAGATAACGCTCGGGGTCACGCTTGCCGCAATCGTTGCCGCTTTTGCCTATCGCGCGCGCGCGCTTTCGGCCGGCGGTGCGGCCGCGGGCTTTGCCGTCGGAACGGTCGTCTTTGCGAGGGGCGGATGGGCGGCGGCCGCGGTACTCTTTGCCTTCTTTCTGCCGTCAAGCGCACTCTCGCGGATCGGCGTGCAACGCAAACGCGCCATCGGCGACCCGAACGCTCATCGAGCCCGCGGCGAATGGCAAGTACTCGCCAACGGAGGCGTTGCGGCTCTCTGCATTCTGATTCAACCGCGAGGCGGCACGGCGTTCGCGGCCGGCTTCGCGGGTGCGTTCGCCGCGGCCGCAGCCGACACGTGGGGCACCGAGATTGGAACGCTTTCGCGCGGACCTACCGTTTCGATTCTGACCTTGCAACCATTGCCTGCTGGTCTCTCCGGCGGCGTCACCGCACTCGGACTCGCCGCTACGGTTGCCGGTGCGCTCGCCGTCGCCGTCGTTGCATCCTGCGCCGGCGTGGCGTCGGTTCGGAGCGTTGCGACAGCAGGCATTGCGGGCGCGCTGCTGGACTCGGTGCTCGGCGCCAGCCTTCAGGCCCGGCGGTGGTGCCCGAAGTGCGCGTGCGAATGCGAAACGCGGCGTCATACGTGCGGCGTCGCAACCCTGCTTCGGCGCGGCGCGAGTTGGCTCGAGAACGACGGCGTCAACTTCGCCGCCACGCTCTGCGGCGCAACGGTCGCCGGCGTGATCACGAGCCTTTCGGCGTGAAGAATGCGCATGCCCGGCGCCTCGAGCGGCGGCGGCCTGCGCGACCGCACGTACACCTTCCGCCACTTCCGGAGAAACGCTACGATATCGCGTATGTCGATCCGCCGTGGCAATACTACGGTAGCCCGATCAAAGACGCAGCCGCGGCGAAACACTATCCGCTCATGTCGCTCGATGAACTCGCGGCGATCGACATCCGAAAAATTCTGAATCGTCGCGCCGTCGTCTTTCTGTGGGCAACGTGTCCGCGGCTCGATTTTGCGCTGAAGCTCATCGAGTCGTGGCGGTTACACTATCGCGGTGTCGCCTACGTTTGGGTCAAAGTGAACAAGCGCGGCACGATCATCGCCGGGCAAGGCGTTCCGCCGACCTTCACCAAGCCGACGTCCGAGCTGCTACTCGCGGCGACGACCAATGCGACCGGGCGGCCTTTCCCCATTTGCGATCTCGCGCAGCCGCAGGTTGTCTTGCACCCTCGCGGCGCGCACAGTGAGAAGCCTGGAGTCTTTCGCGTCCTGATCGAGCGATTGTGCGGCCCGCGTTCGCGGATCGAGCTCTTCGCACGATCGCGGCCGCCGGAATGGGACGTGTGGGGAGCGGAGATACCGCTGCCGTCCTGAGGACCCCACCCCGTCACGAGCGGGGGCGCTGCGGCGCTGAAATCGAAGGGATCCAACGACATGACGGCAATGGCCCGGGCTCGAGAACGAATGGGAGGCGCGACTCTCGCCTCGCTGGCGCTGCACGTCCTGGCAGTGCTCGCTATTCCCGCGCTGGCGTGGACCGCCTCGAGCGCGACCCCCGTTGAAACCGTGAGCTTCGTCCGAATTCTTCACATCCAAATCGTTCCACCCAAGCCGGCGTTACCGCCGCGGGCGATCGCACCGCACCACGAACCGACGCCGACGATCAATTTCGCCAGTAAGACGCACGTCGTTCGAACGATGCCGCATCGCAACGCATCGCCCGAACCCGCGGTTGCAACCAACGCGCCCGCAGCTCCGGCCGTCGGCACGATCACCCGCGCCGGCACGGGCAGCGCCGAGAGCAACGGCGCTCCCAACGCCACGCCGTCACCGGCGTCGCGCGCCGTGGCGAGCGTCGGCACGCATCAAAATGGCGGGTATTTGCCGTTTGGCGCCGAGCAGCCCGATCCGGTTCTCGATCCGGGCATTCGCAAGCAGCTCGAAGCGCTCGGAGCGCACGTGACCCTTATCGTCACCGTCGGCGACGACGGGCGCACCGAAAACGTGCTCTTCGATCCTCCGGTGGAGATGCAGCTGGAGAGCAAGATTCGAGCGCTGCTCGCCGACGCGAGTTGGGATCCTGCGGTCTGCGGCGGCGGAGTCGCGTGCGAAGCGCGCACCACAATCAAGTTATAAGATCGATTTCCCCAGCGCCGAACCGATCAGGCCGACGGCGAGTGTCGCGGTTTGATTGCGATGGTCGAGGATTGGGTTGATCTCCACCATCTCGATCGAACCGAGCTGACCGCTGTCGTACAGCATCTCCATCACTAAGTGCGCTTCGCGATAGCTCAAGCCGCCCTTGACGGGCGTTCCCGTTCCCGGCGCTTCGCTCGGATCGATTGCATCCATATCGAACGAGACGTGAATCGGAGAGTTCTGCGCACCGGCAATCGCTCGAGCCTCTTCCATCACGTGCACCATGCCGAGCTTGTCGACGTCCGTCATCGAGAACGCCTTCACGCCGAACTCGCGCAGCAGACGCTTCTCGTTCGGGTCGACGTCGCGCAACCCGATTTGCACGGTGCGCGCCGAATCGGCAACTCCCTGGCTCAATGCAAAGTAGAGGGGCATGCCGTGGACGTTGCCCGTGGGTGAGCTCGCGGGACTGTTGATGTCGGCGTGCGCGTCGATCCACACCAGACCGGGTGGAGAACCTCGTGCGCGAGTCAGGCCCTCGAGCGTGCCGACGGCAATTGAGTGATCGCCACCCAACACGATGGGCAGACCGCCGGCGCGCACGGCATCCTCGACGACGCGCGCCAACTCGCTGCAAACGCCGGTAATGACGTTGAGAAACTTTGCGGAGGCATCCTGCGCATCGGCCGATTCGCGAATCGGAACCTCAAGGTTTCCCCAGTCGACGATTTTCGGAATGCCGAGGCGACCTAATGCTTCGTGAAGCTTTGCGTAGCGTACGGCCGACGGTCCCATGTCGACGCCGCGGCGGCTAGCGCCAAGGTCCATCGGGACGCCGGCGATATCGACGCGCGGAACTGGCGAACGCGCGCCGCTGATAATCGAGCTCACGATGGCGGAGGCTTCGATTTTGCCGCTTCCAGCACCCGCGTTGCGACGACGCGCACGACTCCGGCGACCGGCACGGCGATGAGCATGCCGAAGAGGCCCGCAACCTCGGCGCCGATCAACAGCGCGACGAGAACGATGAAAGCACTCAGCTTGACTTGCTTGCCGACCACATTGGGTGCGATGAAATGGCCTTCCATTTCATAAATCGCAACGAAAGCAACGGTCACGAGCCCAGCGTTAATCCAACCGTTCGTGATCACGGCCGAAAAGAAAGCGGGGAAAAAGGCCGCGACGGCGCCGACGTACGGGATCAGGTCGCCGATACCGGCGAGCAGGCCGAATAAATACGGATACGGCACGTGCAACAACATCATCGCGATCGTGATCATGATCGCGACCGTGGCGGCAACGAGGAGCTGCCCGCGAATGAAGCCGCCGATCACGCCGTCGATGTCGGAGAACAACTCCAGCGTTGCGCGCCAGCGGTCTTCGGGAACGATCGAAGCGAGACTTCGCTTCATGTGATCCAGATCGAGCAGCAGATACGCCGTCACGACCGGCACGACGACGAAAACCGCGAGGACCGCGACCGTTCCTGCCAAGACCGTTGCGAACTGCCCGAAGGCCTGAAGGCCGCGGATCTTGAGCCACGTTGTCACCGCATCCGGTAAGCCGGCGATCTGATCTTGAAGCCAGCTCGGCAGATGTGAAGTCAGCGGATCTTTCGGATTGTAGACGATCGAATGAAGCCGGTTGACGAGATCGGGATACCGCCGGATGACGAGCTGGGAGTCCTCCATGACGTGCGGGACGATGAAGAGAGCCAGGATCACGAGAGCCGCGATCATTGCCAGATAGACGAGTGCGATCGCGAGCACGAGCGGCATGCGCCGCGCAAGCCGGTGCACTGCCGGATAGATGACGTACGCTAGGAAAACAGCGCCGACCAGGATGTAGACCACGCCCCTGATGCGAGTGAGGATCTCGATGACGAACGCACCGACGTAGAACGCCAGCACCAACACCATCAAAATCTTGAGCGCATAGGTCACGCGCCGGTCGGTCAGCCACCGCCAAGGATTGCGGCGTGTCCCCCTCATATCGGCGCGCTTCACCGTGGGGTTAAGCAAGCCTCCGTGCAGAGGACGCAAAGCAGGACACCAACTTGAGCCTCGCGCCCGCCAAATCGGAACCGATTATCCTCGCCAATGCTAATTTCGGGAAAGCGATGGCGTTGCCGACACAAAGTGGCGCCGCAGACCCAGCGTGTTTCTTTTCCCCGGGAATGCGTACTCGCACGCGCGCTCGACTGTCGAATCTATGAAGAACGCCTGATCGATCCGTTTAGTCAAAGCCGCATCATTGCGGTTGCTCAAATTGGCAACGCATTCGCCAAGGTGCGTACCAATCGTCACGCCCCAGTGAAGCATGATCCGCCACGGGCGAATTCGCACGCAAGATTGCGCTTAGCGCCCTACGAGGGGCCAGCGCGAGTGCGAATGCATCGGATGTCGCCGCACGACGCCGACGCCGCCAGGTCGCGCTTTCGGGGCCGCCAGTAAATAGCAGCTTCCTTACTCGTATAATCCTGGGTCAAGAATATCCGAATCGCGACGGGCGCGAAATGGCGACAACTGCACTCGGTATAATGCACGTGACTGATGGCACCGCCAGCTCACCGTAACTGTTACTTACGGGTGTTGTTCTTTTTGAGCGAGACTTACTACGACGCCCAAATCGGCCCCGACAGCTTTTTTGATTTTCTTGGTGTACGCGCCGCCGGCCGGATAATCATAAAACAGCACGTCGGAGTAATCGCACGAATCGCCACAGATATTCGGAAGGATCACGGTTCTGCCTTGAATCCAGGTCTGGTGAAGTTCACCAGCACCATCGAGCTCGGTGGACCCAACTTCTGCTGCTTGACTTCCTTTTACCGCGAACTGATAAATAAACGGTGCGCCTTGGTCCTGAACCGTCACGTGCTTACCATCCCACTGAACTTCGCCCGGCCACTGAATAACCTGGTCTAAGGCGATCGTCTTAAGTTGGCTGCCACCTTTGGGTAGTTCCGCCAACACAACGTGTCCGCTGCCAGGGCTGCTTTGTCCGTCGATGAAAAGGTTCCCCTTATCGTCGTAGCCGCAAAAGTAGTACTCGTAAAAGGAAGGGTCTTCGAAATACGTGGGTTTACCCCGCGCTTTTTTAAAGATAGCCACACCTCCAAGAGACGGGTTATGACTTCCCGCGACAGCCAGGTTCCCGCTAGCTGAATCGACCGAACACCCTATCGCGCCTTTTGGAACGGATAACTCCTTCGTGCGTCTGCTGACGCCGTGCGCGTACTCAAAGACCGTCCCATATCCCAAATTTACGATGTAGACGTCACCGATTTTGTCGACGCATGCATCGTCGGCCAGCGAAAAATGGCGGAGTTTTCCTTCTAGCCTCCCGTTCGGATACGAGTATACGCTAACGTAAGTGTCATCGAGGACGTAAAGAAGATCCTGTCCGACAGCATTGGGAGACATCCACGAGTTGGTGGGACTCGCTGTGCGTCGAGCTGGCAAGCCGACCCGTTGAGAGTCCGACGGTCGGCTAAGTACTCTTGTCTCGCTCGTCACTCCGGGGGAAAGCAAGGGCAACTGTGAACCGCAGGCACTCGCAATGATAGCAGCAGCGCAAGCGCAAAGAGCGACAGGCGCGACAGCCCAACGCGTCATGCCTTGGCTCCTCGTGCGCCGCCAATGACTGCCGCCTGATACGGCCCGCCAGCAATTCGCTTCAAAACGCGCATTCTTAAATCATTCGCGATCTTCAAAGCCACTGACGGGTGACGACCGCTCGCATGGGACATTCTGCGCTTTCCGATTAAATTTTCCTCTTTGAGACGAGGGCGGCCCTATGGTGTTAAGGCTTTCAAAAGGGCTTGTGAGGAGCGAGCGCCGTTGAACCTGTGCGCGAAGCCACTTGCAATTGCGTAGAGCGACCACTACGATTATTTGAGCCGTTGCGCTTTGCAAGAACGAACTCGGCGCCAGCCCGCTCGAAGGTATAAACTTCCTCCTGCTGGGTTCAGCGAGACTGTTCTGCTGTGGAGTGGGCCGTTCATGGCTTCGCTAACACGAAACACTCGACGAAAGGAAGCAAACAATGGCATCCCCTCCTTTTAATGGCGTCTTCAATGTAACAGAGCCGATCGACGCGTCCGAAAAGATCGTTTACGCGGGTCAAGACGCTGGCACAAACACTGACAATTTAAGATACTTCATCAGCAAATTGTTAAGTACTGATGGCCCAACTCAAGGTCAAGGCGGTACGCTGCAATTCCCATCCAACGGCACACTGCCCTACCAGTTTTCAGGCACTATTACGATCGGGCCTGACGACGAGTCTCCGCCTGCGGTGCAGCCGTGGTCTATCATACTCGTTGGCACAGGGCAGGGCCAGATAAACATACCGCTGTTGCAGCAAACCGTAAACGAGGATCTGTTCGTTGTTGAAAATGTCACTTCAGTCGGTTCCGCCGACATCGGAGGAGTCGTTTTTCAAGACCTAATGATCGGTTACAGCGAATCAACGGGCCAAAACGCCGCGATTCACGTGGAGGGCGTTGTCGACGGTGGCGCGAGCCAAAACGTCCGTCTGCTCCGAGTGACCGTTGTTAATTTTCCGATTGGCGTTTGGTTTGAAAACTCGTTAGGGTGCAGCATGATTGATTGTAATGTCTTTAATGGCAGCACTGCGGGAACGGCGCTCCAGATCGGCTCCTTTGACCCATCACCTGGTACCCTGCAGTCAGGCATAGAGACATACATTGCCGGCTGCTATTTCGAATGCGCTGGGGACGAAATCGGGACCGGAGTCGCTGTGCAGATCTATGGCTGCGAACACTTGCGAATGATCAACACGCGTCTAGATTCGTACGGCGAAGGAATCGTCATCACGGCCGGTGCCCAGCCCGAGAACACTGCGGCCAACATTAGAAAGCTTTATTTTGGCAACGTTAGCTGCTACCCATACGACACGGGAGCGGCACTGGTGATCGAATCGGGTAGCTCGGCAGCCCCTGTGACCGAGGTTTTCTTCGCAAATTGCGAATTTGCGCCGGCCAAGTCAACCACTACCTACACGGGTGCTGGGATTGTGATTCAGCCGGGCAGCACGGGACCAATTAACCAAATCCGCTTCGTAGACTGCTATTGCTGCTTCTGGACAGGTCCTGGCATGCAGATCGCAGGCGGGAAGAACATCGAGGTCCTCGGTGGCTACTACTCCTGCAATCGTGCTTCAGCGGGATCAGAGCCGTACTCACAAAGTGCATCGCGATCACGGGCACAGTGGACGGATTGCGAATCATAGGAGTTGCCTGCAACAACTCGGCTTACAATCTCGACTCAATTCCGCCCGGTTTTCAAACGCCGACCCAATTGTACGGAATTTTTGTGGGTTATGGTGCCGAAAGTGTACGCGCCCTCAGCTGCGACCTTACCGGTAACCTCGAGAACGGAGCCGTAATCACAGGTAGTCCGGAACCGTCAAACATTTTCTTTAAGCACTGCGACTTCACGGGTATCACGTCGCCTGTTAGCGTTCCCACTTCTGTTTCGAATCTGCAAATAACTGATTGCCCCGGATATAACGACCAAGGAACTCCGGTCACGACATCGGTGCCGTCAAGCCCGTTCAGCGCTGCGAGCTTAGGTTATTATGGCCCGGCGACGTTCTACGCAACGGGTTCGTCGGCACTAACGCTGCGTATCGCAGGCACTGTCGTACCGCTAAGCAACGGTACCTTTGTGTTACCTCCGGGCGTCGAGGCCACAGCCGTCGTCTTAGGCAGCCACGGTTGGTCCAGTTTCCTGATGATCGGACAATAAAAACAAGATACGGAGCTACCCCATTTGATAGATAGCGAAGACAAGCGAGGGAAGAGTACAATCGAGGGAAGTGATAAGTAAGCTTCCCTCGCTTATTTTGATCGACACCTTCGCAATCGAGCCACGAGAAGTAGCTGGCGTGAGCGTACCACCAACCCCGTCTAGCATGCAATGATCGCGTTTCTTTTGGCGGAAGTGCCAGCTATTCGTCGCCCCGCTCGACGTATACAGCGCGCTTCACCGTGGGGTTAAGCAAGCCCCGTGCAGAGGACGCAAAGCAGGAGCGGCTTACGTTTGAAACCGAATCGCCCGCCATGATGGCGCGCGCGGCGTCGGTGTTGGCGTTTGTTCTTTGCGTAGGCATCGCGTCGGCCGCACCGGCACGAGCATTTCTTCCGCCGCCGCTGGCAAACCTCAATCACGACGTTCGGGCGCTCGCACAACGCCTGCCGGCGGCGACCGCACTCGACGTCCTCGATCTGAATACGGGCTACAACGCGGGCTTCAATGCGGCGAAGAGCATGCCGGCTGCATCGACGATCAAACTTCCGGTGATGGTCGAAGTGTTCACGCAGCTTGCGGCCGGCAACTTCGACTTGCAGCGCCGTGTCATGCTGCGACCCGCCGACAAAGATTACGGATCGGGCGTGCTCTGCGACGCGCCGGCCGGCTCGACTTTTCCGATTTCGGAACTGGTCGAGAAGATGATCGACATCAGCGACAACACCGCGACGAACATGCTTATCCGCCTGGTGGGGCGGCACAACATCAACCGGGACATGGAAGTACTCGGGCTGGACCGGACGCATCTCACCGGTGACGTGCGCACGGCGGGCTGGTCGATCCGCGACGCGCTGCGCACATCGCCTGCCGATCTCGTACGTCTGCTCTCGCTGATGGCACGCCGCGAGCTCGTCGACCAGTGGTCTTCAAACGCAATGATCGACATTCTGGAAGCCGATCGTATCAACACGTTGCTGCCCGCACCGTTGCCCCAAGACGTTCCCATTGCCCACAAGACCGGATCGCTCAACGACACGCTCAACGATGCGGGGATCGTCTTTGCGAACGATGCGCCCTACGTCATTGCAGTGATGACGACGGCATTGCCCTCCAAGGCCTTGGGCCGCGCCTTCATCCATTCGATCTCGCGGCTCACCTATTCCGACGAGTTGCGTCTGGCGCGCTGGCGAGAAGCCAACGGCATTATCCAAACCGGTGGCGTTGAATCACCCGATGCCGGATATTGGAGTCAACAACCGCCGAGCGCGCAAACGCCCGATGCCGGCGCTCCCGCCGGCGACGACGCCGTTCCCGCCGATGCGCCGACCTCGCCGCCGGCGCCAGCGCCTACACCTTGATCTTCGCCGACGCGTAAGCGCGCGTCACCCAGCCCTCGAAGCGAGTCTCGCGCCCCGTGACGATTCGATCGTAGAGCGCCCGTAAACGCTGAGTTATCGGTCCAACGCCGCCGTCTCCGACACGTCGTCGATCGACTGAGCCCACCGGGCAGATGCCGACGGCCGTACCGGTAAAGAATATTTCGTCGGCGGAATAGAGCTCACCGCGATCGATCGAACGTTCGACGATCGGAATTTGAAACTCATCGCGCGCGAGATGCATGATTGCGCGGCGCGTTACCCCCTCGAGTACGTTCTGCGATGGGTCGGGAGTATAGAGCACGCCGCGGCGCACCAGGAAAATATTTTCGGCGGAACCCTCGGCAACGTGTCCGTCATGCGATAACAGAATCGCCTCGTCGTAACCGTTCTGAACGGCTTCGCTTTTAGCCAGCGCGGAATTGACGTAAAGGCCGGTGATCTTCGCCCGGGGAGGCGCCATCGTATCGTCGGCGCGCCGCCACGAACTCACGCAAACGTCGAGTGCGCGCCCGGCGTCGATATACTGCGTGAAGGGAATCGGAACGATGGCGAACGCATCGGGCACGTTATGAAGCCGCACGCCCACGTCTTCGGCGGCCTTGTAAGCGAAGGGGCGAATGTAAACGTGGTTCTCGTATCGATTGCGTAAGCAGAGTTCCACCGTTATCTCGGACAACTCGTCGGCGTCGTGCGGAAGCGACATTGTCAAGATCTTCGCCGAGGTGGCGAGGCGTTCGAAGTGTTCGCCCAGCATCACGAGATAGAGTTCGCGTTCCTCTGGCATCCAATACCCGCGAATGCCTTCGAAGCAACCGGTTCCGTATTGGAGTCCGTGCGTGAGCAATCCAACCTTGGCATCGCCATACCGTTGGAATCGACCGTCCGCGTAGACGGTAATCTCTGAAAGATCCACGCTCTTTCCCCCTTCGTTGGCCGGTCTTGCCTTCGCCGCTTCGAAGCTCCTTCGGCCAAGAGTCCAGCGGCGCTCGGCCACGTGGTTCAATCAAGGACGCAGTGGGTGCTGCATGGGCCGCACGCGAATTACCAGCCGATGAGCGCACCTTATCTTCGGTTAACGCATCCGCTCGTGCGCGATGGCGCCGGTCTGCGCCGCGCGAGCTGGGACGAGGCGCTGGAAAGAGCCGCAGCGGGACTGCGCGACGCGCGAGACCGCGGCGGCACGCACGCATTCGGGATGTTTAGCTGCTCGAAGGCGACCAATGAGATGAACTATATCGCGCAAAAGTTTACTCGGTCGGTCATGGGCAGCAACAATATCGATAGCTGCAACCGTACTTGACACGCCCCCAGCGTCGTCGGTCTGACGGCGGTTTTCGGGGCAGGCGGTGGCACGAGCTCCTACGAGGAGATCGAGCGAACCGACCTGATCGTGCTCTGGGGATCGAATGCTCGCGAGACGCATCCGATTTTCTTTCACCACGCGTTGCGCGGCATTCGCAATGGCGCGAAACTCTACGTCGTCGATCCTCGCCGAACCGCCAGTGCGCAATGGGCCGACGGCTGGCTCGGACTCGACGTCGGATCCGACATCGTGCTTGCCAATGCGATCGGTCGCGAAATCGTGACGTCGGGCTTAGAGAATCGCGCGTTTATCGAACGCGCCACGACGGGTTTCGACGAGTTTCGTGCCGGGGTCGAACCATACACGCTCGAGTATGCGGAAAAGATAACGGGCGTTTCGGCTACCCTTATTGCCGAAATGGCCCACGCGTACGCGCGCGCGCCACGCGCTCAACTTTGCTGGACGCTTGGAGTCACCGAGCACCATAATGCAGTCGACAACGTCCGCGCACTCATCAACCTCGCCTTGCTTTGCGGTCACGTCGGACGATACGGTGCGGGCGTCAATCCGCTGCGCGGCCAGAACAACGTTCAGGGCGGTGGCGACATGGGCGCAATCCCGAACAAATTTCCGGGTGGCCAAGACGTCGAGGAACTCAAATTCATCGAAAAATTCGAACGCGCGTGGCACGCGAGCCTACCGCGCCGGCGCGGTTGGAACTTGACCGAGATGTTCGCGGCCATCGAGCGCGGCGAGCTCGACACGCTCTATATCATCGGCGAGAATCCGGCGCAATCCGAGGCGGATCAAAAGCACGCGATCGAACTACTGCGGCGCCTCAAGACCACGATCGTGCAGGATATCTTCTTAACCAAAACCGGCGAGCTTGCCGACGTCGTCTTTCCGGCATCGGCCAGCTGGTGCGAATCCGAGGGAACGGTCACCAGCAGCGAGCGGCGAGTGCAACGTTGCCGCAAGGCCCTCGCGCCCCCGGGGGAAGCGCGCGACGACGTCACGATTCTGTGCGACCTCGCCCGCCGGCTGGGACACGACTGGCCGCCGTATACGCCGCAACAGGTATGGGACGAGTGCCGTTCGCTCTCGCCCTGGCACGCGGGTATGAGCTATGCGCGCCTGGAGCAGCTGGGCGGACTGCAGTGGCCGTGTTACGACGACGACCATCCCGGCGAGCAGTTCCTGCACGCGCGTCTGTGGGAAGAACCATTGCGCGGCGAACGCGCCGCATTTGCGGTCGTTGAGCACGATCCGCCGGTCGAAGCACTCGACGATGCCTACCCCATTCGCTTGACGACCGGACGGCGTTTGGACTCGTTCAATACGGGCGTTCAGAGCGGCGGCTATTCGTCGCCGATGCGGCGCGGCGAAACTCTCGACATCTCCCGCGAAGATGCGCGGCGTTACGGGGTCGCCGAAGGCGGACGCGTTCGAGTCAGTTCTCGCCGAGGCTCGATCGTCGTGCCGATTCGCATCGATCCTGGTTTGCGTTCCGGCTTAGTCTTTACGACATTCCATCACAATGACGACGCGGCAACGAATCTGTTGACGATCGACGCCACCGACCCGAAATCGGGCACCGCCGAATTCAAAGCCTGCGCCGTTCGCATAGAGCCGGTATAGCCTCCCGATGGATTTGCACTTCACGTCGGCACGAGCCAGCGAAGGGGAGCGGGCCGCGGTCGATGCGGTGCTCGGGCCGTACGGCGGCGCCGCGATGCCGCGTACGCTCTTACTTCCCGTGCTCCACGCACTGCGAGAATACGTCGGATGGATTAGCGAAGGCGCGGTCAACTACGTCGGCGAGCGACTCTCCGTCGCGCCGGCCGACGTCTACGGCGTTGCGACATTTTACGCGCTCTTTTCGACCAAGCCGCGCGCGCAACGCGTCGTTCACGTCTGCGACGATATCGCCTGCATGGATGCCGGATCGGAGCGAATCGTCGAAGGGCTCGAGTCGTCGGGTACGAGCTGGCTGCGCAGCCCATGTCTTGGGCTCTGCGATCGCGCTCCCGCGGCGCTGATCGAAACGGCGGGCGACGCGCCGACGGCCCGTGCCGTTGCGCCCGCAACGACGGAACTTTTGGACGAAACCTCGAGGCAAACGCGCATCGGCGGATCGCCGCTTCGCCTACTTCGACGCGTCGGCACGACCGATGCGGAGAGCCTCGAGGCGTATCGAAACGACGGCGGCTACTGCGCGCTGAGCACCGCATTCGAGCTTGGAAGGGCAGGGGTCATCGCCGAAATCGTCGCGTCAAAGCTATTAGGCCGGGGCGGCGCTGCCTTTCCGACGGGACGAAAGATGGAAGCAGTTGCCGCAGCGCCGGCACGGCCGCACTACCTCGTCTGCAATGCGGATGAATCCGAACCCGGCACATTCAAAGATCGCGTCCTCATGGAAGACGACCCGTTCGCGATCGTCGAGGCGATGACGATTGCAGGTTATGCCGTCGGTTGCGAGCACGCGTACATCTACATCCGCGGGGAATATCCGCTCGCGGCCCAACGCGTCGCGAACGCAGCGGCGCGGGCGCGCGCGAGCGGTCTGCTGGGCGAGAACGTCATGGGCAGTGGATGGGCGTTCGACCTGGAGATTCGCCGCGGCGCCGGCGCTTATATTTGCGGCGAGGAGACGGCGCTCTTCAACTCCATCGAAGGCAAGCGCGGCGAGCCGCGAAACAAACCGCCGTTTCCGGTGGATTGCGGACTCTTCGGCAAACCAACCCTCGTGAACAATGTCGAGACTCTCGTGAATCTGCCGATCATTCTGCGCGACGGCGCAGCGGCGTACGCAGCGACTGGAACTCCGGGATCCACTGGAACGCGGCTTTTTTGCCTTGCCGGCGCGGTCGCGCGACCGGGACTCTACGAGGTAGCGCACGGGACGACGCTGGGAGCGCTCATCGATCTCGCCGGCGGCGTTCGCGACGGCGCGCGCATGCAAGCGATTTTGCTCGGAGGCGCCGCGGGGACGATCGTCACACCCCAAGCCCAAACCATGCCGCTCACGTTCGAGGATGCGCGCGCCGCGGGCGCGACGCTCGGCTCGGGTGTCGTCATGCTCTTTGACGAGCACGCGGACATGGCCGCGGTGGTGCGGCGGATCGCGCAGTTCTTCCGCGACGAGTCTTGCGGCCAATGCGTTCCATGCCGCGTCGGAACGGTGCGCCAGGCCGAGGCGCTCCAGCGGCTGTCGTACGGCAACGGCGCGCGCGAACGCGACATCCTCTTGTTAGGCGAGATCGGTAGCGCGATGCGCGACGCTTCGATTTGCGGCCTCGGCCAGACCGCAGCAAACGCTGTCGAATCGGCGCAGCGCAACCTTCGGATCTTCACGGCGGACGCGGCGCCGTGAGCACGCTCGATCTTACCATTGACGGCGCCCCGGTGCGGGTACCCGACGGTTCGACGATTCTCGACGCCTGCAAAAGCGCCGGAATCGCTACGCCCACGCTCTGCTTTCTCGAGTCGCTCACGCCCGTCAACGCGTGCCGTGTCTGCGTCGTTGAGCTCGAAGGCTCGCGTGCGCTCGTTCCCGCCTGCGCGCGCCGCGCCGACAACGGCATGGTCATTCAGACCGATTCGCCGCGCGTACGTCATAGCCGAAGAATGGTGCTCGAGTTTCTCGCCTCATCCGTCGACCTCTCGACCGCCCCAGAGGCGCTCGGTTATTGCGAGCGCTACGGCGCCGACCCGCAGCGCTATGGCACCGACGCGAAGAACGTCGCCGCGCCCGTCAAGATCGACAACGCGCTCTACGTGCGTGACTACGGCAAATGCATTCTCTGTTATAAGTGCGTGGAAGCGTGCGGCGCCGACGCGCAAAACACGTTTGCGATCGCCGTTGCCGGACGCGGTTTCGACGCACAAATCTCGACCGAGTTCGACGTCGAGCTCCCCGACTCGGCTTGCGTCTACTGCGGCAACTGTATCGGCGTCTGTCCGACCGGGGCGTTGATGTTTTCGTCGGAATACGAGCTCAGGCAGCGCGGTGAGTGGAACGAAGAGGGACAGACCGCAACCGATACGATCTGCTCGTATTGCGGCGTCGGCTGCACGCTGACCCTCCACGTTCAAGCGAATCAGATCGTGAAGGTGACGTCACCGGTCGAGAACGGCGTTACCTGCGGTCACCTCTGCGTCAAAGGTCGTTTCGGCTATCAATACGTGCAAAATCGACCGCCGGACGAGAGCTAGTGGAAGCAACGCGGCCGGGGCGCAGCGTCGAGGTCGACGTGCTCGCACTCGACGGTGAGACTCGCCGGCGCAAGCAAGACGAAGTCGCCGGGGAAGAGCCGCTCGAGCTTCGCCTCGTTGCGGGCGCGACGAGGCAAACCTTGGCCGTCACGATGCGCACTCCCGGAAACGATTTCGAGCTTGCGGCGGGCTTCCTCGCCGGCGAGGGCATCGTTCGAAGCCGCGATGAGATCGCGGAACTCACCTATTGCGTCGATCCGGGCATCGATCCGCAGCAGCGGTACAACATCGTTACCGCGGAGTTGCGTACGAAAACCACCAATCTCGATCTGGCGCGCTTCGAGCGGCATTTCACGATGAACAGCGCCTGCGGTGTCTGCGGACGCGCGCAACTCGAGTCGCTGCGCGACCTGGGCGCGCAACCGATCGAAGATGAGCTGCAGCTCGCTGCCCGGGGGCTCTACCCGCTGCCCGAGCGCATGCGCGACGCGCAGCGCGTTTTCGCGTCGACCGGGGGATTACACGCCGCGGCGCTCTTCGACGAGAAGGGCGACACCATCGCCGTTCGAGAGGACATCGGCCGCCACAACGCCGTCGACAAGCTCGTAGGATGGGCATTCCTGGCCGCGCGGATGCCGCTGCGGCGATCCATCTTGATGGTCAGCGGACGCGCGAGCTATGAGATTCTGCAAAAAGCGGTCATGGCTCGCGTGCCGATTGTGGCCTCGGTCTCGGCGCCGAGCAGCCTCGCGGTTGAGCTCGCGCGCGAGTTTAACGTCACGCTCGTCGGCTTCTTACGCGGCGAACGCGCGAACCTGTATTCCGCGCCGCAGCGCATCGTCTAGACGAGCTCTTGGGTCAGGTTGCGCTCGACGAAGTCGTTGAGTATGGCGTTGAACGCTTCGGGATTGTCGGCGTTGGCGACGTGACCGGCAGCGGGTATACAGGTGAGCTCGGAGCCTCGAATTCCGGACGCGATTTCCTCGGCTAGCGCGCGCGGCGCAATCGTATCGTACTCGCCGTACGCGACGAGCGTCGGGACGTCGATACTCGACAATAGGTCGCGATAATCGCCGGTCCACGTCGCTTGCGTTGCCGCCATGAAGCATTCGGTTGTTTTGCAGCCGTACTGCTCGATCGTTTCATGCAGACGTTGCGGCGGTAATCCGAGCTTAGCTGCGCGCAACTCACCGAACGCGCGCATGTCGCCGATTTCCAGGGCTTGCGCTCTGACTTGCCGCGCGTACTCCTCTCCCTGCGGATAACGGGCAAACGTTCCCAGCAGCACCATCCCCGTAATTCGCCGGCGAGCGCTTCGCCAAAGCTCGAACGCCACCACACCGCCCAAGCTGCAGCCGACGACGACGAAGCGCGGCGCGCGCAGGGCGTCGGCGATGGCCAGCACGTCGCCGGCATAGCCATCGCGCGTAATGAGCGCAGGATCTGGATCGGGCTTCTGCGTTCCGTTTCCGCGCAACTCGACTGCTGCGCAGAGCCGCCGATCGCTCAACGCCCGGAGTTGGTAGTCCCAAATCGCCCCCGTCGAGCCCACGCCGTGCACGAAGAGCAATGGCAGAGCACCGACCGCACCGGCGTTCTGCGGACCAGCGAGCCGAGCCGCGGCGATCACGCCGCCGCACGCTTGCGCGCGACGAAGGCGCGCACGTATTCCAGCGGTTGCGCGTTGAGCACGTCGGCTTTCGTCAGCCCCGCGCGGCGAGCCTGACCGATTGCGAACTCGACCGCCGCGAGATCGCGCGTGCGATGGGCGTCACTATCGAGGGCCAAGGTGACGCCAAAACTTTTCGCCTTACGCGCGAGCGGCGCCGGCAGATCCAAACGAGCGGCTTGGCCGTCGATTTCGAGCGCGGTTCCGGTGCGTGCGGCCGCCGCGAAAACGGCGTCGCAATCGAATTCGTATCCCGGCGAAGCATCGAACCGCCGGCCCGTCGGATGTCCGATGATCGTTACGTAGGGGTTCTCACAGGCTCGAACGAGGCGCGCCGTCATCTCCTCGCGCGACTGACGGGTCGCCGAATGCACCGACCCGATGACCAGATCGAGCCTTGCCAGAGTTTCGTCGCCGAAGTCGAGCGAGCCGTCGGGCAGAATGTCGACTTCACTGGCGCACAAGGTACGAATCCCGTGCCGCTCGCCTAAGTCTTCGATGGCGGCTCGCTGCTCCAGCAGCTTGTGGGGGTCCATGCCGAGGCGCCCGCGCCCGTGCGAATGATCGCTGATTGCGTGATATTCGTAGCCGCGGGCCGCGGCCGCCGCGATCATCGCCTCGAGCGTATCGTCGCCGTCGCTCCAGACCGTGTGCATGTGAAAATCGCCGCGCAGATCGGTCAGCTCGACGAGCGCGGGTATCGCGCCGGCGCGCGCGAGGTCGATCTCATCGAGCCCGCTGCGAAGTTCCGGGGGAATGTACTGCATCCCCAAGGCAGCATAGACGCCGGTCTCGTCGGTACAGGTGACGACCTCGCCGTTCTCAAGATTGAGAATACCGTTTTCGCTGACGCGCAGGCTGGCGCGCACGGCGTGTTCGCGCAGTTTGATGTTGTGTTCGCGCGAACCGGTAAAGTGCTGCAAAAGGTTGCCGTACAGATGATCGGGCAAGACGCGCAGATCGATCTGCAAGCCTCCGGGAAGCCAAATGCTCGCCTTGGTTGGCCCTTCCGCCAGCACGGCTTGCGCGCGCGCCCACGTCGTGAAGTGTGCGATGACGGCGGCGGCGTTCGGCGACGTGCAGACCAAATCGATGTCGCCGACGGTGGTTTCGCAGCGACGAAGGCTTCCGGCGTAGAGTAATCGTTCGAGCGGCGGCCCGGCACGGACGTACTCCATCGCCTCGCTCGCAATCGTCCGTGCGGCGGGCAACGGGGTGCGCCGTTGGCGTCCGCGATACGCAAGAATTCCACGACGCCAGTTTTCGATCGTCTTACTGCCCAATCGAGGGACGCCGGCGAGCCTTCCGCCGGCGATTGCGGCCTCGAGATCCGCCAACGACGCGATTGCATAATCGGTGAAGAGCAAAGCGGCAGTCTTCGTTCCTATTCCGCTCACGCCGAGCACTTCCAACAGCGATGGGGGAAAGCGCTCGTGAAGCGCATCGAGCTGATCGGTCGTGCCCGTGCGCACGAGTTGCTCGATGGCCGCACCGATCGACTTGCCCACACCCGGAAGCTTGAAATGTTCTCCCGCGTCGACCAGATCCCGAAGCGGCGGCGCATTTTCAACGGACGCGGCGGCCTTTTCGTAGGCCATGTATTTGTAGAATGAGTCTCCGGCCATCTCCATGAGCGTACGGATCTCCAGCAGCTTCTGCGCGACCTCGGTGTTCGAAAGCACGGATGGTGGGAGTTGGCCGAGGGCGCCGAATGATACTGCATGCCCCTGCTTCGTATGCGCGATGCGACGTTTGCGACGGTGGGCGACCGCGTCGGACCGATCAGCATCGACCTTCACCACGGCGGGCGCGCGGCGCTCGTCTGCGCCTGCGCGCGCGACGCGCAGATCGTCTCGCTGCTCGCGGCCGGCATCGTCAAGGCGTCGAGCGGATGCGTGCTCATCGACGATTACGACCCTCGGGTACAGTCGGTGGCGTGCAAGCGCGCCGCGGCACTCGTTCCACACGAACCGTTCGCTCTCGACGAAAGAGAGTTTGCGCGCTACGTCGCCTACCGCGCGGCGCTGTGGAACGTTGAGTTACGGCGCGCGCAGTTGCATGCCAGCCTCTTGCGAAAGCGCCTTGCACCGATGCACGAAGCCTTTGCGTATCCATTGATCGGCGCGTTGATCGGCATGCCGAAACTCCTGATTATCGATCGCCCCGCACCAGTCTACGCACCTACGATTCTCAATGCCACGCGAGGGCGAGCCCTGTTGACGGTCCATGCCGACGCCGCTGCCGCGCGAGCCTTCGCATCCAATGTCGAGAGCGTGGCGGCGGGCGGACGATCGTGAGAATGCGCCCCTTGCTTGGGGTGTTGCAGGCGCGGCTCTTCGCCCAGCGTCGCATCGTTTTCTATTCGTGCGCCGCCGCATTCGTCGCGGGTCTTTGCCAACCGACCGGCATCGCCGCGCCGCTGTTTCTCTGCTCGCTGCTGGGAATCGCATTGGCGCTGGCGCAAAGTCCCGGCCTTCATCCGCATCTGGACTATTGCGAGCAGAGCGCGCCGCTCTTCGGACGCGAACTCGCGCGCGCGAAGGCGCTCGTTCCGTGCGTCGCCGCAGCAATCGCCGCGCTCGTTTTCATTATCGCGCAAGCGCTTCGCGGCACGGGCGGCTTGCCGCTCACGTTGGCGATCGCGCTCGCCGCGCTCGTCGCGGCTACATTGACGGCACTGTCGGCGACGATTCGCCGTGGCGCTTCTCGCGTGCTCTACGTCGCGCTTGCCGCGGCGACGAGTTGCGCGGCGTACGCGTTCGTCGCCGTCGTCCATTCCCTCGTGGGAGAGCTTGTGTTTTGCGCCGTCGTTGCGTTCTTGGCCTTGCGCCAGTACGGGGAAACGCTGGCGCGCTACGACCCGATTTGAGCGGGCGTCGCGGTCGCGAGCTTTTCGAGCATCGCGCGGTTGAACTGAACGAGATCGTCGGAACCGCGCGTCGAGACCCAGTTCGAATCGGTGACGGTCGGTTGATCGCGGTAGAGGCCGCCGGCGTTTCGAATATCGTCGGCGATCGAATGAACGCCGGTGACCTGACGACCGCGAACGATCTGCGCGGAAATGAGGACTTGCGGCCCATGCCCGATGGTGAACATCGGTTTTTTCAGCGTGTCGAATTCGCGCACCAAACGCTGCACCTGCGCGTCGGTTCGAATCCGATCCGGTGACGTGCCCCCGGGAATGAGCAACGCGTCAAAATCTTCGGCAGTGCAGTCGCCAACGAGCTCGTCGGCGCGCAGGCTCTGACCGTCGTCGAGACCTCGTTTGCCACGAATGCGCTGACGCGCACGCTCGTCGACTCCGACAATTGTCACGACGGCACCGCCCTCTTCGAGCGCCCGCCGAGGTTCTGCCAGCTCGATCTCTTCGAATCCGTCACCGACCAGTGCGGCGACGCGCTTGCCTTCAACTCCTTGCATATCGGCCCGGTGATTCGCGCCGCTCTCTAGTGGACCTTCGCTCGCAGCGCATGGCGCGGAAAACCTAACCGAAGAGTCCGCGGACGAGTCCGCCGTCGACTGAGATTGTCTGGCCCGTAATGTAGCGCGCCGGTTCGCCGCACAAAAATGCAACAGCTGGCGCGAATTCGTCGGGCGTCGCGACGCGGCCGATCGGTACGTCGCGACCCGCATCGAGCAGCTTGCTCTCGTCGTTGCCGTAGAGCGAGCGCAGCCGGTCCGTTTCGATGCGGCCCGTCGCGATGCAGTTAACGGTAACGCCGTCGCCGGCTATTTCAACCGCAAGCGTTCGCAATGCCGCGACGAGCGCCGTCCGAAATGCGTTCGAGAGTACGAGCGCGTCGATGGGCTGCTTCACGGCCGTCGAGGTCAACGCCACGATGCGTCCCCAGCGCCGCTCCCGCATCGGCGCAACGACGCGTTCGAGAACGAGCAGCATGCCGCGCAATAACAACCTATACGCGGCGTCCCAGTCGGCGCCAGTCATTTCGGTAAATCGGCCAGGCTTGGGACCGCCGCCGTTGAGAACGACGATCTCGGGATCGCCGAAGACGCGATGCACTTCGTCCAGCATCGCCGCGATGGAATCGGCATCTTGCAAATCGAGGGCAAATGCTCGCGCGTCGGGCGCACCGCAACGTTTGGACTCCGCAGCGACGCCTTCGAGTCGCTCGAGATTGCGCGCGGCTAATGCCACGCGCACGCCTTCGCGGGCGAGCGCAATCGCGACGGCGGCGCCGAGCCCGGCGCTTGCGCCGGCGACGAGCGCCGTTCGTCCGCGGATACCGAAGTCCACGCAGGAGCGCTTTGTTTGCCGATTCGGGCGCACCTTGCGCCGGCGGCCCCGCTTTGGTATTCTATGCCGGTCGCCGGGACGGTGAAGACCTCTGTACCCGTGCGAGACCATCCTGCTCAAGGAGATTCAAGCGTGCCCCTGACCAAAGAACAGAAGTCGGAGATCGCCGGCAAGTACGGACGCGGATCGAACGATACCGGATCGGCGGAAGTCCAGATCGCCGTGCTGACCGCTTCCATCAATCAGCTCACCGAGCATCTCAAGGTCCATAAAAAGGATCACCACAGCCGCCGGGGATTGTTGTTGCAAGTCGGCCAACGCCGGCGCTTGCTCAACTATCTGCACGCGAAGGATCTCGAGCGCTATCGCACCTTGATATCGCAGCTCGGCCTGCGCCGGTAAAGGTCCCCTATCGTTTCTTGCGGCCGTGGGCGCGGCGCACCGCCGCCTCGATCGCGCCGACGCCCATGCCGTAAAACTCGATGAGCTCGCCGGGATCGCCGGATTGCCCAAACGTGTCGTCGACGCCGACGAACTCCATCGGCGTGGGTTGCCGCCGCACTAGGATCTCCGCAACGCGCGAGCCCATTCCGGCGTGCTGTTGATGTTCTTCGACGGTCACGATCGCGCCGCAGCGATGCGCCGCTTCGACGATGGCTGCTTCGTCCATCGGTTTGACGGTATGGTTGTTCACCACGCGGCACTCGATGCCGTCTTCGCGAGCGAGCCGGTCTGCGGCAACCAATGCGTTGTAGACGAGGATACCGCACGCGACGATTGCAACGTCGTCGCCCTCGCGAAACGTCTGCGCCTTGCCGATTTCAAACGGCGTTTCCTCGGTCGTGAACAGCGCCGACTTCTCGCGGCCGAAGCGTAGATACGTGGGTCCGCACCTCGAGGAAACGGCAAGGGTCGCTTTTTTCGTCTGCGCCGCATCGCATGGCACAACGACGGTCATATGGGGAATGACGCGCATGATCGCGATGTCTTCGATCGCTTGATGCGTCGCGCCGTCGGGGCCGACCGAGACACCCGCGTGCGCGCCCGCGATCTTGACGTTCGTCTCGTTCAGCGCCATGATCGTGCGCACTTGCTCCCACGACCGGCCGGGATTGAACATCGCGTAGCTGGCAATCCACGGCACCTTGCCGACCGATGCGAGACCACCCGCCATCGCGACGAGCATCTGCTCGGAGACACCGATCTCGATATATTGCTGCGGATGAGCCTTCTTGAAGCCCTCGAACCGTGTCGATTCTGAAAGGTCGGCGCAGATCCCCAAGATGTTGCGATCGCGCGCTCCCGCTTCGATTAGTCCTTCTCCGAAGCCGTTTCGCGTTGGGACTTGTTTGAGCTCATCGCCGTTACGATAATCTAATAGGTGCATCGTCGCCGAAGCGAGGTCGTCGATCCGTGTATCGCTACTCATGAGCGAGGATCTCGTCGCGCTGCGCCGCAAGCTCGAGCAATGCCCGCTCCGCTTGCTGCGCGTTGGGCGGCTTTCCGTGCCAGGTATAGTCGCCTTCCATGAACGAGACGCCCTTGCCCGGCACGGTATGCGCGATGATGACTTGCGGTTTGCCGACGACTGCCGTCGCGCGCTGCGCCGTTTCGACGAATTCCGCCATGTCGTTGCCGTCGCACTCCAAGACTTCCCAGTTGAAAGCTCGATACTTATCGACGAGCGGTTCGAGCGGCATCACGTCTTCCGTGCTGCCGTCGATCTGAATGAAATTACGATCGACGATCGCGGTGAGATTGTCGAGGCCGAACTTGGCGCCGGTCAGCACCGCCTCCCAATGCAGACCGCACTGATGCTCCGCGTCTGACGTCACGACCCAAACGCGGAATTTCTTGCCATCCAGCTTGGCGCCATACGCCATGCCCACGCCTTGCGCAAGCCCTTCGCCCAGCGGGCCCGACGTCGTTTCGACCGACGGCAGACGTACGCGTTCTGGGTGACCTTGAAGCCGCGTGCCGAACTTGCGCAACGTCGTCAGTTCGTCGAGCGGAAAGTAGCCGAAATTGGCCATCGCGGAATATCGCACCGGCGCTATGTGCCCGCACGAGAGCAGCAGACGGTCGCGCTCGGGCCACTCCGGATTTTCGGGATCGTGACGCATCAAATGACCGTAGAGCGCGGTAAAGACATCGGACATGTCGAGCGGCCCGGCGGAGTGCCCCGAGCCCGCGGCCAGTAGCGAACGAATGATGCCTTGACGCACATCGTTCGCCTTGAGCTTGAGTTCTCTCAAGCCCTCACGGGCAAGGGTTCGCATGGAGGGCCGTTTTGGGCAGGTCGCTGCTCGGCCCTGCCGAATGCAGACGCGTCAAACAAAAGAATAATTTAGTTCGAATTTAGGAGAAACTGTGCCCGATTCCGTAAGTTTAACGGTCGGCGGGCGCACGATGACCATCGAAACCGGCGAACTAGCGAAGCAAGCAAACGGCTCCGCGTTGGTTCGTTATGGCGATCAAAACGTCGTGCTCTGCGCCGTTACTGCCTCCGAGAAGCCTCGTGAAGGCATCGACTTCTTTCCACTCACCTGCGATTTCGAAGAGAAGATGTACGCTGCCGGGAAGATCCCCGGCGGTTACATCAAGCGCGAAGGACGTCCTCCCGAGCACGCCGTGATCAGTTCGCGACAAATCGATCGCCCGATTCGTCCGCTCTTTCCCGACGGCTTTCGCAACGACGTGCAAATCGTCGCAACGGTGCTATCGATCGATCCCGAGCTCGACGCCGATGTTCTCGGCGTCTGCGCCGCCGGCGCGGCACTTGCGCTGAGCGACATTCCGTTCGAGAAGACGGTCGCCGCCGTACGCGTCGGCCGCGACGAGGATGGCAACTATCTTTGCAATCCAACGCTGCCGCAGTACGCGACCGGCGGCATGGATATCGTCATCGCCGGAACGCAGGATGCCGTGATGATGGTCGAAGGCGGCGGTAATGAAATAACCGAGGAAGATTTTCTAGGCGCCGTCGAGTTCGCTCACGCGGAGATTCGCAAGATTATCAAAGCGATCGAACAACTCGTCAAGAAAGAGGGCAAATCCAAGCGCCAGTTTCCGGTGGCCAAAGTCGATTCCGATCTCCAGCGGTGGGTCCGCAAGACCTTCGCGAAGGACGTGGCCAAGGCGATGCGGACCGTGGACAAGCAGAAGCGCGAAGCGCTATTCGATGCTTTGACCGTCGAAGAGGCCCTGGGTCGCATCGGCAAAAAAGACGAGAACGTCAAAGCGCTTCTCGAGGAACCGGCGACCGCGCGCGAGTTCAACAAGGCAATCAAGGCGATGGAGGAAGACGAGCTTCGCGCCATGGTCGTCGACGAGAAAATTCGTCCCGATGGGCGCAAACCCAACGAAGTTCGTCCGATCTGGTGCAAGGTGCACTACGTTCCGCGCGTCCACGGCTCGGGAATATTCACGCGCGGTCAAACGCAAGTCTTCACGGCGGCGACGCTCGGTTCGACCAGCGACGCGCAGCGTCTCGACGGCATCGTCGCACTCGAGGACAAGCGGTACATGCACTTCTACAACTTTCCGCCGTACTCGGTCGGCGAGACGCGTCCGATGCGCGGACCGGGGCGGCGCGAAATCGGGCACGGTCATTTGGCCGAACGCGCCCTCGTGCCCGTGCTGCCGCCCAAGGATGAGTTTCCGTACACACTACGACTGATGAGCGAAGTACTGGAATCGAACGGCTCGTCGTCGATGGCCTCTGTCTGTGGATCGACCTTGGCCCTCATGGATGCCGGCGTGCCGATTCGCGGGCACGTCGCCGGTGTCGCGATGGGACTCGTGCTCAAAGGGAACAAGTACACGGTCCTGACCGACATTCAAGGTCTCGAAGATGCGTTGGGTGAGATGGACTTCAAGGTTGCGGGAACCAAGAAGGGGATCACCGCGATCCAGATGGACATCAAAGTTCAGGGCGTCACGATCGAGATCATGCGCGAAGCAATGGAACAGGCACGCGTATCGCGTTACGCGATCATCGACAAGCTCGCCGAAACGATCGAGCATCCGCGCGAACAGCTCTCGCAGTACGCGCCTCGCATGATCGTCGTCAAAATCGATCCGGCGAAGATCAAAGACGTCATCGGCCCCGGCGGCAAGATCATCAACAAGATCATCGCCGACACCGGAGTTGAGAAGATCGATATCGAGGACGATGGAAGAGTCTTCATCACGTCGCTCGATGGCGCTTCCGGTGACAAGGCCCGGGAAATCGTCGAGAACATCACCCGTGAAGTGATGGTCGGCGAAGCGTACACCGGCACGGTCACGCGGATCATCAACATCGGCGCGTTCGTGCAAATTCTTCCCGGCAAGGAGGGGCTCGTCCACATCAGCCAACTCGCGCCGACGCGCGTCGAGCGCGTGGAAGACGTCGTCAAGCTGGGCGACGAGGTCAGAGTGAAGGTCATGGAAATCGACGGGCAAGGCCGGATCAATCTCTCACGCAAAGCCTTACTCGGTCCGGTATCGTCGAACGGCGACTATGCATCGCGTGCCCCGCGCGCTCCGCGCGAGCAACCCGATGCCGGCGGGCCGCCCGAGGCGCGCGTGCAACGCGAGGCGGCCGGCGCACCGGGCGCTCCGCCGACACGTCGCCGGCGTCGTCCCCAGCGCCGAGACGAGGAATAACCAACGACAGGCGATCGCCGTTTCGGCGATCGCCTTCTATTTGCAGCGGCGTGGATCAGCTGCCGGAGAACCGTAAACCCACATCGACGAATCTTCGCCGCAGACGATCTTCGGCGCCCGCGTACCAGCGCAGACGATCGACGATCGGCCCGGATATTGCGCCGTCGACGTGGTAAAACGGAAGTCCGTCCAGTAAATCGCGGCGGTAAATTGCGTCGGCGCGCACGGCGTTTCCAGTGTCGTACGTTAGCCAGACGGCGCTGACTGTCGGAGCTCCTCCGGCGTAAGGAAGTTCGATTCCGTAGAGGGGAACCTCGTCGGTCACGTGCATCGTCCAGGCGCGAAGCGAGATCGCCGGCGCAATTTGCCAAATCGCCGAAACTCCCGACGAACTGATCTTTCCGGAGGAGGCGCCGCTGACGTTCTGCGTCGCTTCCTCGAACGCGAATCGAATGCGAGCGCCGTCGGTGTAACTGAGCGCGGCAGCCTGCAACCAGTTGCGCGTGAGTTGCACGGGCAGCGACTCCCAGTCGCTAAATAGGTATTGCTGTTCGAAAGTCGGCAGCGTGAACGAGCCGCTCTCCTGCAGATTCAAGCTGAACTTGCCGTTCGGAAAGAGCTGCGATTGCAGTGACGGTACGGCCAGCGCGGTACGCGCGGGCTGCGAAAAGCCGCGCACGCCGCCCGCGTAATCGAACCAAAATGCGCCAACGCCGGCGACGAGCGAGTAGTCGTTGCCGCTCGTCACCACGCCCGCGTCCGCGCGCGTTTGCTGCAGCGATGCGGCGAGGCGGGGGAAGGTGCCGGGGAGCGCCTGCGCATCGTAGATTCCCGTCGACGAACGAATGCCGGCATCGGCGAATGCGACGATTGGGCCATCGCTATGAATGCCTGCGCTCAAGCCCGAATCAGACCATTGCGTCGAAATAGGATACTCGTCTTGCGTGTACGCATAGTCGCCGCGATCGACAACGCCGGAAACAGTCAGGTTCAAGGCTCGTGGCACGCTCCAGGCGGCATCGGCGAACGAAAAGCTTTGCGCAAACGTCGAATCGGGCGATCCATATTCACGTCCTTCTTCACTGCCGCCGGCGACAACGAGCGACTCGTCCGCCGTCAACGGCAGATTGGCCGTTGCATCGCCGCGCTGGCGAGACTCTTCGTTGTTGCTGAACGTGCCCAGCGCGACCGCCGCTAGGTCGGAGCCGGCCTGCGCCCGAGCGATGACGTCGCTTCCGCCCTCCGCGATTTCTGCGCTCGAACCGCCGAGGAACGGATCGAGCGCAACGATTCCCCCGGCGGCCTGATCGCCGTAGGAGAATGCGTTGCTCGCATCGCGTACAACGGCGTTTTGCTCGTACTGCGCCGGAATGGATCCGTACGGGGACCCACCCGCGACGATGTCGTAGTTGGGCGCTCCGTTGTCGATGAGCAATGAGCCGGTCGTCGAAAGCCCTCGGTCGGCGAGTACCGAACCGGGATACGGAGCGCTGCTTTGCGACAACAGGGTGAACGGGCGCAACGCGACCGACGACTCGACGTGGGCGTACGGTAAGCTCGCCAAATCCTCGGCCGACGGGGAGTCATTCGCCAGCGCATCGTAGCGCCAAAGGATCGCGACGACTGGCTCGCTGCCGTGGACGGCGAGTTCGACGCTTTGACAATAGCGGCAGGTGACGCGAATGCGAGCGATTCCGTCGGCGTGGAGAACGAAGGTGCCCCCGGCGTCGGTCGTCGCTGCAGCCCGCACGCTTGCCGGCGCACGAGCGGTCACCAAGGCTCCGGCGATGGGTGCGCCATGCTGATCCCGCACGGAACCCGCGAGCAATGGAGTCTGCGCATGCGCCGGCGACGCAGCAAGCAGGGCCAGGATGAGGGCCGCCGCGCCGTCGAGCCTGCGTTTCACGGATTCTTTAGACTTTCGGCTATGATGGAGGGAGTGTCAACCCATCTCCCCCGCCTCCTCGTCGCGATCGCGCTGGCCCTGGGCATTCTATGCTCCGGCCGGTTTGCGGTGGCCGCCGCAACGTCGCTCGACGACCTGATCGCCGGAAACCTCGTTCCGTCGGCGGCTCCGGCCCTGCTCGGGCCCATTACCTCGGCGGGGAGGGTCGGTTGGGCGTGCAAGCCCGAACGGTCGGCGGCGGCCCGTGGCTACCGCCAAGCCGAACTGCCGGCGGATCCCTCCAGCCCGTAACCCATGCGGGTGCTGCTCCTGGTCGCCCTTCTGATCCAAGCCGCGACGGGTTTCGGATTGGCGCAGACCTATGCCCCTCGATCTCCGGTCCCCCGGACGACATCGCTCCCCGAGTTGCGCGCCATCGCCGCGCGGCGCGAGATCGAAGAACGCTTCACGATCGGGCTCGACCTTCAAGCCCGTGGCGACTGGGAAGCTGCGCGTGGCGAGTTCGAGCAGATCGTCGTGCTGCATCCGTCCGAACCGCAAGGCTCGACGGCGCACTACGACCTCGCCATCGCCTATTCGAACCTGCATCGTAATGACGACGCCGCGCGCGAACTGCGCGCAGCTATCGCGCTCGATCCGGATTTCCTCGCCGCGATGGCAAATCTCGTTTCAATCGATCTCGCGCGCGGTGACCTTCGCGAAGCGCGCAAGGTCGCCGATCGTTACGTCGCGCTGGCGCCGGCCTCGGCGCGGGCCCTCTATTCGCGCGGGATCGTCGCATTACAAAGCGGCGACAACGCCGTAGCGCGCGCTGATTTCGGTAAGCTTCTCTCCGAAAACCCTTCGTACGCGGTCGCCCATTACGATCTCGCGCTCGCGGAGGAACGCTTGGGGCGTTACGATGCCGCCGAACGCGAACTGCAGAGCGCGCTCGTGCTGGCCCCGGCCTACGCTCGTGCCCGATTCGCCCTCGGCGTCGTTCTTCTTCGCGAGGGCGAGCATGCCAAGGCGCGCGATGAATTCGCGCGTGCGACCGTCGACGCAGCCGGAGACCCGGGCCTAGCGAACATCGCGGCCGCGATGCGTGATTCGATCAAGAATTAGCGTCTATCGGCGAAGCTTTATAATTTCTTCATCCCTCGCCGCTAGACTTGCGCAGAACCCAACGCTCTTTGGAGGTTTCATGTCTCGAAAACTCATGGCAATCGCCGTAGCGGTCGCCGCAACAGCACTCGCAGCGTGCGGCGCGCGGTACGGCAGTGGCACCAACAGCGCAACCTACACGCTTCCGGGAATGCCCGACCTCACGATGACCGCGAAATTTCCCAATGGTACGACCAACACGATCAGCGAAGAACTTCCCGGCGAGGGGCTGGGCTCCATCGCCGACCCGCACTGGAAAGCAACGCTCGGCGGTTTTACGCAACAACAGTTTTCGCAAGCACTGGGGTTTCCGCCCGGCACCGAGCTGACGATTCAGAACATATCGAAGGTCAACGAACATACGCTCAACGTGATCGCGAAGATCTCCGGGCCACCGGCCAAGTTCCCCAGTAATCCGACGCTCAAGACCTCGCCGAACGGCACCACGATCAAAGTGGGTTTCGCAAGCGGCGCGATTGCCCACGGCAGCTCCGTCAAGGTTCTCGCGAAGAAGGCGGGAATCTATTTGATCGGCTGCGCTTTCCATTATCACGAAGGGATGCAAGACGTGCTCGTGATTGCCAAGGGTGCGACGCCCGGACCGCAAGCGACAGCTCCCGCACAATGAATCTTCGCGCACCCGCGATCGGAGTTTGGACGCTCGGCATCGCGCTTGCAGCCTGCACGAACGGCGGCGGTTTAACCAACATCGGCGGCGGGGGCACTTCGCCTTCGCCGCTGCCTACCAACGCGATCGGGGTGGCCATTCCCAACCAAAAGATCGGTGTCGAGAACGATCCGGTATGGGGAACAATCGGCGGGTACACGGAGGAGGCGACCTCGCAAGTGCTGGCGTTTCCGCCCGGCGCACAGATAACGATCAAGAATCTCTCCTCGACGACTCCACACACGCTCAACGTGATCGGAAAGCGAAGCGGGCCGCCGCCGAACTTTCCACCGAGCCCGAGCCTATCGTTCTCCCCTAGTGGCAACGGCGTCTTGGGAACGAACTATGCGAGCGGCACGATTAATCCGGGTGCCTCAGTGACCGTTACGCTCTCGAACCCCGGCATCTATCTCATCGGGTGCGCGTTTCACTATATTTCAAATGCGATGCGCGATGTGATCCAAGTCGTAGCGGGCGCGACGCCGGGACCGACGGCCTCGCCGGGACCCGGCGGGTACGCGGCGCGTCGCGCGCGACACGGCCTGCAGCCGACCGCGGAGCGTACCGCGCACGCATCCGCGCAGCCGTTACTCGTCGATCAAACGGGGCGGCACTTTACGCTTTCGTCGCTGCTCGGACGGCCGCTCATCGTTACGTTCGTCGCGGCACACTGCACCGATGCATGTCCGTTGATTAACGCGCAGTTTGCCGACGCCTCGCGGCGGATCGCCTCGGCCCATCTCTCCGGGCGCCTGCTGACGGTGACGCTCGATCCGGAACACGATTCTCCAGCCACAATGCGCGTACTCGCGCAACGCTTCGAAGCCAACCCGCGCTACTGGTTGCTGGCGGCCGGCTCGATCCGCAACGTTCACGCGGTGATGCGCGAATTCGCGGTCGTTTCGGAGCAAGGGCGCCGCGGCTTTCACGACGAGCACACGACGTTCGTCTATGTCTTCAACAAAAGAGGGGAGCTCGTCCAGACGATGCTGGCATCCAGCGCACTGAGCGACTCCATCGTTGACGCGCTGCGCCAGCAGCGCGCGGTGGCGGCGCGATGATTCGCCGTTATGCAACCCTCGCAGCCCTCGTGCTCGGTGCCTGCACCGCGGGCGGCATTCCAACATCGTCAGGGGGAAGCGGCGGCCTTACGATCGACGTCAGCCTCACGCAGTACGCGCCCGTCCAAACGCTCTACGGTCAGAGCGGCGGCTACTCTCCACCGATAACCAACATCTCGGTCGGCACGCAGATTCATTTCGTCAACGTCGACAGCTTCGCGCACACGGCGACGGAGATTCCCGGAAACCCTACGAGTTTTCCGAGCGGTTCGCCGTTCAACGCCGGGGCGCTCCAGCAACACGGGACGACCTTGTCGGGCGGATTTACCAGCGGTGCGCTTCAGCCAAACTCTTCCTCTCAGTCGATTACCGCCGACCGGCCGGGCACCTATCTTTTCGGGTGCTTCTTCCACTACGGGGCGCCGATGCGCGCCGCGATCGTTGCGCAGTAAGCTTTTCGCCACCGCGTTTGCGGTGCTGGTGGTCGCCCTCGCGCCGGCGCCCGCGCGAGCGATACCGATCTTCGCACAGCGCTATCACTTTCGTTGCGGGCAGTGTCACAGCGTACTGCCGGAGCTCAACGCATTTGGAAATTACTTTCGCTCGCACGGCTATCGCTTACCGCTGCCCGAGCATGGCACGACCGTCTTTGCAATCCGCTATCAGATGGAATACGATAAGCAGCCCGCGGCCGAGAGCCCGCGATTTTCACCGGGCGGTATCTTGTTGGGGAGCGGCAATATCGGACCGATCACCGCGTTTCTACACTACAGCTTCGGCGCCGGTGGCGGACCCGCGGGAACGTATTTGCTCTTCGCCGCCGGTTATGACGAGCACACGCAGACCTTGATTCGCGGCGGTCTCATCGAGCTGCCGCTGGCACAATCGCCCGGTCAGCGCCTCGACGATCTGCAAGAGTACGGCTACTACGGCGCCCACGTTGGTTTGAACAATCTTCCGCTCTCCTCACCGCGCTGGGGCGTGCAGGCCGAGCGAACTTTTGGAAACTTTCGCGCCGACTTCGTGATCGACGCGGGGTATTATCAAGGCTCGGCGTACGGCGGCAAGCCGGTTCCGACCGGCGAGTTTACATGGCTCAAACAACCTGAGATGAGCCTTTGGCTGCGCGACACGCTCGCCCAAAGCCGCAAAGGTGAACTCGATCTCGGGGCGACCGCGCTGGGCGGCACATTGGGAGTTCTTCCGACCGGCAGGCTTCCGTTTGCGGACCTCTACGAGCGCTACGGATTGCTGGCGCACGCACAGTACGGAGATCTCGATTTTCAAGCCGAACAGTGGTATGGTGACGACCACGACGCCGACGGGTTTTTGACCAATCAGCACTCTTCGGGCGGCTACGCGCGCCTGAAGTATTACCCGATTCCGCACGCCTATTTCGGACTGCGTTATGACGCCTATGCAAACCCGTTCATCAACCGCGACTTCGTTTACTACGGAGCAGTGCAGATCGCGCCTTTCCGCATCCTCGCGCAAGAGGTGCAGCAGCCCGCACAGCATCCGTATTTTAGCGCCGCACTGACAGTAGCTTTTCCAGGCCCGTTGAAATACTAGACTCCCATGCGGGTCTTGGTCGTCGAAGACAACGTTCCGGTCGCCGAATCCATACGAATGATGCTGGAGGCGCGCCGGTACGCCGCCAACGTCGTCACCGACGGAGAGGCTGGGCTCGACCATCTTCTGCGCCGCTGCTATGACGCAGCGGTGGTCGACGTCGGTCTACCGGGCATGGATGGATTCGCGCTCGCTCGCACGGCGCGCGCGCAAGGCGTGCAAACGCCGATCCTGATGCTGACCGCGCGCGATGCGGTCGAAGACCGCGTTGCCGGCCTGGGCTGCGGTGCCGACGACTATCTCGTCAAGCCGTTCGTCGAAGAAGAGCTGATGGCGCGAATTGCCTCGATTCTGCGCCGCGCCGATCGGCCGGTGCTCGGAACCATCGAAGCGGGAAAACTTCGCATCGATTTGGCCGCACGCAGCGTAACGTACGATCGCAGCTTGGTGGCTCTTGGCGCGACCGAGTTTCGCCTCTTGGAGTTTCTCGCGCGCAATGCCGGAATCGCGCTCTCGCGCACGCAGATCGTCGAGCGCATCTGGGACTACGACTTCGAAGGTTCCAGCAATATCGTTGACGTCTACGTGAGCCAGCTTCGCCGCAAGCTGAACTCGCTTGGCGCGCGCGGCGTCATCGAAACCGTCTGGGGGATCGGATACCGCTTCAAAGCGTAACGCGGCGTAACCCAAGGACGCGAGCATGATCCTGCGCACGGCGGCGCTCTACCTCGGCATTTTTATCTGCGTGCTTCTCGCGCTCGACGCCGCTGCGTACGCATTCATCGCGCGCGAGTACGCGTCGTCCGTCGCGCCCGCGCTCGCTACGCCGGAAGTAGCCCGGGCGCTGGCCACGGCAATGCGTCGCGTTCTGATCACGCTCTCGGCCATCGACCTGCCGCTGATCGCGATCGTGGCGCTGGCGTCGTATGCACTCGCGCGGGTGACGATTGCGCCATTGCAAGCGGCGCGCGAGCGCGAGCGCATCTTCGCCGCCGATGCCGCGCACGAGCTGCGGTCGCCGCTCGCGGCGATCGCCGCGATCGCTCAAGCCGCCAGGACGGGCGCCACACAGGAGGCGCGTACAGCCTTCGACGCGATCGCAAGCAGCGCGCTGGAGGCCTCCGCCGTCGTCAGCGATTTGCTCACCTTGGCGCGCGATCCCGGGCGCCGCGCCCTTCAGTGCGAACCCGTCGACCTTGGCGCCGTCGTTGCGAGCACGTCACGCGAAACGGAGCCCGTTGCCCGGGCGCGCGGGATCCGCGTGCAGAGCGCTCCGGCCAGCGCGATCGTCGACGGTGACGAACGGCGCCTACGCGAACTCGCGCGAAATTTACTCGACAATGCCGTGCGCCACGCCCGCGGCAACGTTTCGATCGCTTCACGTCGCAACGGCTCCCTCTGCGAAATCGTCGTCGAGGATGACGGCGACGGCGTGCCGCCACAAGAACGTCAGCGGGTATTTCAGCGTTTCTACCGGCGCGCGAACGACGGAACGGGCAGCGGCCTGGGCCTCGCGATCGTGCGCTGGATCGCAAACGCGCACGAGGGCGACGTCACCGTCGAAGCGGCATCGTGGGGCGGCGCACGGTTCATCGTCGCAATCCCGGCACACAAAGAGAATCTCCGCTCCGGCGCGTAAGTCAGGGCGCCATGCCCTTCGCGTCGTTGCAGCAGTTCACCGAAGCTTTGCGCGCCGCCGGCGAGCTTCACGTCGTCGGTGCCTCTGTCGATCCGCACCTCGAGATCAGCGCCATTACCGATCGGGTCGTCAAGGCCGGAGGTCCGGCCTTACTCTTCACCAACGTCAAAGGATCGCGATTTCCGGTTCTGACGAATCAGTTCGGCAGCCGCCGTCGGATGTCGATCGCACTGGAGGCGAACGACCTCGACGACGTCGGAGCGCGCATTCGCAAGCTCATCAACCTCGCTCCGCCCGATAGCTCGCCGATTGGGAAGCTGCGCGGCGCCCTGCAGTTCGCGCCGTTGCGTCATGCGATCCCGAAGGTCGTTCGCTCCGGCAGCGTTCATGACGTCGTCATGGCCAAACCCGACGTCACAGCGCTTCCCGTGCTCACGACATGGCCGCTTGACGCCGGTCCGTTCATCACCTTGCCCCTGGTGATTACCAAAGATCCTACGACCGGCCGTTTCAATGTGGGCATGTATCGCATGCAAATCTTCAACTCGACCCAAACCGCGATGCATTGGCAACGTCATAAGCACGGTCGCGCGCACGCGAAGGCGTGGGGCAGCAGAGTACCGGTTGCAGTAGCAATCGGTACGGAGCCGGCACTCACCTATGCCGCAAGCGCGCCCCTGCCCCCGATGCTTGACGAGTTCGCATTCGCGGGTCTGCTGCGTGGCAAACCGGTCGAGTTGGTGCGCGCTAAGACGGTTGATTTGATGGTTCCGGCCGAGGCGGAGTTTTCGCTCGAAGGGTACGTCGACAATGAAGACCAGCGTACTGAAGGGCCCTTCGGCGACCACACCGGAGTCTACACGCCCGCGGATCGCTACCCGACCTTCCACATCACATGCATAACCCACCGTCGCAATCCTATCTACGCCGCCACGGTCGTCGGCAAGCCGCCCATGGAAGACGCGTGGCTCGGTAAGGCGACCGAACGAATCTTTCTGCCGATCCTGCAAGCCATGCTTCCCGAAGTCGTCGACATGAATCTTCCGGTGGAAGGCGGATTCCATAACTTAGCGATCGTTTCAATTCGCAAATCGTATGCGGGCCAGGCAAAAAAAGTGATGAACGCGTTGTGGGGTCTGGGTCACATGATGATGCTCACCCGTGTCTTAATCGTCGTCGATGCGGACGTCGACGTCCAGGACACGCGCGCGACGGCGTGGCTCGTCCTCAACAACCTCGCCCCCGAGCGCGACGTGGTCATGATGCCCGGCCCGGTTGACGATCTCGATCACGGCTCGTACAGCGTCGCCTACGGCACGAAGGTCGGCATTGACGCCACCCGCAAGGACGCGTCGGAGGGTTATCCGCGCTCATGGCCGACCGAAATGGTCATGGACGCTGCAACGCGCCGAATGGTGAGCGAGCGTTGGCACGCGTATGGCCTCGATCGCATCACAAAAGCCTTGCAGGCCGACGGTTGGTCGGGACAAGGCGAAGCCGCGTACGATCGGCTCATGCGTTCGAATCGGGACGACGCGCGATGAGAAGCATCGTCCTTTTTCTGCGTGAGATTCGCATCGAGCATACGCTCTTCGCGCTGCCGTTCGCTTACGTCGGAGCGATCTTAGCCGCACGCGGCATTCCAACACTCTCGGCGCTGGCGTGGATTACCGTCGCGGTGCTCGGCGCGCGGACGGCAGCGATGGCGGCAAATCGCTTCTTGGACCGGGAGATCGATGCTCGCAATCCGCGCACCGCGCGCCGCGCGCTCGCGAGCGGCACGCTTTCACCTGCGACGATGCTCTGGGCCAGCGCGGGCGGTTTGACGTTGCTGCTCGTGGCCGCCTGGATGCTGAATCCGCTCTGCGTCAAGCTCATGCCGCTGGCGGCGCTGCTCTTGCTCGCCTATCCACTCTGTAAGCGCTTCACCTGGACGACGCACTTCGTGCTGGGCGCCGTCGACGGTCTGGCGCCGCTCGGCGCCTACATTGGAATCGCCGGTGCTCTGACGGTCCCTGCACTGCTGCTCTTTTTGGCGGTAACGATCTGGGTCGCGGGTTTTGACATCATTTACGCGCTCATGGATCTCGGGATCGACCGAGCGCAGGGTATCCGATCCCTCCCGGTTCGCTTCGGCGAAGCGAGCGGACGAGTTCTACCATTGCTGCTTCACGGCGCCATGTTGCTGCTGCTAGGCGGAGCCGGACTGCTCGCCGGCGCCGGTCGCGTCTATTTTCTCGGCGTGCTCTCAGTCGCGGTACTCATCATTTACGAGGAGCATCTCTTTCGAAGCGGGGTTAATCTCTTCGTCATTAACGAACGAATCTTCATCTCAAACATGACGTTCTCGGTCTTTTTCTTGCTCACGACCGTTGGTGGATACGCGTGAAGCGACGGTCGTTCATTGCCGCGGCGGCAGCGACCGCCGCGGGCGGCATCGCCGCGCGCGGGCGCGCCCAAATCATTCCGGGCCAGCCGCAGCAATATCTACAGCAGCTCACGATCGCGGTCAACGTCACGCTTTCGGGACCGTTGCAGAAGTACGGCCAAGAAGTGGTCAAAGGGGTTCAAGCGGCAGTCGACGAGCAGAATCGATTCAACGCACCGATCTCGCACGTCTGGGGAATGCGCGCTCTCGACGATCGCAATGATCCCGGGCTAGCGGCCGCCAATGCGAATGTGGCCGCCGCCGACTACACGGTGATCGGATTGATCGGCAACCTCAATGCGTCGATGACGCTTGCAGCACTCTCGCGCTATGCGAATATGGGTTTTGCCGTCATCGTCCCCACGGTCACTGCCGATGCGGTGACGCGACGAGGCTATCACAACGTCTATCGATTGCCGGCGAAAGATAGTTCGTCGGGAAGGCTCTTTGCGAGTGCGGCGCTCGAAGGTAAACGCGGCGTCACCGCAATCGCCGTCGCCTTCGACGGCGACTACGGTTACGACGTCGGAAACGCGTTCGTCACGACGGCAAAGCTGAACCGCCACGCGGCCGAGCTCTTGCTCTTTCCGCTCAATACCACCGACCCGGTGCAAGCGGCACGTACCGTCATCGATCGCTCGCCCGGGTACGTCTTTCTCGCGGGGAAGACGGCGGAACTCGGGCCAATCGCCGACGCAATGCGAGTCGCTGGTTACGCCGGCGAGTTCGGCGCGGCCGACGGTTTCTACAACTCCGAAACGATCGCAACGTACGCCAAGACGCTGCAAGGCGCATACGTCGCATCCCCGATGCCGCCGATCAACCGGATACCGAGTGCCGTGCAGCTCGTGACCGACTTCGAGCGCGAAGTCACCCAAATCACGACGCAATCGGCGTATGGTTACGCAGCCGCGCAACTGCTCATCGCCGCAGCGGCGCGCGACAATGCGACGTCGCGCCAATCACTGCTGATCTCTTTGCAATCGGGTGGCGTATTCACGACGCTCGTCGGCCAGTTCGCATTTAACATCAGCGGCGATCCGCTCATCCCGAACATTTACCTCTATACCGTCGGAAACGACGGCTTCAAGTTCGCGCGTCCAGCCGTTCGCACCGGATTCGTTTTCTAGGCCATTTCGTCAGAGATCTCTTCGGGCGTACCGGTCTTCGGGAACGACCCGCATCCGGTGCGGCGGCCGAATCTTTTCCTTCGGCGATTCCTCCGCTTCTTCGATCGCGAGGACGAACCGCAAGCGCCAGGCACCGAGCGAGAGCGTCAGATTCGTTCCAATGATTTCCACGATTAGGCCTCCACGCGCTGCCACCGCCAGACGGCCAGCGCTCCGTAAGCGACGAACATACAAGCTTCGACCGAGATTCGCAAGGCAAAGTCAGCGCCGGCATACGAAACCGTACCGTCCGATGTCGGCATCGCGGTTGAGACGTAGGTCAACGGATCGAGACGCGAGATCGCCCAGGCGACGTCGTGAATGACGAGCGCGACGAGGTTTCCCGGTTGAATGAGGGTCAGAGCGCCGATCACGAGCGCGATCGGCCACGAGAGACCGAGCACGGCACCGAACGAACGGGCGAACCACGTCGTTGCCGCACAGAGCATCGCGTACCAGGCCAGCGGAACGGCGACGCCCATCGCCACGGCGCGCGCGTTGATGCCGCTGAAATCGAGACGCGGCGATTCGAAGAGCAACTGACAGCAATAGAGTGCGACGATCGTGAGCACCGAAGCTGCGAGAATCGCGGCCACGTCGGCACCCATGACCCCGAGTGCGTAGCGTACTCGCGAACAGGGCCTCGTAAGGGCGACGTCGAGGTGACCGTCGATCTCGCGCGCGAGCGGTGCTGCCAAAAACGTAGCGACCATGAGCGCCACGAAGTCGGCAAGCCCCATATAGTAGATCATGGGAACCGAGCCGTCGGTGTCGATCACCGTTGTCTTCATCGAACCGTTGCGCGATTCGACGACGTGGACGCTGCCGACCGCGACGTTATCGTGTTCGTCGTGGGCGCGGTTCGAAGGCTCGGTGATGACGACGTGCCGGCCGGCGTATCCGTGATCGTCCACGACGATGCGGGTCGAATCCGCGGGATCTTCAACGATCATACGCTTGGTTCCATCGGGAAGTACCGTCTGCGTCTCTTTCGCGCCGTTTCGCATGGCCATGTGCGCGATCCAAGCTTCCGATGACATATAGCGGTTGACCGTGATGCGCAATGCAATCGCAATCACGACGAAAATCGCGAGAACGATCAGAAGGATGCGCAAACAATTGCGAACGCGCAGCCATTCAACGTAGTTCATGAGGAGAGTTCCTTTACGACGATATCCGTCGTCGCGGTTGTCGGCGACACGGCATACAAGAAGATGTCTTCGAGGTTAAGGTCGAGCACTCGTACGCCCATCGCACCCGCCGCGGAGAGCCTCGATGCGATGTCGTCCGCGCCGCCCGTCACGAGCAGGCGAACGATCCGCTCGGTGCGATCGACGCGAGCGACGCGCGCATCCGCCGCAATGCCGTCGAGAATGAAATGAGCGTCTGGAAATACTCCCTCGACGATTTTTCGATCGCCTTTGAGATCGTCGACGAGACCGCGCAATACGACACGACCGCGGTCCATGACGGCGATCTGTTCGGCTGCGCGTTCGACTTGGCCGATTTGGTGCGATGAGAAAACGACGCAGTTCCCTTTTGCCGCCTCGTTGATCATCAGGCTCAGGACGGTCCGCTGGTTGACCGGATCCAATCCGCTGGTCGGCTCGTCGAGAATGAGAACCTCGGCATTGCGCGCGAACGCTAGCGCGATCATCACCGCGGTTCGCATGCCTTTGGAGAGCGCGCGTGCGCGCCGGCGCGGGTCGACGTTAAACGCCCCAAGCAGTTCGAGTGCCTGCCGCGGATCGAAGTTCGCAAAGGCGCGCCGGGTCATCTCCATATGCTCTGCGACGGTCATCCAGTCGTAGAGCACGCTGCGCTCGGCCACGTAGGCGATTCGTTCCAGCATCGCCGGCGTGAGCGGTTGGCCGTCGTAGAGAATCCTTCCGCTGGTTGGCCGTGCCAGCCCCAGCATACATTTGAACGTCGTGGTCTTACCGGCACCGTTTGGGCCGAGCAATCCGAAGACGCCGGCACTCGGAATCTCGAGGGAGAAGCCGTCCAGAGCCGCAACGGGGCCGTACGTCTTCCGTACGTTATCGATCGTTATCGTCTTCATCTCACTCACTTCCTACGCTCTCGCCAAACCATCGTCGCAACGCCACTTCGAAGAGCTTCGCCACGTCGTCGCGCCCAATACCAACCGATTTAGCCTCGCGCAATGCGACGTCGAGCGCGTCGCCGGCAATTTCTGTGGCAATCTTCGGCGAATCGGCGACGCCGTTGCCCCGCACGAACGATCCACGTCCAGGAGAAGTCTCGATCACTTGGTCGCGTTCGAGGTCTCGATAGGCGCGAGCAACCGTGTTTGGATTGACGGTGAGGTCGATCGCGAGCTGCTTGACGGTTGGAAGCTGCTCGCCAGACTGCAAAAGACCGAGTGCGATGGACCGCTTGATTTGCTCGATGATTTGCAGGTAGATTGGCACGCCACTGCGCGGATCGACCGTTAAGACGGCCGGCATCGCAGCCTGCCTAAAACTTCGGTCCCCAGCCGGGAAAGAGGCCGGTGGAGCGGCGATCGGGGAGGCGTACGGGCGTACGCGTCTCGCGGATCTCGTTCTCGGGGGCGAACGTGGTGTGAATCATGTTGGGGCTCCTTTAGAGTCTAGTACTATCAAACTGTCGTACTAGTACACTAGTACAATAGCCTAATAGTAATGCCCTGTCAAGCCCCTGACTTCGTGCTTCTACGCAGTCCCGCAAACCGGGGATCGTTGGCGATTTCGGCCGCATAGGTGCTGTCGCCGCGCCAGCGCCGCAACCAGGTCATCGCGGTTCCGTGATCTCCCACCGCTTCGAAGGCGACAACGAGATCTTCGGGCGCGACAAGTTGGGCTTCCGCTCGCGCGAGGCGCAGCTCGGCTCGCGCGTCGACCATGCGGTTCGAGCGCGCGTAGAGCGGGGCGAGCAGGGCCGCCGCTTCCCCGGCGCAGCGGGTGCAGAGATGCTGCAGGCGTCGAAACGTCGCTTCCGCGCGCGCGTCATCGCCCAATGCTTCGTACGCGAGTCCAAGCGTCTCGTACGCGTCCGATCGTTGCGGTGACAGATCGAGCGTCTCGTTTGCGTAGGCGATCGCATCGCGATAATGCCGTTCGAGGTAGGCGGTCGTGCCCAGCCATGCGGTGGTCGCCACCGAGAGGGGGTCGAGCTGTGCCGCGATCGTAAGCTCGCCGTACGCATCCGCGACTCGACCTTGTTCGAGCAGCGCCATACCGTACCACTGATGCGCGGTTCCGTTCGCGGGATCGAGCGCGATCGCTCGGCGCAGGTCGGAGAGCGCGCGCGCGATCTGCGGCGCGGCGACTTTCATTGTTCGCGTCGAGATTAAGCCGAGCACCGCATAGGCCTCGCCATTGTTGGGATCGAGCGCCAAAGATTTGCGCGCGTAGCCGCGGGCTCGTGCGATTTCGATTCTTTGAGAAGGTCCGTATCCGTAGTCCGCCATGATCGCGTTTGCCGAGGCCAAACCCGCGTAGCCGCGCGAATCGCGCGGATCGTTGGTGACGACGCGGGAAAAGTAGGCAACGCTCTTGGCAATGCCGTCGCGCGTACGTAAATTCCAATAGTACCGGCCAATTTCATACAGGCGTGTGTCTTGCGCCGCAATCGAAGAACCGGCAATCGGCCGCGACGGGGATCCGGACGTCAGCGCCGATCCGCCGACCATCGCGAGGGCGAGCGCGGCTGCCAGCACCAATCCTCGCCGGACGACGAATGGCCGTACCGCGGGAACCCGCCTTGGCTCCGAGCGCGATAACTCTTCACGGCGCGCGACCGGCGCGGTAAAGCGATATCCGCGCCGGGGTATAGTCTCGATCGCTTCCACGTTCCAACGCCGCCGCAAGAGTTTGCGCAGAACGTAGATGTTCTGCGCCAAATTCGCTTCATCAACGTATCCATCGGGCCAAATCCGCGCAAGCAGCTCGCCTTTTGGAAAGATTTCGCCGGGATGCTCGATCAGCGCCAAAAGCGTTTCGACGACTTTCGGGCCGATCGGAAGCGGAGCGCCGCGATCGAGTAAGAGCAGCCGCGTAGCGTCGAGTTGAAAAGGTCCAAATTCGTAAAGGCTCATTCGCCGATCCTCGCAGTAAACGTTGATGCTCGACTGAACGGTATATACGCCATCGCGGCGGGAAAGTTTTCGCTCTCGCCGGCTCGCTTGCTTACGGCGGCGGGGCAAAGATCCGCAGCGCGTTGCGCAAAATTTCGAACCGCGCCGGGGTCGTGCCCGCCGGCTCGCCGTCGGCGCTAATCCGATGTGGACGACGCGTCCGGACCTCGAACTCCTCCGCCCGAAAGGTACGCAGTCCCTGGGCCGAGCGACGCCTCCGCGCGATTGCCGCTGCGATAGAAAAGAAGTCCAATGCGCTGCGCAGCTCAACGCAATAACAATCGAGGCGGCCATCGTCGATTGCCGCAGTTGGGTCGACGATGAAAGCCGCGAAGCGCGGACTGTTCGCCACGGTGACCTGAATCGCGCGCAGACACGTTCGCTGACCGCCGCCGACGATCTCGACGTGAAAGGGCCGAGCGAAGCGGACCGCTTGGAGCAGGCTCGCGGCGGCGGCCAGTAAACCGAAGCGCTGTTTGTCGACCGGTCGCTGTAGACGAGTGAGACGGCTGGAGAGTCCGACGCTCGCTTCGGTGACGTAGCATCTGCCATTGACGCGAGCAGCATCGATGGTTCGTGTATGGCCGGCCGCGATAAGCGCGCAAGCGCGTTCGATATCGAGCGGAATGCTCAGCGTACGCGCCAGGTCGTTAAACGTGCCGAGCGGCACGAGCCCAATCGGAACTCCGTGCTCGATTGCGCGCGGAATCTCTCCTACGAGCGTTCCATCTCCCCCGGCGACGACAATCGCATCGACCGCGCCGGTCGATGGCCACTGCTGCACGATCTCCACGCCCAGTCGCGCCAACTCCGCGCGCACCGCGTCACCGGACTGACCTCCGCGCCTCGAGGCCGGATTGACCACCAAAAAGGCTCGCACCGGCTAGCGGCCTCGAAGTACGATGCGAAGATAGGCAACCCCGCACCAGGCCGCAATAAGCGCCAGAACCAGGGTACCGCCGATCATCGCGATGTAGCCGAGAACGATCCCCATTTGGGTCATGCCATCGACGTATCCCACGACCTTTTCCGCCGCGCTCAAGTTTTCGTACACGGCATGGAAGACAAACCAGACGATCGCCGCGGACGGGGCCGCGAGTGAGAAAAGGATCAAATAGCGGTTGCGCTCGTCGCCGCCGTTCATGCTCGGCAGCTTCGCCGCGGGCGCACGAAGAAACCCTTACTGAGATGCACCTTCACATGCGCGGTCCGCGGCCGCATAACCCAATGCCCGAATCGCGCTATGAAGTGCTGGCGCTCTTCACGACCGCAATGGTCGGCGCCTCGATCTTCATCGTTTCGACCGGCGCGCTGGCGCCCTACTTTCGATCGGCGCTTCATCTTGGACAGACCCAGCTTGGCCTGGTTCTCTCGATTCAGTTGCTTGGCTCAGTCGCGATGACATCCGTGGCGGGACTGCTTACGGATCGTTATGGCGATAAGGCGATCGTTTTTTGGAGCGGGACCTTGATGGGAGTTTCCCTCTTCGCCGCATCGCTCGTCGCCAACTATATCTGGTTGATGCTCTGGCTTTTCGTCTACGGCATCGGTTACGCCGCCGTGACCCCGGCCGGCAGCCACGCCGTCATCTTCTTTTTTGACAAGGCGCATCGGGGCTTTGCGATGGGCGTGCGCCAGTGCGGGGTGCCGATTGCAGGCCTCCTCGGTTCGATCGCGTTGCCGGCGGTCGCAGCCCATTTCCAGTATCGCGGCGCGCTCGCGACGGCCGGCGCCGTGACCATCCTCGGCGCTTGGACCGCTTCCTCGCTCTACCGCGAGCCGCGGGAACTCCAGGGTGAACGGGCGTCGATGCGGGCGATGTTCGCCGGCATGTTGCAGATAGCTCGCGAGACGCGGCTCATCTTGCTGACGATAACCTCCATGGTTTTGATCTACGGACAGTTCGCGTTGATCGGCTTCTTCACGCTGACGTTGGTTCGCCAAGCCGGCTACGCGCTGCCGCTGGCCGTCGGACTCTTCTCGCTCTCACAAGCGGCGGCGATCGCCGGCAGAGTGTCATGGGGATGGATCAGCGACCACGTGTTCGGCGGAAGCCGAACGTTGCCGCTCGCGCTGGTCTGCGGTGTCGTCGCCTTCATTGCGCTGGCGATTTCAGACCTTCGACCGCCCACGCCGCCGGCCGAGGCCGCGCTGCTCGCGGTCGCGTTAGGTTTTTGCGGTGAGGGTTGGTTTGGGTTGGCCGTCATCGGCTTTGCCGAAATCGGCGGCGAAGAGCATTCGGGCAGCGCGCTCGGCGTCGGCCTGACGTGGTCGCTCTTTGCCGCGATGCTGACGCCGGCGCTCTTCGGCGCGGTCGCACAATCGCACGGCATCGCCGTCGCCTGGCGATACTTAGCGGCTGTGGAGGCGATCGGCATCGTACCGGCGGTGCTCGGCGCGTCAGTCATCGTCCGGCGCCTCGGAAGAGACCGGTTGCCGTAAAAAATACTCCCTGCCGTATGGCGCGGCGATCGTTCGAAAGCTCGCGGGTGCTTTGCTAAAATCGAAACAATCGGCGAGATCGTCGGCTCGCTCGTCGGTGGTGTGCATCGAAGGCAGCCCGAACGTCTCCTCCACGAACTTCAGAAGGCTGCCAAACTCGTGCCGCCGGTGGGAGACGTAATGACGCCTAGCATAAGGTGAGACGACGATCAGTGGAACGCGAAATCCGAGCTCGTAGGAGTTATATTGCTGCGGAGGCACGTGATCGTACCATCCACCCCAATCATCCCAAGTAATGAAGATCGCCGTGTCGTTCCAATACGCGCTCGTTCCAATAGCATTGACGACCGACGCTACCCATGACGGTCCAAGTCCGGTATTGAGGCCCGCATGATCTGACTCGGCCGCGGTCGGCGTCACCCAGACCACGTCCGCGAGTCTGCCGGCTGAGATGTCGGTCAACACGGCGCTCGGAGGTCCAACAACGTGGGTCGCATAGGATTTGCTTGCGCGAATGCCCGCAAGAGCGTCGGGAGCGTTCCAGAGACCCGGCGCGAGCTTCGCGAGATAGTAACGCCAGCTCAACGACTTGCGGTCGAGTAACGTCATGAGCGAGAGACGGTCGAAGCAGGGGTATGCCGTTTGATTCTCGCTTCCGAACTCGTCGATCAGGCGTACGAACGAGCCCACGGGCGAATCGCAGCCGCCGGTAAAACCACCCGCCGGGGCAAAGGCGTTACTTGACGCGCGCAACGGCGAGCCGTCGGATATGGTTGACGTGCCGCTGACAATGTATTGATGCGCCGGGAAGCTCGGCCCCTGATTCGTTTGAAACATGCGGTCGGCAAATGCATACGTCGTGGCTAATTGAAAGTAGGGTGCAACCTGGTCGTGCGGCACGTAGCGATACGCCCGAACGTCTTTGGGGGGACACTGCTTCCCGCGTTTGCACGCTGAGCCGACTAGATCGAAACCATCGAGCAAGCCGTTAGCGACCTCCGTCTGGAAGGCGTTGTGGTCGTGCGACTCATCGTACGTTCCCGCCAGCGCTTCGGGTTGCAAGGTGACGGTTTTTCCCTCGGAATTCTTTCCACTGCGCGCGGTGTCGGCGCCCGCAAGTCCGTGGAAGAGGTTGTCGACCGAACGATTCTCTTGAAAGATGATGACGACGTGATGGATCTTCGACGACGCGGTCTGCTGCAACGATGGCAGGTCGTGAACCGCGCCCGACGCATTCGAACTTACACCGTAGGTTTGCCCGCAGCCCGCGAGAACGAGTGAAAGCAAGGCAATTGCGGCGGTCTTCATTCTACCGTGCGATCTCAAAAAGCGTTCCGTTGTCGTGGTTTCCGCCGGAAAGCGTCGTGCCGTAGAGCCCGTCTTCGGCGGAGATCACGCTCGACCACGGAGATCCGCCGTCGAGATGTCCTTTAAAGCGGTACAGCACGCTCGATTGGCCCGACGTCGTAATCGAAAAAACGACGCCGCACCCGACGATACCGTGGCCGATACACGGCTGGTCGGAACTTCCGCCGTCCTCGGTCGTTCCGTACAGCTTGCCGCCGAGGGCCAGCAGTGGCGCATATGGGAGCGCACCGTCAGGGGCGCCCGCGAAGCTATGCAAAACGCGCTCGGTTCCCGTGGGCGTGATTTCGAAGACCGTTCCGGCGCCTTCGAGTGCACCCCCAAGCGCCGTCGTACCGTAGAAGTTACCATTGAGTGGCGTGAGCCCCGCAAAGGGCGTCACCCCGTCGGGATATCCTTTGAAACTGTAGATCGTCGTTTCATCGCCGGAGAGCGTGATTTTGAAGACGCTGCCATCGTCGTACTTGCCGCCGAAGTTGGTCGTTCCATACAGCTCACCGTTCGATTCGATCAACGATCCCGACGGGCACGCGCCATCGGGCTTGCCTTTGAAGCGATAGACGACGCTCTCGGCCCCGGAGGTGCTGACCTTGAAGATGGTGCCGCAACCGACGATATCTTTGTAGTGGCAACTCGAGCTGCCGCCAGCGTTGGTGGCGCCGTAGAGTTCGCCGTTGACTGAGAGCAAACCGACTAAGATGGGCGTCGCGCCGTCAGATCCGCCTTTGAAGCTGTAGATGACTCGCTCGGCACCCGCCTTGGTTACCGCGAAGACCGTTCCGTCCCCGTGCGCGCCCCCGCGTTGCGTCGTACCGTAGAGGGTGTCGTCAATGGCAAGCAGTGTCCCATCCGGTTCGGCGCCATCGAGACCTCCTTGAAAGCTATAGAGGACGCGAACGACGCCGTTGACTCCGCGCGCGAAGACGGTGCCGAGGGTCTTGGCTCCGCCACCTGTCGTCGTTCCATAGAACACACCGTGATCGTAAAGTATTCCCGTGGGTCCCGACCCGCCGGGAGTTCCCGGGAATCGATAGATCTGCTTGTAGGGAGAGTTGAGTGGTTGCGCATTGGACGCGTCCTGCGTCGCGGGCACGAGAGAACTCGTTGCATGCGAGCAGCCGGCGAGTACAAACGCACCGAGAGCCCAGATCAAACGTCGCACGCTCGTGGAATTGTTGGAAGGCACCCCAAGCGCCTGCTTTACCGCGTGCCGCTTGCGTCGCGGAACGTCACAACCGAGCATCGAAGGTCTCTCGATGGAATCTTGGCCGCCGCTTCACTATGAAAGCTGGAAGGAGACGGTGGCGACGCTGCACATGTGGACCCAAATCGTTGGCAAGATCCGCCTGATGCAGCAGCCGCTCGTCAACCACTGGTGGAACGTCACGCTCTATCCGACATCGCTCGGCTTGACCACGTCGCCGATGCCCTACAAATCGCGCAGCTTCGAAATCGCGTTCGACTTCGTCGATCAGGAACTGCAGGTCGACGACTCCAACGGCGAGCGATTTGCGTTCGCACTCGAGCCGATGAGCGTGGCAGCGTTCTACCGGCGGCTCATGGACGGCCTGCGCGAATTGAACATCAACGTCGCTATCCACACCAAGCCGAGCGAGGTGGCCGACGCCATTCCGTTCGAGCTCGATACGGCCCATTGCTCGTACGACGGTGAGTACGTTCAGCGCTGGTGGCGCGTGCTCTCACGGATCGCGCGCCTCTGCAAGCGCTTTCGCGCGCCATTTCTGGGTAAGGCGAGTCCAACCCACTTCTTTTGGGGTGCATTCGATCTCGCGCAGTCCCTCTTCTCGGGCCGTGCCGCGCCTCCACATCCTGGCGGCATTCCCAACATTCCCGATACCGTCACCCGTGAAGGATACTCGCACGAGGTCTTCAGCGTTGGGTTCTGGCCCGGCGGCCATGGGCTCGACGCGATGCTATATGCGTATATCTATCCACTTGCGGACGGCTTCGATCGAGAAGTAGTGCAACCGGCGGCCGCCGGCTGGAACGCCGCGCTCAAAGAGTTCGTGTTACCCTACGAAGCGCTTCGCACGTCGCCTGACCCCGATCGCGATGTGCTGGCATTTTTTACGACCACCTACAGAGCGGCGGCGAGTTGCGCTTGCTGGGATCGCGCAGCCCTGGAACGTCCCCTAAGCTATTAGGAAACTAGTTGACAGATTCACGCAGGGCGCGGTACCATATTTACTATGAATCTAGTTGTCGCACTTCTTCATGCCGCGTAAACGTTCGCCGGTCCTCACCGATCACGAGCTACGGCTCATGGAAGTGCTGTGGCGCTCCGAGACGGCCACGGTTGCCGAGGTGACGGGTCAGGTCGGCGTACCGCCGCTTGCGTACAACACGGTTCTGAGCACATTGCGGACGCTCGAACAAAAAGGCTACGTCACGCACGACGAGGATGGCAGAGCCTTCGTCTACCGTCCGGTCGTCGAGCGGAGGCAGGCCGCGGAGTCAGCGCTCCGTCAACTCTTGAGTCGCTTCTTCGGCGACTCGCCAGGGCGGCTCGCCGTAACGCTGCTGGACGAAACCAGACTCAGCGAAAAAGATCTCGCGCGAATACGAAAAGCCCTCGCCCGCAAGCGAAAGAGCTCGCGATGATCGTAACGGTCGTCATCAACGCTCTCTGGCAGGGTGCGCTGATCGTTGCTCTGACCGCTCTGACCCTGCGTTTCGTTTCTGGGAACGACGCGACGACACGCTACGCCGCGTGGTTTTGCGCGTTGCTGGCAGTTCTTGCGGTGCCACCGCTCAGCGCCGGCGTACATCTAGCTCTGCACCCGTTTTCGACGACATCGCATTCAGTCGTAGCGACAAGTTCGACGTTTTCGCTGGTTGCGCTCGGGCCGCTCGCTGCCGGTGCGGCCAGGTGGCTCGTTTGGCCATCGACCTTGAGTGCGGCGGTCGATGGCGCGATTGCTATTCTATGGATCGCAGGTGCGCTCGTCGCCCTCGCGCGTTTGGCCATCAGCTTCACGCGCATAACGCGCATACGCCACGCTGCAACGGAGATTTTTCGGATCGATGGCGTTCCCGTGCTCGCCTCGAGCGATCTTGCCATCCCGATTGCGACCGGCATCTTCGCGCCCGCGATCGTGGTGCCCAAAGAACTGCTTCAGATTTTGGCGCCCGGCGATCTGCGATGCACGCTCGAACACGAACTCGCTCACGTCCGCCGCGCGGACGTCGCAAGCAATGCGATCCAACGCATCCTCGAAGCGCTCTTTTTTTGGAACCCGTGGGTCCACACCATCGGCCGACGCTTGATCGACGAGCGGGAAGCCGCATGCGACGATTGCGCGGTGCGCCGGCTCGGGGAGAGCGAAGCGTATGCGCGGGCGCTCGCCGAAATCGGCTGCCGCGTTGGCAAAAATGCCGCGCCGTTGCTCACGCCAAGCGTCGTGCGTTCGCGGCATGCGCTGGTGATGCGGATCGAACGTTTAATGTCCGACCGTTCGCCGCAGGATTCCAAGTTCAACTATCTTGCCATCGGAGGCCTTACTATGCTCTTCGCGCTGATGACGCTCACCTTGCTGATCGTCGTACCCGCGCCCGCGCACGCCACGGCGGTTCCCGTCAACGTTGCGAACGGCGCCGTTGTAGCCACTCTCTGCAAGAATCCAAACGCTCCGCCCGAGGCACTCAATGCAGTGAGGCCCGACCTGCCGAGATCAGAACAACCATCGCACACGGTCTCGGCCGTCGTCGTCGTCAACGTCGCCGCAAATGGAAAGGCCGCCGGAGCACGCATCGAGCGATCGAGCGGCGACGCCGCCGTGGACCGCTCCGTTGTTAAGGCCGCCCTGCTTTCAACCTACAGAGCCAAACTTGTGAACTGCGCTCCGGTCGACGGGATCTACCTCTTCAAGGCCACGTTCTCACCGTAGTCGTCGCCGGCTGACGAGAAGTCCGCCGGCCACTGGAAGCACAACGCGTAACCATCCGGATCCGCGACGTAGAGTTGCTTCATGCCATACGAAGCGATCCGAGGAGTTTCGACACCAACTCCCCTTTCTCGGAGGTACGCAGCCGTGCGGTCAACCTCCGGACAGGCAAAAAATAAGACCGTATCCTGATGGGACGCTCTACGTTGCGCGTCGGCAACCCGCGGTCGCTCCGCCTGTTCGTATGCGGTGTTCAGCATGATCTCTGTTCCGCCGAGCCGCAACCAGACCCAATCAACGTTTGGCATCTGTGACTCATCGCTGCAGCGAATGACCTCAAAACCCAGCAGCTCGCAATAAAAGCGAAGTGACGTCGCCATGTCAAAAACATACAAAAGTGGGGTCATCCCACGTATGGTAACGGCCAAGACGATCCTCCCGCGAGCCTCTCCGCTCCAGCAATGACGTTTGGCGGGCGCGCCGGTTATTGAATTTGCTCTGCCCAGAAAGGGACTCGAACCCCCACGGTGTTGCCACCACTGGTACCTGAAACCAGCGCGTCTACCAATTCCGCCATCTGGGCGCGGCGAGGAAGAGCGCTTCGCGCCATTTCGCGCGGCGCCCCGCCGCGAAACCCGCGGGCTGGCAAAACGGGTTTGGAGATGCCTACATGGTTCTTCCCCTGGTCGAAATCGAAAACGCCGTTTCGCTCGATCCCTACTCGCAGGCGGTCACGGCTGCGGCCGAGTCGGTCAGCCCGTCGGTGGTCAACATCGAGGTGCGCAACGCACGTCAGGGCGGCAGCGGCAGCGGCATGGTTTTCACGCCCGACGGCTTTATCATCACCAACAGCCACGTCGTCCACGATGCGCAACGCATCGGCGTAACCTTACTGGATGGGCGCGAGCTGCCCGCGACACCGGTCGGCGACGATCCGCACTCCGACCTCGCGGTCCTCCGCGTCGACGCGCGGGACCTCGCGCATGCCACTCTTGGCGATTCATCGACCCTTGCGCCGGGTCAGTTGGTGGTTGCGGTCGGCAATCCGTACGGACTCGCCTACACCGTGACGGCCGGCGTGGTGAGCGCTCTCGGCCGTACGCTGCGTTCCCAATCCGGGCGCCTGATGGATAACATCATCCAGACGGACGCCGCGCTCAATCCGGGAAATTCCGGAGGGCCGCTCGTCACCGCGGCCGGTGAGGTGATCGGCATAAACACGGCGGTGCTTCCAGGTCAGGGGCTCTGTTTTGCCATTGCCATCAATACCGCCAAGCACGTCGCCGGCCTCTTGATTCGTGATGGGCGTGTGCGGCGCGGCTATCTCGGAATCGCCGCGCAAGACATCGTCTTACCGGCAGCGCCCGCTCGCCGACTTGGGTTGTCGCATCGCCGCGCGATCGTCGTGGACTCTGTCGAGCCCGGCAGCCCCGCCGATACCGCGCGCCTTGCGGCGGGGGACGTTCTCCTGACCTTCGAGGACGAGTCCCTCTATAGTGTCGATGCGTTGCACAGAGTGCTCACGAGCGTCGATTTGAGCCGTCCGTACAAGATCGACGGCCTTCGTAGGGGCCAACGATTTTCACGAATTATCTTGCCGATCGAGTCGCCAGGTTAAGTGAGAGTCGCGGCACGCGCCGACCTCGAATAGCCGATCGAGAATGATTCGCCGGCTTCTGCCGATCCTCGGCATCACGTTCATCGACATCGTCGGTTTCAGCATGCTGATTCCGATGCTTCCGTATTTCGTGACCCATTTCGGCGCCTCCGCGTTCGTCGTGGGATTGCTCGTGGCAACTTTTTCGTTCTGCCAGCTCGTTTCGGCGCCGCTCTGGGGGAACGTCTCCGATCGGGTCGGGCGCAAGCGGGTGCTCATCATCAGTCAGATCGGCGCAACGATCGGCTGGGCGATGTTAGGACTCGCCCAAAATATCGCCGCGCCCTTGGCTCTCGCACCAATGGTCATCGTGTTTGCGGCGCGTATCATCGAAGGCGTTTCGGGGGGAAATATCAGCATCACTCAGGCCTACGTTGCCGATCTCGTCGAGCCGCGGGAGCGCGCGCGTGCCTTCGGCTTAATCGGCGCCATGTTTGCGGCCGGCATGGTCTTCGGGCCTGCCGGCGGGGGCGCACTCTACGCACACTTCGGCTTCGCCGTGCCGTTTTTGGTCGCAGCCGCTCTGCAGTTGGTCACTCTGTTGCTGACGATTGCGATGCTGCCCGAGTCGCGTGCGCGCCGCCACGACGAAGAACGACACCCGCTGACGGCAATCGTGGGGAGCTTTCGCAAGCCGCATTTGGCGCGGCTGCTCTGGCAAAAACTTGCAATCGCACTTGCATTGTATGGATGGTTTGCGGTTTTCGCCCTCTTTTTGCAACGTCAGTTGGGATTTACGCTCGCCCAAACCGGATATCTGTTCTCGAGCTTTGCCGTCTTCAGCGCGGTTATGAACGCCGCCGTCGTCGGTCGCGTCTCCACCCGCCTGGGAGATCGCGCAATGTCCAACGTCGGCCTCGGCTCTTTAATCGCAGGCTTTGCGCTGATCCCGTTCATTCATCAGGTGGTTCCGCTGCTGGTGGTCGCCATGCTGCTTTTCGGTCTCGGCATGGCATTGACGAATACCGGCATTACGGCGCTGATCAGCAATGCGGCGTCGGACCGCGAGCAGGGAAGAGTGCTCGGAACGAGCTCGTCGCTCGATTCTCTCTCGGGTATTCTGGCCCCACCCGTCTCCACGGGCATGCTCGCGGCATACGGCGCAAGTTTTGCCGGAGTCGAATCACTCTCGCTCGCGGCCATTGCCCTGGCCATGGGCCTGTACAACGCGCGTGGTGAATACGTCGCCGTCGCTTCGGCTGAAATGGAGGCACCATGAAATCGAAGCTGACGTCGCGCGTCAGGCTTTTTTGATTCGATACAGAACGTGTCGACGCAACGGATGGCCTTGCGCGATTTGGGGGTGGTCGAAATCATCGCGAGCATCGTGAGTCATTCCAAGGCGTTCCATGACGCGCTGCGACCGCAGGTTCTGCGCCGCCGTAAAGGCGATGACCTCGGGCCAGCCGAGGACATCGAAGGCGAAATCGAGCGCCGCGCGTGCCGCTTCGGTAGCATACCCGTTACCCCAATGTTCGGCTGAAAAGCGCCAACCGATTTCATTAGCCGGGGTGAACGGCGCCTCAAACGGCACCGCTTGCAACGCGATAACACCGGCAAAGGGAGCGCCGCCGCGAATTTCGACAACCCACCATCCAAAGCCGTCGCGGCGAAGTTGTTCGCGCATGTATCGGGCCATTGACTCGGAGATCTCGCGGGTGTAGCGGCGGGCGAAGAACTCCGTCACGCGAGGATCCGCGTTCATCTTCGCCCATGCGGCCACGTCGGGATCGGTCCAGTCGCGCAAGAGCAGGCGAGGTGTTTCGATGGTGACCACCGCGGCCATTGCGCGTACTACGCGGCGGTCTTCTTGCGTCGTCTGTTGGCCGTCTCTTTGCCGTTGCTTTCCGTGCGGCGCTTCTTGCTTTCTTCGAGGCTTTGCGCAAGAACATCCATGAGATTGACGACCTTGGCCCGGGCGGGAGCCTTCTTCGCCTTGGGCAGCTCCTTACCGGCGGCTCGTGCTTCGATCATCGCCAAGAGCTGATCGTGGTATTGGTTGGTGAACTTCTCCGGCTCGAACTCGTCGACACTCATCGTATCGACGAGCATCCGCGCCATTTTCAACTCTTTTTCCGGCAACTTCACGCGTTCGGGCACATCGATCGTGTCGGAGGCGACGATCTCGCCGGCCCAATGCATCAGCTCGAGCACCAGCGCATCGTCGATCGCCTTGACCGCGGCGATATACTCTTTGGTCCGAATGACGACGCGCGCCACGGCGACGCGATTCGATTCCGTCAGGGTTTCGCGCAGAAGGGCATAGGCGTGGCGGCCCTGTTTGGTCGGCTCTAAATAGTAGGGCTTGTCGAAGTACATTGGATTGATCTTGTCGAGCTCGACGAACTCCAAGATGTCGACCGACTGCGTCGCCTCGGGATTGACCTTTTTGAAATCGTCGTCGGTCAAAACGACGTACTCGCCTTTTTCGTATTCGTAGCCCTTGACGATCTCGTCCCACGGTACCGGCTTTTCCTCGATGCTGCAGACGCGCTCGTACTTGATGCGGCCTTCGTCCTTGGCATGGAGCAAATTGAACGATAGTTCATCGGTCTTGACGGCCGTAAAGAGCTTCACGGGGATCGTTACGAGCCCGAAGTTGATGGACCCCGACCATATTGCATGCGCCATAGTCCGACTATTCTACCCAAGGGATAGGCCTACCACAAGCGCCTTGCCATAGCGATCGCCGCTTCCAAACGCTGTTTTTTCCAGTATTTTGGCCCCCAGAGGTCGCCTTCGCGCTCGAGGCGTTTCGGGGCGCTCTTGATCGAATGCCGTGCAAACTCGTCGGCCGGCGCGGTTGCCGATCGGCGCCGCCCGAATGCCTCGACCTCGCTCCAATGGAGCGGGGTCGAAACCGGTGCACCATCGCGGGCGCGCACTGAGTACGGCGAGACGATCGTCTTGCCTTGCCCGACCTGGACGTAGTCGATGTAAACGGCATTCGCGGGACGTTTAGCGATCGTTCGCTCCAAGGTTGCGAGCTTGCCCAGTTCTCCGGCTGCGCGCCGTGCCACGATCTCGGCAAAAAGCTTCGCAGTGTCGTACGAATAGCCCGACGCAAGTGGCACGATGACGTGCAGACCGTACCCGCCGGTCGTCTTCACGAGCGACTTCAGGCCGATGTCGCCGAGCAAATCGCGCACGACCAGCGTAACGGTTGCCAATGTCTTGAGCGTGCACGACTCTCCAGGATCCAGATCGAAGATGACAAAATCCGGCTCTTCGAGCGCCGGAATCCGCGACGTCCAAATATGGAGCACGATTGCCGCCAGATTAGCGAGAAAGACGAGAGCGGCTGCGTCGTTACAAACGATGAACGTCGTGTCGCTGCGACGGCCGCCCGGCGTCGGCAAGGTCACGCGATCGATCCAGTCCGGCGTCCCGCGGGGAATTTGCTTTTCGAAAAAAGTCTGCTTGTCGATGCCGTCGGGATAGCGTTGGAGCGTCAGCGGGCGCTCTCGAACGTGCGCGACCACCGGCGACGCGGTCTGCGCGTAATATTCGATCAGATCGCCTTTCGTGTAGCCGTCGCGTGGCCACAAAACTTTGTCGAGATTTGAGAGCGAGAGGGTGCGCGGACCGATGCGGCGCGCAACTCGGGCAACGGCCATCAGGCGTCTACCGGAACTTCGGCCACGACGTCGGCGGCGGATTTGTCGGGCCGCAATCCCATGTAGGCCGGCTGCCGTAAGTAACCATCACGCGTCCACTCGGAAAAGCGAACCTCGACGACGAGTTCCGGCGAAGCCCAGTGTTTGGGTGCGTTTGCCTCAACCTTGTTGAGAAATGGCGACGTTTTTCGCTCGAGGAGCCGAAGTCTGGCGTGCAGATCGCGCAGAAGCTTCGCGGAGAATCCGGTACCGACCGACCCGACGTAGCGCAACCCGCGACTCTCATTAACGCCGATCAGCAGCGCCCCGAAGCCTTTGCGGCTTCCTTTTGGTTCCGTCCAGCCGCCGACGACAAACTCTTGCTCGTGGGTCGTTTTGATCTTCAACCAATCGCGGCTGCGTCGCTCTTGATAAGTCGAATCGCGTTTTTTTGCGATGATTCCCTCGAGCTCTTGCTTTCGCGCACTTTCATAGAGTGCTCGTCCCTTACCGACGACGTGCTTTGAGTACAGCACGAGCGAATCGTCACGGATCAACCGTTCGAGCAGCGCTTTGCGCTCTTCGAGGGGTTTCGAGCGCAGATCGGTACCGTCGGCGTAGAGCAAATCGAACGCGGCGTACGTCAAGCCGGCAGGTTTCTTCTGCGATTCTTGGAGCCGCTGAAAGGCAGAACGCCCCTTCGAATCGAGGCTCACGATTTCGCCGTCGACGACGACGGGAAGACTCGCAAACGCACCTGCAAGCGCCTTGAGATCCGGAAAGCGCCCAAGCATGTCTAGACCGTTGCGCGATACCAACGTGAAGCCGCCCTCCTCGATGGTGCAGAGTGCGCGATAGCCGTCCCACTTGATTTCGAAGAGCCAGTCCGGGTCGTCGAACGGTTCGGAGATCAATGTGGCGAGCATCAAGGCTTTAGGGTGCGGCACCGGCGCGCGCGCAACGGCGCTGCGACGCCGCGAAGCTGTCGCGGATCGCGACCTTTGTTTGGATTGCCACGTCTTAGCGCGGGGATCTTCGGCGACGTCGTCGAGCGTTTTGCCGCTCTTGACCGACTGTGGATGGTCGGCCGGATCGTAATTCGGATCGGCGTGTTCGTCGCGATCTTTGATCAGCAGCCATGGATCGCCGTGTTCGTTCTCGCGGGGTCGAATCTTCACGAGCGTAAATTCGCCGTTGAGTTTCTTGCCGCGCAAGACGAACTTGATCTTGCCGTGCGCAATCTCATCGGCCGGATCGTCCCCTTCGGCAAGCTTGTAGGTGCCACGGTCCCACACGATCACGTTGCCGCCGCCGTATTGGCCCTGTGGAATGTTTCCTTCGAAGTCGCGGTAGTCGAGGGGGTGATCCTCGACGTGCATCGCGAGACGGCGGTCGCCCGCGACCAATGTTGGCCCCTTCGGCACGGCCCACGAGGCGAGCACGCCGTCTGCCTCCAAGCGAAAGTCGTAGTGCAATCGCGTGGCCCGGTGCATCTGCACGACAAAACGCATCGCACGGCCGGCGTTGGGTTCCTTGCGGCCGCTCGGCTCGGGAGTTTTATCGAAGTGGCGCTTCTTTTTGTAGGTTTCAAGCGACCCAGGACGCGTCGAATCGGTGCGAGATGGCATTGCTGCTGGTTTTCGACGGGCCGCCGAGTTACTCTTAGAACAACGATGTGGAACGTTGCCGGCTCTCTCCTCGCCCTCGCCGTCGCCGCAACCGCGTGGCGGTGCAGCCGCGCATCAGGCGGGTATTACGACCGGGATGTCTACGCAATGGATGCCTCGGCACACCGCCGCTATGCGCTGCTCAGCCTTGCGTTTGCCGGGTACTTCGCCATTGCCTATGCCCTGCGCAGCACGACGGCGGGCATTGCCGGGCTGGCGCTGTATGCGTTGATCGCCGTGTTGTATGCGACGTCATTCTTACGGGGAGCCTCGGATGAGTGAACTTCGTTTTTCCCCGCGTCCGAATCGCGCGGCGGAGATCGAATGGATGTCCTGGGGAGCAGACGCCTTCGAACGAGCGGCTTCTGAAGACAAGCCTATCCTGCTTTCAATCTCCGCAGTGTGGTGCCACTGGTGCCACGTCATGGACGAGACGTCGTATTCGGATCAAAGCGTGATCGAAACGATCAACCGCCATTTCGTTCCCGTTCGCGTCGACAATGACAAACGGCCCGACGTAAACGCGCGTTATAATATGGGCGGTTGGCCGACGACCGCGTTTCTTACCCCCGACGGCACGAAGTTGACGGGCGCGACGTATCTTCCACCGGCGCAAATGCGGCGCGCGCTCGAGGAAATCGCGCGATTCTATAGCGAACGTAAGGAAGAAATAGCCGCACGTACCCCAGATGTGCGTGCGCGCACCGAGTCGCTCCATCGACCGGGATCCGAAGAACTCGATGATGCCCCCGTCGCCGAGCTGATCGATCAGCTCGAGGGTTCGTACGACCTAGATTTCGGCGGCTTTGGCGACGCGCCAAAGTTCCCGCAGCCCGAGGTGCATGAGTTTCTGCTCGCGCAATGGCGCCACTCCGGCGATAACCGGCTCCACGAGATGGCGGCGAAAACGATGCTCGCGATGTCGCGCGGCGGAATGTACGATCACGTCGAAGGCGGATTCTTTCGCTATTCCACCACGCGCGACTGGAGCGTCCCCCATTTCGAGAAGATGGCGGAAGATCACGCCGGGCTCTTGCGCGTTCTCGCACTCTGGGTGCTCTTTTCGCCGACCACTGAGTTTCGCGAGACTCTCGTTTCGGCAAGCGGCTACGTGCGGGGCGTCTTACGCGATCCACAAAGCGGTTTCTTTGCCGGAAGCCAAGACGCCGATGAAGCCTACTACGAGCTCCCCCTGGAAGCTCGGCGCGCACGCGAGGCGCCCTTCGTGGATCGAACGTCGTATACGAATTGGACCTGCGCGCTGGCGGGGAGCCAATGCTTGGTCGCACGAGCGCTCGACGACGAAAATCAACTTCGCGAGGCGCTGGCAACGCTCGATCGCGTCGCCGATCGGCTCATTGGTGAGGGAGGCTTGCTCTATCACGTACTCGTGCCCGACGGCGTCCCCGAGGTGCGCGGATTGCTGGTCGATCAGGCCGCATATGCTCGGGCGCTGCTGGACGCGCACGAAATCTGCGGCGAAACGCGTTTTCTGGAGCGCGCCGTCTCGATCTGCGACGCGACGATCGCCAATCTTGCATCCACCGGCGGCGGATTTTACGACCGGTTGAGCGAGGATGCTTTTGGCCGCCTCGCCCTCGCCGATCGCCCCATCACGGAAAACGGCTCGTTCGCCGACACGCTTTTGCGGCTTAGCTCACTGACGGGCGACGAGCGCTACCGCGCACGCGCGCGGGAGGTCTTGCAGATCTTCGCCCAAAGCGCGCGCGGTGCGGGCCTCTTTTCCGCTTCCTACGCGCGCGCGTTGCAGCGCTATTTAGCGCCGGAGGTTAGCGTTCGCATCGTCGGCGACGCAAGCTCGACCACAGAATTTCGCAAAGCAGCATTCCATCTTCGCACACCCTTCGTTGCGATTCGCTCGCTCTCTTCAAGCGCTGCAGAAAAGCTCGATATGCCCGGTGATACGCCCGCGGCTTACGTTTGCGTGACCGGCGCCTGCGGCGCGCCGGTGCGCAACGCCGCCGATCTGCCCGCGGCCTTCGAGGCGCTCGTTAATTCGTCGGGCGGAGCGACCGCTACGAGCGCACGAACGTCAGCCAGTACCAGCAGCCCCAAATTCCCACGATGATGGAGTAAGCAACGAGCGCTTTCCCCCACTGTGGGAATCGGTCCCGTACGGCGAACATCATGAGCGCGATCAGAAATGGCTCGAAGTCAAGCGCATGTCGCATCCCGAACTGCGCAAATCCGTTGACGTAGTACAGCAGATTCGGGGTTGCAGCGAGCAATACCGCCGCCCATAGCGCGACGACCCACCGAACCGGTCTGCGAGCCAAGAATGCCAAGACCAGCGCCGGTGATGTCCAGGTCAGGGCCACGCCGGAATATTCGGGGCGCAGCCACGGAAAAGATGCAACGGGCGTGGGAGTTTGAACGAAGAACGACCACAACTGGTAGGGCAGATAGGTCAGCCGGAACGGCGAACCGCTCGGCATGCCGGCCTGATCTTGGTGATACCACGTTATGTAGCCCAGATCGCTCCACGTTCCCCACCGCGCGTGATTGTAGAGGAGCCAAAGTACGGCGACGCCGCTCAGCACCGCCGCAAAAGACGCGGCGCGTCCGGCGTTTGCGGTTCGAACCTCCGCTGCGCCTGGTGCGATCAGCAGGTATGCATAGACTGGGATCGCCGCGATCATCGAAAACCGCGATTCCACGGCGCACGCCGCAAGAAGTGCGACGAGCCAACCCCGCCGTCGGCCCGTCATCTCAACAAGCGCCAGCATCGTGAAGGCAACCGCGGCGACGTGTGCGATGAACCATACGTCGCCGAAGATCGAGCACCAAAGCAGATCCGTGCCGGCGAGAAAAAATCCGCATATCCACGCATTTGCCTGGCGGCGCAGACCGAGACGTTCGCCAAGTTCCCAAGCGGCGCCGACCGCCACGGCGCAGAGTACGATCGCCAGCAGCGTCTGATTCGTCTGGCCGCCGAAGATGGCGACAAACGGCAGGAGCAAAATCGCGGGCAACGGTGCTTCGATGACGTAGTAATGTGCGCCGTAGCGAAGCGCATCGATGTACGAGCCCGGCCAATCGATCCAGACATGTCCGTGCAACATGGCCTGGGCGAGCAGAACGAAATTATTGTATGGAGTCGGCCGAAAATGCGAGAGCAGGGCGGCGAGCACGAACGCGCCGAGCGCGGCCACGTGCGCCGGTCGCACTCGCTGGGACATGCTAGGGCGTCGGCGTGGGCTGGGGAAGCGGCTCAGGCGGCTGGAAGGTTGACCGCGGCAGGCTATCGGGAAAGCGGTAATCGCTCCAGATAATTCGCTCGCGCGCGGGCTTGCCTCTCACGCGCGCCTGCGCGTCGGAAACGATCGGCATCCAGTATCTTCCCAACGGGGCGAATTCGATATCGCCCGTTCCGGAAGCGCCGAAACCACTGCTGTGAAAGTGAACGGCTCTTGGTAGAAACTTTACTCCGTCGATGGTAACGCGGTCGATCCATGCGCTCGAGGACCGGTTGAGCGGCGTCGCTTCAAAGACGTAGTCTGCGTGGTGGCCGTCCTTGATGCTTCCCAGAAAGAGCAGTTCGTACGCGTCCGTTCGCGGGGCAAATCGTTCGACGGTGTAGCGGTCGGGGCGATGCGTGAAGCGCACGATCTTACGCCCAAGCTGAATTCCGTCGATGGAGAGCGTTTCGTCGCGTACCGCCGTGCCGCTGCGATAGATACGGTGGCGCTGCTCGATATTGCTAGGACCAGCTTGCGAAATCGTGTACGAAAAGATGACCGCTTTGGGCAGAGCAAGGCTTGCCAACGCGAGTGCGTATCGCTGGAGGACGTACTGCGAGTCGTACTGACGAGGCGTCGCCCCGAGCAAGAGCAGCAATGCGATCGGGCAGATCGCCGTGCGCGAAATCATGCCAGAACTGCGTCGCGAATCGCGTGCAACGCGGCCGGAGCGCCGGCGGTATCGCTCCCCCCGCCCTGAGCTTGCGCGGCTTGGCCACCGCCTTTGCCCGCAACCAGTGGAGCTGCGAGTTTCACCAGATTTCCGGCATGAACTCCGGCTTTGACGAGGTCGTCGCTCGCGCTCACCAAGAGGCTGACGCTGCCGTTGTCAATGCCTGCCAAGGCCACGACTCCGCTGCGAAGCCGATTTCGAATCGCGCCGGCGAGATGGCGCAACGATTCGGCATTGGCCTCATGGACGATCGCCCCGACAAATGCGCGATCGCCGCGGCGTTCGGCCTTTTCGACGTACGACGCGGCCTCGGTCGCCGCCAGACGCGCCCGCAGTTGCCCGAGCGCATTTTGCAGATCTTTGACGTCCCGTTGCATCCTTTCGACCCGATCGCGTAACTCGTCAGGCGACGTCGCCAGCGCCGAGGAGAGCGCACCGATCAGGTCGGTTTGCTTGCCGACGTGCTCCTCGGCTGCCGCCGAAACGCAAGACTCGATTCGCCGGATGCCGCTGCCGATCGAAAATTCTGTAAGAATGACGAACAAGCCGAGTTCGCCGGTGGTCTGCGAATGCGTTCCTCCGCAGAACTCGATCGACGGCCCTGCGCAAACCACGCGGATCGTCTCGCCGTAATTCTCGCCGGCCATCCAAATCGCACCGGTCTTCTTCGCCTCTTCGAGCGGCAAGACGCGCGTCAGGAGGTGTGAATCCTCCCGGATCATTTCGTTGACACGGTGCGCGACGGCTCGCTTCTGGTCGGCGGTCAACGCGCCGCCCGGCCAACGAAAATCGAATCGCATGCGATCGATGCCAACCCACGATCCGGCCTGATTGACGTCGTTGCCCAATACGTCTCGGAGTGCGCGCTGCAACAAATGGGCCGATGTGTGATGGCGGCGAATTTCACGGCGCCACTCTGGGAACACGCTCGTATGCGCATCGTCGCCGACCGCAACGCTGCCTTCGAGCAAGGTTCCATGGTGAGCGATAGCTTCGCCGATATACTGCGTGTCGCGCACCTCGAAGCGCCATCCATCGGCCAAGACGAGGCCGCGATCGCCGATCTGGCCGCCGCGTTCGGCGTAAAACGAGGTGCGATCCAAGATCAGGACGCCTTCATCGCTGGGTGCGAGCGCTGTGACGGGATTCCCGTCCTTAAGGATGGCGACGACGCGTCCGTCGCTTTCGAGCCCTTCATCGTAGCCAGTGAACTCGCTGCGCACGGCCGGAAGATCGGCGAACCCGACGACGTCACGTTTTGCCGCCGCGTCCCGCCGGGCGCGTTCGCGCTGCTCTTGCATGAGTTGATCGAAACGGACGGCGTCGATCACCGCGCCGCGCTCGGCCGCGATCTCACGCGTCAGTTCGACCGGAAAACCGTAGGTATCGTGCAGGCTAAAGACTTCTTCACCGCTGAGAAGCCGACCGGGCCGTAGGAGGGCCTCGTCGATGAGGCGGTCGAGCATCGCCGTGCCTCGGTCGAGGGTTCGGTCGAACGTTTGCTCTTCGCGTTGAAGCGCCGCTGCGATCCGCGAGACGCTCTCGCGGAGTTCGGGATAGCCGGCATCGAGCGTTCCGACAACCGCGGGAACTAGACCTGATAGAAAACCGTCGGGATAGCCGAGGAGTTTGCCGTTGCGAATCGCTCGGCGAATCAAGAACCGCAAGACGAAGCCACGATCGGTATTCGATGGATAGACGCCGTCGTTGATCAAGAACGTTGCGGCGCGGAGGTGGTCGGCGATGATGTTCCGGCGCGCAGTTTGCTCGCTCGGCGGCAGCGCCGTTCGCCCGACCGGCGGCTGCGCGGCGACCAGGTCGGTGAAAAGATCGGTTTGATACATTGACGCAACGCCGTTGCAGACGGCGAGCATTCGCTCGAATCCGGCGCCCGTGTCGATCGCTTTGCGCGGCAGATCCTCCAGCCGTCCTTCAGCGGTGCGGTTGTACTGCTGGAAGACGATGTTCCAAATCTCGACGTAACGGTTTCCCAGGTTCGGGCCGGTGTCGTCGGGGCCGACTGCGTGCTCCGCGCCGGTGTCGTAGAAGATCTCGGTGCACGGACCGCACGGGCCGGTGGCACCCATCGTCCAAAAGTTCTCTTCGTCGAATCGCGTAATCCGATCGGGCGCGAGGCCGATTCGCTCGATCCAGAGACGTTCGGCCTCGTCGTCTCCCGTGTGCACTGTTACGTACAACCGCGAAGGATCGAGTTTTAAGATTTCAGTGACGAACTCCCAGGCCCAGACGATGGCTTCGCATTTGCCGTAATCGCCGAAACTGAAGTTGCCCAGCATCTCGAGGAAGGTGCCGTGCCGGCCAGTGCGTCCGACGCTTTCAATATCGCTCTTGGCCCCCGCGACGCGTAGACAACGCTGCACCGTCACAACGCGCGGTGCCGGCGGCGGCTGCTCCCCCAAGAAGACCGGCACGAACTGCTCCATCCCGGCAATCGTAAAGAGCGTGGTCGACATCTCGTGGGGCACCAAGCTTGCCGGCGGAAGCAGCTTGTGCTGCTTTCCGACGAAAAAGTCGATCCACGCCTGCCTCAGTTCCTGACTCTTCACACGCTATTCTACGATACGACTGCTCGGGGTACCCATGGCACCGGGGCCGGGCCACTCCGCGGGCGAGCGAAACGCGCTATTCTGCGAGGACCGCGCGAAGTTTCTCGAGCGCTTTGGCCTGCAGACGAGAAACGTGCATTTGGGAGACGTTGAGACGCTTGGCGATCTCCGTTTGCGAGACCGATTCGTAGAAACGCAGATAAATGATCACGCGCTCGCGGCCGGAGAGTACGTCGAAGGCGCGCTCCAAGTTGGCCCGGTCTTCAAGCAGCGCCAAGCCGGCGTCGGAGACGCCGACGGTGTCGGCGAGAGTCTGCGATTTCTTGTCCGTTTCGCCGGAGACTTCGCTGTCGAGCGAGAGCAAATTATAAGCCTGTCCCAACTCCTGCGCTTCGAGGATCTCGTCTTCGCCGGCTTTGAGATGTTCGGCGAGCTCGGCGACGGTGGGGCTGCGGCCCATGTCGATGGCGAGTTTGTCGCTCGCGCGATTGACGGCCAAGTTGAGCTCTTGCAACCGGCGCGGCACTTTGACCGCCCACCCCTTATCGCGGAAGTACCGCTTAATCTCCCCGACGATTGTCGGCGTGGCGTAGGTCGTAAACTCGACTCCACGTTCGAGATCGAATCGGTCGATTGCCTTGAGCAAACCAACCGTCCCCACTTGCACTAAGTCGTCGAGCGGCTCGCCGCGGTTGGCGAAGCGCACCGCGAGAAACCGGACGAGATTGAGGTGAACGACGACGAGTTCGTCGCGCAGTTGTTCGTACTCGCTATCGTGCCGCTCGGGCCGCTCGAGGTGGCGCTGTCGTGCGCGGCTGAATTGCACGAACAGCGCGCGCGTGCGCTCGCGATCCGGCCTCGTCTCGTCCCGTTCGAACACTAGCGTTTCAAGCTACCAAAACAGCAGAGCAATACCACGCAGGGACGCGCGCACAGGGCGTTTCGAGTCACTCATGTCGAGCGGCCTTACGAGCCGCCCGGCCTTTTTACCATGAGCAAATCGGTCCCATGCGCCGGATGAACGTCGTAGCTGACTTCATCCATGAGCGTCCGAATGAGAAAGATTCCCAAACCGGCGATGCGCGCCTCTTCGAAGTTCATGCGTTGGCGCTCCGCGGCCTGCGGACCGTGGAGACCGCTGTCGTGTACCCGAATGCGCAACGAATCGTTGAGGGCTTCGCAGGTGAGGGCAATGAACTCGCCATGCGGCTCGTGTTGAATTACCGCGGTGCAGGCCTCGGCAACGGCCAGCTTCACGTCCTCGATCTCCTCAATCGAAAAGCGAAGGCGGTTCGCCACCGTGGCGGCCGCGAGCCGCGCCAGCCCAACCCATTCGGCTCGGGAAGGGACGCGAAGTTCGACGACCTCCGGAAGCGCCATTTCGACGGCCTGATTCACACCAGGGCCTTCATCGCGGCGTCTTCGCTATCGAAGATGCCAAAAATCTTCACCAAACCCGTGATGTCGAAAATTTTCTTGATTTGCGGATTCGTGCAGACGAGATTCACCGAACCGCCATGTTCGCGCACGCGCTTGAGGCCGCCAATCAGCACGCCCAGGCCGGTGGAATCGATATAACGGACCTTTTCGAGATTGATGACCAAGTGATAGACGCCGCGATCGATGAGCGTGCCGATCGCATCCTTGACCTTCGGTGACGTATAGACGTCGATCTCGCCGCTGAGGTCGACGACGTAGCACTCGCCCGGGGCTTCGCGCACGTTCACCTTGATGTCCAACTCTATCCCTCGGCTTTCCGCTGGAGATCGTCGGCAGTCTCGTCGGCGACCGCTCGGCCTTCGGCGACGGCGGCATCGATGTTTGCGCGAGCGCTATCGACGACTTGGCGACCGCGGTCGTAAAGCTCCGATACGCTCGATTGCCACTGCGAGGTAACGTCGCTCATTTTTCCGCGCAGCTCGCCGGTCGCGTCCATGGCAAAGCCGCCCGCTTCGCGTGCCTTGCCCGCGAGCCGATCGCGCGTCTCTTCTTGCGTCAAGAGCACCGCGGCGACACCGCCAAGAATGGCACCGATAAGAAAACCGGCGAAGAATCCACCGCCTCCGCCATTGCCCCTACCCATTATTGAATTACTCCCTGGCCTTTCGATCTTTTCCAGTAACCAAACGCCGTAAACCGGCGGTGATTCCGCTGAGGGTTGCGCCGACGTTGATGATCGCCGGCTCGACGGCGCTTTTTGTCAAGTCGGCCGTTCGCGAGAGGGCACTCGCCGTCTGCTCGAGCGATCGGGTGACCTCGTCAACGTGGGTCAGAGTACTGCTCACCGGCGTGCCCACGCTCTCCAGTTGCCGATCGACGGCGTCCAAGGTGAGCCGAACTCGACCCAGCGTCTTGGCCAGGGCGAGCGCCGCCACGAGAACCCCAATGCCGATCAGGAGCGCGCCAACGCCCACAAGCACATCGAGAACCAGCGGGCCCCACTCGGTACTGCTCAACCTTCTGCCTCCAGCCGCGCGCCGTTCGTTCTTATACTCTACCCATCCCCCCGTGCGGGGTTACAGGGCGCCGCTGCTCGGCCAGAACGGCCGGCAGAATCGCGAGGACCCGGTCGATGTCCGATTCCGACGTCGTCGTGCCCAGGGAGAAGCGAATGGCTCCGCCGTGCCGGCGCCCGTCGCTGCCCAAGGCGGCAAGGACATGGCTGGGCTGCAGGCTCCCCGATGCGCAGGCACTTCCGGCAGAAACGGCGATACCGGCGAGATCGAGGGCAATAAGCAACGCGGCCGATTCGACACCATCGAAGCTCGCGTTCACGATATTGGGAAGGCGCGGGCCGGCGCCGTTGATCTGAACGTCGTCGATCGCGACGATCCCCCTTTCGAGGCGATCGCGCAGTCCGGCAACTCTCGCGGTTTGTTCGGGGCGCTCGAGCACGGCGAGTTCGAGGGCGCGCGCCAGTCCGGCAATGCCGGCCACATTCGGCGTGCCGGCCCGTCGACCGAACTCTTGACCCCCGCCGTGAATGATCGGAGCGAGGGGCGTGCCCCGGCGGGTATAGAGCATCCCGACGCCTTTGGGTCCGCCAAACTTGTGAGCCGAGAGGGAGAGCAGATCGACGTGCAACTCGTCGGTTTCGAGCGCAAGCCAACTTGGCGCCTGCACGGCGTCGCTGTGGAACAAAACGCCGCGCGCACGCGCCACTCGAGCGAGCTCGGCAATCGGCTGTACGGTCCCGATCTCGTTGTTCGCATACATCACCGAGGCCATGACTGTCGACGGCCGAAGCGCCGCGGCAAATTGATCGACATCAACTCTGCCGCTCGCGCCCACCGGCAAGACGGTAATTTCAAACCCTTCATCGCGCAGGCGGTCCATCGCACCAAGAACCGCATGGTGCTCGATCGCGGTCGTGACAAGATGCGCTCCCGGTTGCGCTCTGCGCGCGGTGCCGATCAACGCCAGATTATCGGCCTCGGTTCCGCTCGAAGTAAACGCGATCTCGTTGCGCGTCGCGCGCAAGAGCGAGGCGACCCGTTCGCGCGCATCATCCAGCACGGCAGCGGCGCGCCGCCCTTCGGCGTGGAGTGAACTTGGGTTAAAATTTGAATCCTCCGCAACCGCGCGCATCGCCTCGCCCACCTCGGTGCGAAGCGGCGTCGTCGCCGCGTTATCGAGATAAATTCGTTCTCTCTTCACAGGTCGTTCACAGTATGCCGCTCTATTATGTGGTTGTGCGAAGCTCCAACGCACACTCCGAGAAGTAGCAACGGGAAACTGGCGGTCCGAGAATCACTCGGACCGCCTTTTTTTGTAGTAGCGGCGTCCGCTCAGAGCCGGCGGCACATTGAGCCCAGTCACCGTATCGTCGCCGTGGTGGGAATCGCGCTTACCGTAGCCCAACTGCCGCATTAAGCCCGTTGGCGCATTGCGTAGATGCATCGGAACGGGATCGTTGCGTGTCTGCGTAACGTCCTCCATCGCCGACCCGAAGGCGTCGCCGACCTCTCTGCTTTTCGGAGCGGTTGCCAGATAGAGTGTCGCGTGCGCGAGCGGAAAGAACCCTTCGGGCATTCCGACGAAATGCGCCGCCTGTTGAGCGGCAACCGCAACTTGCAACCCATGAGAGTCGGCAAGGCCGACGTCTTCCGAGGCGAAAATTACCAGACGGCGGGCGATGAAGAGCGGGTCTTCTCCGCCGTCGACCATACGCGCCAACCAGTAGAGCGCCGCATCGGCATCACTGGCGCGCATCGACTTGATGAACGCGCTGATGGTATCGTAGTGCATGTCGCCGGCTCTGTCGTAGAGCGAAGTTCGGCGCTGCATTGCGTCGCGCACGAGTGCGGCATCGACGACGTTCGCGCCGTCCCGCGCCGCGGCCGTGGCAGCGGCGAACTCGAGCGCGTTCAGCGCCGAACGCGCGTCACCGTTGGCAAGTGAGATCAAAATTCCGCGGGCATCGTTCTCGAGAGCGAGATCGAGGGCGCCCAAGCCGCGCTCGGGCTCGCGCAGCGCGCGGTCGACGATCAGACCGACTTCATCATCGGAAAGCGGCTGGAGCACGAAAACGCGCGCGCGGGAAAGAAGCGCAGAGTTTACTTCGAAGGACGGATTTTCCGTTGTCGCGCCGATGAACGTCACCGTGCCATCCTCGACGTACGGCAGCACGGCATCTTGCTGCGCTTTGTTGAAGCGATGGATTTCGTCGATGAAGAGAACGGTGCGCCTGCCGACGCGCCTCCTGGCGCCCGCATCTCGCACGACGCGCCTGAGGTCGGCCACCCCCGCACTAACCGCCGACATTCCTTCGAAGTGCGCTCCGGTTGAAGCGGCGACAATTTGGGCGAGCGTCGTCTTTCCGCTGCCGGGCGGACCCCACAGTATCATTGATGGCACCGCGTCACGCTCGATGGCGGCGCGCAATGCGCGGCCCGGTCCTAGGAGCGACTCTTGCCCCACGAACTCGTCGAGCGTTCGCGGACGCATGCGCGCGGCCAGCGGCGGCTCTTGACGAGCGAAGTCGAGCATCACGGAGGCGAGCTGGATACGGGTCGAGTCAATCCGTTCTTCGGAATCTTGAGCGGCCGCGGAGTCGCCAATCGGCGACGCATCTCGCTGGGAAACTGCATGGTAACGTCGCCCTCCGCGTGCGCCGTACCGGTGGCGGTATTGTAGAGAACTTGTCGGGCCGTCATGCTTCGCGCGCCTTGGGTAATGTGCACGCCGCCTTCGAGGAATAGGGTATGATCGGCGTCGTTCAGGGTTCCCGTGTCCGCGTTGACGACGGTGTCGGCCTGAACGTAGTGCACGTTCCCGATTGCTTTGTACAGCTTGGCGGCGCCATCGATCTGGGCCTTATCGGCGGTCAAGGTCGACGGGCTCGACGCGCGCGGCGACTCGCCTCCGGCAAGACTCTGCGCGCTGCCTTCCGTGTCGTGCACGACCACATGGCCGTTGAGATAGAGCACCTGTTGCTTGTAGTTTCCGTTGGCGCGGTCGGCGCTGACGTCTCCGCCGCTACGGGTCATCACGACTTTGTCAGGCGTGCTAAAATCGCCGTTCTTGAAGTTCGCATCCAGCGAGCTCGCATGGACCGTCCAGACGCCAAGATCGAATGATGCGGGCACGGGAGCCGCGGCGCCGCTTCGGTTTGCGGACGGCGCCGTATGCGCCCGAGGACGTGGCCCGTGCGTGGGCGATGCGGTCGCCAGTGGGGTTGCGAGCGCTGCGAGGATGACGAGTGTGATCATCGGAGGGATCTCATTATCGAAGTTTATCCTGAGAGGAGTCCGCAAGGGCAACGAAGGGCGAACGTACCTTCACCGTGGGTCGTTCGATCGGCCCCAGCGACTCGTTCAGGCGAGCCGCCGAAACGGCGCCCTCTCGTAGCAAACGAGCATGGCTGCCGGAGAGATCGACGATCGAGGATTCGCTGTCGTAGCGCGTCGGTCCGTGGTCGACCAGCAGGTCCGCGTCAGGCAACATCGAGCGGTCCTCTCCGCCTCGATAGCGTGGACCGTGCGGCGGGTTTGCCGTGGTGCCCGCGATGGGGCCGCACCGTTCGAGGATCGCTTGCGCGTATGGATCGTCGGGCACGCGAAAGGCGACCGTCTGCAGGCCGGCCGCCAATTCGTCGCTCACGAAAGCCGGTTTTCGAATCAGGAGAATGACCGGAGCCGGGAGCAACCGTTTGGCAGCGTTCATCGCCAGCGGGTTGTCGCGCGCATACTCGACAAACTCCTGCGGCGTTGCCACGTGAATAGTGAGGGGCCGGTTGTCGGGCCGGCCTTTCGCCGCGTAGACACGATCGATCGCTCCGAAATCGTATGGATCGCAGCCCACGAGATAACTCGTATCGTTCGGCATGATCACCGTGCCGCCCGAAAAGAGCACGGCCGCTACCTCTTCGGCGACGTCTTCGGCTGTGGCCGAACGCGCATCGATGATGCGACCAATCCGCTCGACCGGCAAAGCCTACACGCGAAGCCTGGCGCCAGTGCCAATCGCGACGCACGAGAGAGGGTCGTCTGCGACGATCGCCGGCACGCCGGTCACCTCCGAGAGCAACTTCTCGAAACCTCGCAGCAACGCTCCGCCCCCCGTCAAGATGATACCCCGGTCGATGATATCGGCCGCCAGCTCGGGTGGAGTTTTTTCGAGCACGGCTTTGACGGCTTCAACGATTGCACCGACCGGCTCGGAGAGCGCTTCGCGAATCTCTTCGCTCGTAATCTTGACCGTTTTTGGAAGGCCATTGATCAAATCGCGGCCGCGAATTTCCATCGCGAGTTCTTGTTCGAGCTTGTAGGCCGAGCCGATTTTGATCTTTATCTCCTCGGCGGTCCGTTCGCCGATCATGAGATTGTAGACGCGGCGGATATATCGCACGATCGCTTCATCCATCTTGTTGCCCGCCACCCGCAACGACTGTGAGACGACGATGCCGCCCAGCGAGATGACGGCGACGTCGGTCGTGCCGCCGCCGATGTCAACGACCATGCTCCCCGAGGGACCGCCGATCGGAAGGCCCGCCCCGATTGCTGCGGCCATCGGCTCTTCGATAATCCCAACGTCGCGTGCACCGGCGAGCTTGGCCGCGTCCTTTACCGCTCGCTCCTCGACGCTGGTGATTTCGGCCGGCACGCAGATCGTGACGTGGGGTTTTGGCTTGATGATCGACGACCACCACGAGCGGTCTTTCATCACCTTCTTGATGAAATAGGAGAGCATCGCTTCCGTAACTTCGAAATCGGCGATGACGCCATCGCGCAACGGCCGAATTGCTTGGATGTGGGAAGGCGTTCTTCCGAGCATCTGACGCGCTTCTTCGCCGACGGCTAAAATGCGATTGGTATTAATGTCTTTGGCGACGACGGAGGGCTCGCGCAAAACGATGCCCTTGCCTTTGACGTGAACGAGCACGTTCGCCGTGCCGAGGTCGATCCCAATGTCCAACAATGACTCCTACGGTAAGAAAACGTTATCCGGCAGCGGAGACGCGCGGATATTCGCTCGTCTCGAAAAGCCCTGTCGGCTCGACGAGCGGAGTTACGCCGCTGCTGCGCTGCACCTGCCCGCCAAGCTCGGAGAGCAGCTCTTCGAGCCGCTCGTAGCCGCGGTCGATATATTCGAGACCGATGATTTCGGTTTCACCAACGGCTGCTAGACCGGCGACGACGAGCCCGGCACCTGCGCGAATGTCCGGCGCCTCGACCGGCGCGCCCGAGAGCTGCTTTGGTCCCTTGATCACGGCGGCATTGCTCTCCATCGTTACCTTGACGTCGGCTCCCATGCGTGCCAGCTCGTTGACGTAGGAAAAACGAGCGTTGAAAATCGACTCTTCGACAACGCTCGTCCCGGGGCACGTGCAAAGGAAGCCGACGACTTGAGGCTGCAGATCGGTCGGGAAACCGGGAAAAGGCGCGGTGAGGATATCCGTTCCACCGGTGATTCCCTGCGCTTTGACACGAATCCAATCGTTACCGGTCATCGTTACGACCCCGCACTCGACCAGCTTGTAGGTCAACGTCGCCAAATCCTCAGGCCTGCATTTGGTCACCGTCACGTCACCGCGCGTCACCGCTCCGGCGAGCAGCAAGGTCCCCGTGACGATGCGATCCGCGATAATCTCGTACTCGACCCCGGTGAGCTCGCGCACGCCGTCGATAACGATCGTGTCGGTTCCATGCCCCGCGATTTTCGCGCCCATCTTGATGAGAAAATTCGCAAGGTCGACGACCTCCGGCTCCATAGCGACGTTGTCGAGCCGCGTCGTTCCGTCGGCCAAGACCGCGGCGAGCATGGCGTTCTTGGTCGCGCCGACGCTCGGTATTCGAAATTCGATCTCGGTGCCCCGCAACCGCGCAGTTTTAGACTGCGCAATCAGGTAGCCGTGGGCGTTGTGAACGTCGCATCCCAGCGCGCGAAAGGCTTGCTCGTGCATATCGGTAGCGCGCGTTCCGAGCACGCAGCCTCCCGGGAGCGGCACCTCCGCACGTCCGAAGCGCCCAAGCAGCGCACCCACGACGTCGAAGGAAGCCGCCAGTTTTCGCACGAGTGCATACGGTGCGCGGTAGGATGCGGCATTGCTCGCATCGATCGTCATCGTGTTATCGCCTTCGTAGCGAATGCGAGCGCCGAGCGCTTCGAGTAGCGACGACATCACGGAAACGTCGGTAATGCGCGGAATGCGGTGCAGGGTCACCGTGCCGCGCGCCAGCAACGCGGCAGCCATAATCGGCAGGGCGGCGTTCTTCGCGCCGTGCGTCGCGACCGAACCTTCCAGCCGCGCGCCGCCTCGAATCCGAAGCGTGGTTTCAAGCCGATCCAGCATCGTCGAAATCTACGTTCGCGTGTGCGCTCCGCTCGCCTATGTATGCCCGGTTAGCCGCAGCTTCGCGGCGGCAAAATCGATGATAGCCTGCTCGCGCGCGTACTCTGCGGGGTCGTCGCTCGCGGCCTTCTGGCGTTCCGTCGCGTCGTTGAGCGCTTGACGGGTTTCGGCGACGACGACGTCTTCGAAGCGGACGGCTTCGTCGACCAAAACAGTGACGCGATCGGGAAGCGCCTGGATGAAGCCTTCGCCGGTGGCTATCTCGAGTCGCGAGTTCGCAGTTTTGTCCTGAGCGCGTGGAATCACGTTCGCTCGCAAGATGCCAGGCTTGAGCGCTGCGAGGAACGGAGCATGGTGTGAAAGGATGCCTTCCTCGCCTTCAGTCGTCACCACGATGACGAGCTCGGCCTCCCCGTCGAAAACGACTTCCGTCGGGGTCACCAGCTTGAACGGAACGCTAGCCACGACTCATCCGTTCGGCGTTCTCGCGAACTTCGTCGATCGTGCCGGCGTAGAAAAACGCGCCCTCCGGCAAGTCGTCGACTTTCCCTTCGAGGATCTCTTTGAATGACGCGATCGTTTCCGGCAGCTTCACGTATTTGCCGGCACGTCCGGTGAACTGTTCGGCAACGAAGAACGGCTGCGAGAAGAACCGTTGAATTCGGCGAGCACGAGCGACGGCAACTTTGTCGTCTTCGGCAAGCTCTTCCACACCGAGGATCGCAATGATGTCCTGCAGGTCGCGATAACGCTGCAGAACTTCTTGAACGCCTCGCGCAACGCTGTAGTGCTCTTCGCCGATAACTTGCGGATCGAGAATGCGCGACGTCGACGCAAGCGGATCGACTGCCGGGTAGATGCCCAACTCGGAGATTGGCCGCGAGAGCGCGGTCGTAGCATCGAGATGCGCAAATGTCGTCGCAACGGCGGGATCGGTATAATCGTCGGCGGGGACGTAGACGGCCTGCACCGAGGTGATCGAGCCTTTACGCGTCGACGTGATGCGTTCTTCGAGCACGCCCATGTCGGTGCCAAGCGTCGGCTGGTATCCGACTGCCGACGGCATGCGCCCCATCAGCGCGGAGACTTCGGAGCCCGCTTGCATGTAGCGGAAGATGTTGTCGATGAAGAGTAGCACGTCGGCGCCAAGCTCGTCGCGAAAATACTCGGCCATCGTCACGCCGGTTTGCGCAACCCGAAAGCGGACGCCGGGCGGCTCGTCCATCTGTCCGAAGACCAGCGTCGTCTGGGCCAAAACCCCCGACTCTTTCATCTCGAGCCACAGATCGTTGCCTTCGCGCGTCCGTTCGCCCACGCCGGTAAAGACCGAGAAGCCTTTGTGGACGTAGGCAATGTTGCGGATGAGCTCTTGAATCAGAACGGTCTTACCAACGCCCGCACCACCGAAGAGCCCAACCTTGCCACCGCGCGTGTACGGTGCCATGAGATCGACAACCTTGATTCCCGTCTCAAAGACTCGCGCCGTGGGTTCTTGATACTTGAGCTCCGGCGCCGGACGATGAATGGGCCAGCGCGCCGCCGCCTCGACCGGAGCATCGCTATCGATGGTCTCGCCAAGGACGTTGAAAATTCTTCCAAGCGTACCTTCGCCAACCGGAACCTCGATGGGACCACCCGTGCTTCGTACCGGTGCGCCTCGAAGAAGACCGTCGGTCGAGCCCAATGCTAGACACCGAACCTGGTTGTCCCCCAGCTCGTCTTGCACTTCGAGCGTCAGCTCGCGCGCCTCCATCGCCGTCCCGCCGAGGTCGACCCCTCCCCCGGGCGAGGCCCCGTCGTTTGACCTTGACGTCTTTTCATTCACTCCGACGTGCAACGCATCGTTGATCTTGGGCAGCGTCTGCGGCGAGAACTCGACATCGACGACGTTGCCGAGCACTTGAACGACTTTACCGGTGGCAGTATCTGCTGGCATTTCTCTCATTGTTTCCTTACGAGCACTGGTATTGTTAAATGTCGACGAGGTCACGCAACGCCTAACGCTTCGGCGCCGGCAACGATTTCGAGCAGCTCTTTGGTGATGGCGGCTTGCCGCGCGTTGTTCATTTGAATCGTCAGCTCGTCGATCAACTTCGATGCATTGTCGGTCGCGTTCGTCATCGCGACGATTTGCGCGGCGAAAAAAGCCGCATCGGTCTCCAACATCGCCGAGTAGATCGTAAATTCGAGATATTTTGGAAGCAGCTTGGAGAGCACGAACTCCGGCGACGGCGCAAATTCCATCGCTCCGCGTTGCTTCTCGGTCTGCTTGGCGTCCGCGTCGTTCCCCCCAAGCGCGGCTACGTCCTCGGAAAGTACGGGGACGAGTTTGCGTGTTTGCGGCCGCTGCGACATCATGGAAATCAGCCGTTGCGAAACCAGTACGATCTCGGAAATCGCGCCGCTGGTAAAGTCGTCGGCAGCCCGTCGCGCGACAGCGCGCGCGGTATCGATCTTCGCTGCGGCTCCCAATGGCCAGGAGGGCCGGTCGCCGGGCGCCATACGGCGGACCGCATTGCGTCCCTTGAGGCCGATCGTGTAATAGCGAATGCCGCTTTGACGGCGCGCAATTGCCTCGGCGGCGTGGATCACGTTGGAGTTGAATGCGCCGGCCAATCCCTTATCGGCCGTCAGCAGAATGATGCCCGGCGGAGCGCCTTCGCGGCCAGGCTTCATGAAGGGATGATCGATCGCGCCGACGGCTGCGATCAAATCGGCGAGCATTTCAGCGAGGGCGTCGGCATACGGTCGCGCCTTCCTTTGCGCGATTTCGGCGCGGCGAATCTTCGCCGCGGCCACTTGCTTCATCGCCTTCGTAATCTGCTGCGTGTTCTTGAGCGATCGAATGCGATCGCGCAAATCTCGAACGGTCGGCATTAGAAGGCTTTGTTGAACTCCGCCAGTGCGAGGTCGAGCCGCTTACCGGTCTCGTCGGAGAGTTGACCGCTGTCGTCGATCGCTTTGGGAATTTCCGGATGCTTGTCGTGGAGAAAATCGATCAGCCCTCGCGCCCAGTTCTGTAGCCGAGCTGTCGGGATGTCATTGACGAATCCGTGAGTCGCGGCGTAAATGATCGCAACCTGATCTCCGACGGGTTGCGGCTGATACTGCGGCTGCTTCAAGAGCTCGGTGAGCTTTTCGCCACGCATTAATTGATTCTGCGTGGCTTTGTCGAGATCGCTCGAAAGCTTGGAAAATGCGGCAAGATCGCGATACTGCGCGAGCTCGAGCTTGAGCTGACCGGCGACCGACTTCATCGCTTTTGTCTGAGCGGCACCGCCGACGCGCGAAACGGAAAGGCCGACGTCAACCGCCGGACGGATACCCTGAAAGAAGAGTTGCGGCGTGAGATAGATCTGACCATCGGTAATCGAGATGACGTTGGTCGGAATGTATGCCGAGAAGTCGCCGGCTTGCGTTTCGATGATCGGCAGCGCCGTCAGCGATCCACCGCCCATGGCATCGGAGAGTTTGGCAGCCCGCTCTAAAAGACGCGAGTGCAAGTAAAAGACGTCGCCGGGATACGCCTCTCGGCCCGGCGGCCGGCGGAGCAAGAGCGACATCTCGCGGTATGACTGAGCGTGCTTGGTGAGATCGTCGTACACGATAAGCACGTCCTTGCCCGCGTACATGAGCTCTTCGGCCATCGCGCAGCCGGCAAATGGGGCAAGCCACCGAAGCGCTGCCGCTTCGGCGGGACTGACGGCGACGATCGTCGTGTATTCCATCGCACCCTTCTGTTCGAGCACTTCGGCCAGGGCCGCGACCGTCGAATTCTTTTGGCCGATGGCGACGTAGACGCAGAAAACGCCTCGCCCACGTTGATTGATGATCGTGTCGACCGCCATCGCCGTTTTTCCAGTCGAGCGGTCTCCGATGATGAGCTCGCGTTGTCCGCGTCCGATCGGAATCAATGCGTCGATCGCGCGAATGCCGGTTTGCAGCGGCTGTTTGACTGGTTGGCGCTCCACAACGCTTGGTGCGATGTTCTCGACGGTACGAAATCGTGTCGTCTGGATGTCGCCCTTGCCATCGATCGGTTGACCGAGCGGATTGACAATGCGTCCGAGCAATGCTTCACCGACGGGAACCGATGCAATGCGACCCGTCCGCCGGACGCTGTCGCCCTCCTTGATCTCAACGTCGGGACCCATGATCACGACGCCGACGTTGTCCTCTTCGAGATTCAAGGCGACGCCTTGCAGGCCGTTGGGAAACTCGACGAGCTCGGACGAGCGCACGCCGCGCAAGCCATAGACGCGTGCTAGGTTTGCTCCAACCTCGATGACGGTTCCGACCTCGTCTTCGTGCGCGCCGGTCTGGAACTGCTCGATTTGCTGTTTTAGAATACCGGCGATTTCGTCCGCGTTTATCATACTGTTCCTTCTGATGTTCTTAGTTTTGTCTGATACTTTAGTTTCGTGCAAAGAGCGTGCGCGCGAGAGCATCTAAACGGCCCGAAACGGAGCCGTCCACTCGACGATCGCCCATGAGTATTCGCGCGCCGCCGATCAGGCTAGGTTCGACCACTTGCGTTACTTCGAATTTTTTTTCGTACAGGCGTTCCAGCCGATGGACCATAGCGCGCAACTCTTCCGGCGGAATCGCCCGCGCCGTCGTCACCCTCAGCGTCTCCGCACCTCGCGCCGCCAACTGCAGCTTTTGATATTCCCCGGCGAGTGCGGCGAGGATGGACTCGCGCCGCTTCCGCACGAGAAGCAGCAGCGTGTGAAGCGAAATTTCGTCGACTTTTCCTTCGAACGTTTGGAGGAGCATGCGTTCCTTGACGGGACGCTCGATCACCGGAGCCACAAAGAACTCCCGCACCTGCGTATCGCTCTGAATTGCCGATGCAATCGCCGCCAAATCGTCGCCGACTCGGTCGACCGCCTTGCGCTCCCGGGCAAGTGAGAAAACCGCGGTCGCGTAGCGCCGGGCGAGCTTCTCATTAACCATTTCTGCGCTCCAGCGACCCGATTAATTCATCGACCAGCCGAGCGTCCAGGCCGGCGTCGACGCGACGAACTGCCTCCGAGCGCGCGCGCGTGAGCGCCTTCGCGGCAAGCTCGTCCCGCAATCGCTCGCGCGCCGAAGCCCGGGCCCGTTCGAACTCGGCTTGCGCGTTGACCAGCGCGCGTTCGCCGGCGCTTCGCGCTTCGAGGGTGGCGAGTTCGGATTCGCGGGCGGCTTGGGCAAGTGCGCGCTCTTTGATGAGCTCGGCATCATGCGATGCGCCCTCGGCTTCGTTTTTTAGCAACTCAATCGTCGCCTTGGCCTCGTCGCGCCGGCGCTCCGCTTCGGCAATCTGCTTGTGGTTATTTGCCTGCGCCGCCATAATTGCCGGTTGGATGAAGCGAAACCAAAGCCAAATTAATATTGCCATGAAGAGGATCGACGCGATCACTTGGCTCCAGGCCGCAGCCTGCACGTAGAAGTCCGACGAACGCATCAGGAAACGGTTTCCGCGACGGCGCGCTCGACCAACGCGTCGGCGAGCCGCGCCACGAGTTGCTCTTCGTTGGTTCGCGCTGCGCGAAGCTCCCCGGCCGCTTGGCGCTGCGCGGTTTCGATCGTGGATGCGACTTGCGCGGCGTACCGCGCGGCCAGTTCGCTCGTCGCGTTTGAGGTCTCGGCGCGGGCTCTCGACAACGTTAGCTCGGCGTCGCGGCGAGCCTGCGCGCGCACCAGCTCGGCTTTCTCGCGCAACGCGGTCGCTTCGGCTTGATGCGCGTCGTACTCGGAGACGAGCCCGTTGAGATACGACCGGCGTTTGCGAATCGCCTGACCGACGGGCTTGAGAAACAGCACGTTCAACAACGCGAAAAATACCGCGAAGTTCGCCAACTGAATCACAAACGTTCCGTCGAGCGAGAGAAACATCGAGCCTCTAGTGGCCCAACATCTTGGTCATGAGGCTCGGAAGGTTTGCTAGGCCGTAGAGCATGTAGAACGCCATACCCAGCGCGATGATCGGGAACGCTTCCAGAACGCCGACGCCAAGGAACAAGAAGGTCATGATATTGGGCCGCGCTTCGGGCTGTCGGGCAATCGCCTCGACCGCCTTGCTGGCGACGATGCCGTCGCCGACGGCAGAACCGAATGCCACCCCGGCGACGATGATGCCGAAGGCGAGCAAGGTAAATGCAGCTACTAATGCTTCAGGACTCAAGAGTCTAACCTTTCAATGACGACTAGTGTTGCTCGCCGATCGACAACGACAGGTAAACGATCGCGAGCAAGGTGAAAACGAACGCTTGGACGGTGCCGACGAAAAAGTTAAAGAATTGAATGAAGAATGGCGCGACCGTCGCGGCCAGTGACAGATTCAGCGCGCCGACCGAAACGTGCTGTTGAATCAGCGATGCCACAATCGCAAATAACAGCTCTCCGACGAAGATGTTGAAAAACAGGCGGGCGGCCAAGGTGACGGGGCGGACGAGCTCCTCGAGCAGATTGATCGGGAAGAGAACTGCATAGGGTTTGAACAGGTGCCAGAAGCGCTCCATTCCGGTCATTTTGAAGCCGGCGATCCAGGTCATGAAGAAAACGATGGCGGCGAGCGGTACCGTTGTGTTCAAATCCGCCGTCGGCGAGCCGCCAAACGGAAGACCGAGTACCTTGAAGGGGAGCATTCCGAACTGATTGAGCAAGAAAATGAACACGAACAACGCAATGAAGAAAGGCACGAACGGCTCGCCGCGTTCTCCGAGCGTCCCCGTCGCCAGGTCGGCGACATAATTGATCACACCTTCGAGCACGACTTGGCGCTTCGATTGATACGCCGACCGGTAACTCGCGCCGACCCAGCCAAAGAACGCGAGCGAAAGAATCATGACGAGCCAGGTCGTCACGATCGTATCGGCGTGCACGGCCCCGAGCACCGGAAGATGCCAGAGCGAGTGTTCTCCGAGTTGCATGTTCTCCAGCGCGGCCCCGGGTGAGGACCTCGAGCGAGCGGTAGGTGATTCCCGTGGTTATTTTCGCACGTGGGCGCGGTGCGCGTCGCGTGCAAACATAGCCAAAGGAAGGAAAAAACCGGCGAAGTAGCACGCCATCGACCAGCCGGGACCGAGAGCGGCGAACGCCACCGGGACTATACCGAAGACCCCGATTCGCAGGAAACTACTTATGACGAAGCCTCCGACGCGCCGGGTGTCGATCAGGCGCTCGCCGCTATGCATCGTCAACAAGGTGTTGAAAACCCCGCAAATCCCGCCGCCGACCAAGGCGAACGCCGGATGCGGAAGCCAGCGAAGGAGGAGCAGTGCGACGATCGCCACGACGAGCAAGGACCGGACCGAGGCGGACCGCCTGAGCTCGCGATACGTCGCGAGGTCAGCCGCCGCTTCGGCGTCGCTGTAGCTACGTCGGGTGGGTCGTTGATCCCCCCCGGGGTCGCTCACGCCAGCGCGCGCGCAAGCATCCGGAAGGCCGAATATCCGCCCACGAGAAGGCCGGCCATAAGGCCGCCCAAGACCCAGAACTGCTCGCCCGTCCGGTGGCCGATCCAGATGCCGACGACGAATCCGGCCAAGGTCGTCGCAGCAAAGGCCCCGCCGGCGCCGACGATCTGCGCCGCGCCCTTCACGCGGCGAACGGCGCCGGGTAGGCGGCCCCGAGCAGACGTGCTGCCAGCCAAGCGGCAATCCTTGCTCCGGCGCGACCGTCTCCGTAGGGATTGGCGGCCTGCGCCATTTGCGCGTACGCGGAACCGTCGGTCAAAAGCCTTCGGGCGGAGCCGACGATGCGCTCGGGCCGATGACCGACTAACTCGAGCGTTCCTGCCGCGAGTCCCTCCGGACGCTCCGTCTCGTCCCGCATGACCAAGACGGGCTTGCCTAGACACGGCGCCTCTTCTTGGAGACCGCCCGAGTCCGTGAGGACGAATGCGGAGTTCTGGACGGCCGCTACCATCTCGGCATAGTCGATCGGGTCGACCAAAACGACGCCGGCGACGTCCTCGAGCACTTCGCGTGCGATGGGAGCGACGTGTGGCGACGGATGAACCGGCCAATAGATCTGGGGCCGCGCCGGAAGCTGTGCGATCTCGCGCAGTGACTCGCAGATCGCGCGCATATGGGGGTGGTTCTCGCGGCGATGGGCAGTGACGACAATCGTTGGCCGAGCCGCATCAATCTCATTCCACCGGGGCGGTGCGGGGAGATCGTTCCGAGACGCGGTTTCCAGAAACGCATCGATGACCGTGTTTCCCGTGACGACGATGTCGTCGCGGGCGACATTTTCCGCGAGCAAGTGCTCGCGCGCCAAGGTCGTCGGCGCGAAATGATAGGAAGCGATAACGGCCGTCAAGCGGCGGTTCATCTCTTCGGGGTAGGGAAGCCAGCGATTCTTCGTCCGCAGCCCGGCTTCGACGTGTCCCACCGCGACGCGAGCGTAAAAAGCGGCGAGGGCCGCCGCGGTGCTCGTGGTGGTATCGCCGTGAACGAGGACGAGGTCGGGCCGCGCGTCCAGCAGGACCCGTTCCAAGCCGTCGAGCACGCGAGTCGTCACATCCGTCAAGGTTTGATCCTCGGTCATGATGTCCAGATCGTATTCGGGGGAAATCGCGAAGAGCGCCAACAGGTCGTCGAGCATCTTTCGGTGCTGGGCGGTGACGCAGACGAGGTCCTCGATTTGCGGATGCAGTCGCAACGCGCGCACAACCGGTGCCATTTTGATTGTATCCGGACGCGTGCCGAATACGCTAAGAACTCGAAGCTTCGACACGATTTCAGCTCGCGTGGCGAAAGACGTGCGTGAACTCACCCGAAAATGCGAGCGCGACGGCACCGAGCACGAAACAAACCGCGTAGAGCAAGAGCACCGCTTGGCGCACGTTCAAGCCGAAGCGAAAGATCAATTGATGATGAAAGTGTCCGCGATCCGCTTCGGTAATCCGTTTGCCGCTTGCAGCGCGGCGCACGATCGCCGCGGCGGTGTCGAGCACCGGCAACGCGAGCACCAGCAACGGGACGACGACGCTGATGGCAATCGCCGTCTTACTCGCGCCGATGATCGAAACCGTTGCGAAGACATAGCCGATGAAGAGCGATCCCGCATCGCCCAGAATGATCCGCGCCGGGTTGAAATTGTAGGGCAGAAAACCCAGCGCCGCGCCTGTCAGGGCGGCAACCACTAAGGCGACGACCGGATTAGCATGAAGCACCGCGATAACGAAGAGAAAGAGACTCGATATCGCGGCGACGCCGGTAAGCAATCCGTCGAGACCGTCGAGAAAATTAATCGCATTCATCATCGCGACGTACCAGAACAGCGTGAGGGGCACACCGACCCAGTTTGGAAAGTCGATCCAATTCGTGCCCGGGTTATGGTCGAAGGGCACCGTGATACCGGGAATCACGAAGCCGTACAGCATCGAGATCAGCGCGACGACCAGCTGGGCGATCAGTTTGTTGCGCGGGCGCATCTGCATCACGTCGTCCCAAATGCCGACGCCCAAGATCAAGAGGCTTCCGAAAAGCAGTCCGACGAGCTTATGGATTGCGTCAAACTGATCGGCCGCGGGCAGAAAGCCGAAAGGCGACGCTAGCGAAACCCCGAGCACGGCGAAGAGCGCGAAAGCAAAGCCGAAGAAGACGGCGATGCCCCCGACGCGCGGTTTGGGCAGTGCGTGCATGCGGCGGTCGTGACCGTCGTTATCGACGATTCCCAAGCGGATCGCGAGACGAACGACCAGCGGCGTCGCCAAGGCGCTCACAACGACCGCGATGATGAACGCCGCACCGTAGACCACGCCGGGGCTTACGTGATGCGGACTCAACCGCGCGCCCCCTCCAAGCTCGCGTACTGAACCAGCGCGACACCGGCTTCGGCTAGCAGTTGCCCCGCGATTGCGTCGGGATAGGCTTCATCGTAGACGATTTTGTGCACGCCCGCGCTGATCAGCAGCTTCGAACAGTTGACGCACGGTTGATGGGTGCAATAGGCCGTCGCCTGCGCCAAGCTTACGCCGTGTAACGCCCCCTGCACCACGGCGTTTGCTTCCGCGTGGGTCGCCCGCAGACAATGTTCGTTGACCAGCGTGCAGCCCACTTCGGTGCAGTGCGCGACGCCGCGAGGTGCGCCGTTGTAGCCCGTCGTCAGGATCCGATGCTCGCGAGCGAGCACGCATCCGACCGAGGCGCGCGGACACGTGGCACGCGTACCGACCGTGTGCGCGATTTGCATGAAATACTCATCCCAGCCGGGGCGCACTACGGAACTTCATAACGAGAGGTCAGCTCGCGCACGCGGCCGCGCAGGCGCTCGACCTCCGTGCGGTGCTCGACGTCAGCAAATCCGTCGCAAATGATGCGCGCTACCTCGCGGCACTCGTCGGCCGCGAAGCCGCGCGTCGTGATCGCCGGTGTTCCGATGCGGATGCCGCTCGCGATGAATGGCTTTTGCTTGTCGAACGGTATCGCGTTCTTATTGACGGTGATCCCGATTTGATCGAGATATTCCTCGACGGCCTTGCCGGTCAGGCCTTTCACCGAAACGTCGACGAGCATCAAATGGGTGTCGGTGCCTCCCGCGACGAGGCGCAACCCAGCCCGAGTAAACTCCTGCGCCATCGCGCGCGCGTTCTCAACGACTTGCCGCTGGTAGGCGGCAAAATCGGGCTCGAGCGCTTCACCGAAGCCCACCGCCTTGGCAGCGATAACGTGCATGAGCGGACCACCTTGAATACCGGGAAAGACGCTCTTGTCCACCGCCTGCGCCCATTGCTGTTTGCACAAAACAAAGCCCCCTCGAGGACCGCGCAGGGTCTTGTGCGTGGTTGAGGTCACGAAATCGGCGATCGGCACCGGCGAAGGATGCAGTTCCGCGGCAACCATTCCTGCCACGTGTGCGAAGTCGACCATCAAGGCGGCGCCCACCTCGTCGGCGATCTCGCGAAACGGAGCGTACTCCATGATGCGCGGATACGCGCTCGCGCCGGCGACGATCAGCTTGGGCTTATGTTCGCGCGCCAAGGCGCGTACTTGATCGAAGTCGATCAGCTCGGTATCCTGCTTGACCCCGTAGGCGATGGCGTTGTAAAGCTTGCCGGAAAAACTGACCTTCGTACCGTGCGTCAGATGTCCGCCGTGAGCGAGCGACATACCGAGCACGGTGTCGCCGGGCTGCAAGAGCGCCATGAATACGGCCATGTTCGCTTGCGCGCCGGAGTGCGGCTGAACGTTCCCATGTTCGGCGCCAAAAAGCTTTTCGAGGCGCTCGAGCGCGACGTTTTCAGCAATGTCGACCCATTCGCAGCCGCCGTAATACCGCTTGCCGGAATAGCCTTCGGCATATTTGTTGGTCATGACGCAGCCGGTCGCCTCGCGAACGGCGCGGCTGGCATAGTTCTCGGATGCGATCAGCTCGAGGTTCTCGCGCTGGCGGCGCTCTTCGCCCGCGATGGCGGCAAAGATCTCTGGATCTTGGGTTTCGACGCTGCTACGTGCGAGTATGTCCATGCCGTTCTTTTCCCTACCGCGTTCCGATAAGCTCTTTGGGGTCGGTTCGCCGGCAAATTCGGCCTCGCTCCATGGCGATGCCGATGCGGTCCTCGCATTCAAATCCGGCGTACTCGGCGCCAAGGGCTATTCTCATCGGCGTATCGAACCTCGAACGGCGATGAAGCTTGCCTGCGCGAGCAGTTCGCTTCACCGCGATATAGAGCGCGGCGAGCTTACGCAACTCGAGTTCCTAGACCTTTGCGCGCGCGAGCTCGCCTGCGACGGCGTCGTTTTGGATGTTCGGCATTTTCCGCGGAACGACAACGACTACCTCGCTCAGGTCAAGAAGATGGCAACCGACCGAGGCCTCACGATTGCAGCGCTCGCCGATCCGGTATTCTTCTCCGCTACGCAATCGTCGATGAGCGAGGTACTCGCACAAGCTGCCGCACTCGGCGCGCCGCTCGTCGCCGCGCCGCTCGCGCGCGAAACGGAGTTCTCCTGGGCCGAGCAGCTTGCGCGGCTCGGCATCGCGACCGGATTGGCAAAAGCGCGGAACGTCACCTTGGCTTTGCGCAACGCGGCCGCATCGTTTGCGGCAACGACTCACGACTGCAAGCGCGTTGCCAAAGAAGCGGACTCGGCGTGGTTGCGTTTCGGGCCCGATCCGGCGCGGTTCGATACTGCTAGCGACGCGCGAGTACTGGCGTCGAACACGGTGTTGCTCTGGAGCGACTTTACCTGCGAGAGTAAAGACTGCTCCGACATGCTGGATGCGTTTGACGGTTTTCGCGGACATCTCGTCATCGACGATACATCGGGCGCAGCGCCCGTCCCCGAGCTTCGCGATACGGTCGCCCGCTGGCGAAGGGCAATACTCAACCGCAGATAGCGTCTTGCGGCGTGGATCGAACCTGCGTTCTCGCAGGTGGGTGCGGCCCGGGCGCCGGGCGAGCAGGCATTCCGCCCAAGCCCGTCCGTCGTATCCGGAGCTGATGCTCCCTCGGTTAACTAAGTCGGTTCGGTACCAGCGCGCGCTGCGCGCTATACGCAGTCGAGCCTCTCTACCGTAACACCGCCCGTCAAGCGGTGCCGAGGAAGGGCGTCCGCGCGGTTGAAAGCGTGGCCGATGCTATCGATTTCGGCCGCGCCCATCGAGCTGCCGCTACTTCATCCGTTCAAGATCGCGCGCGGGGAAGCCGAGACGGTCGCGAAATCGGTGGTGATCCGAGTGCGTTGCGGGGAGAGCGAAGGCATCGGTGAAGCGACGCCGATCGAACGATACGGCGAATCGGTTGAAAGCGTGGCGACGTATTTCGAATCACACGCACTCGCCTGCCAAGATCCGTATCATCTCGAGGCGCTCTTGCACGACGGAATCGCCCCGGCCGCGCGTGCCGGCCTCGACATCGCCTTGCACGATCTCATCGGCAAGGAACTCGGCAAGCCGCTCTACGCGCTCTTCGGCCTCGATTCCGCAGCGACCCCGGCGACGTCGCGAACGATCGGCATCGCGGCTCCCGACGAAACCCTCCGCAAGCTCGCCGAGGTCGCGGATACGCCGATCCTCAAGATTAAGTTGGGTATTGGGAGCCAAGCCGAGCAGATCGAAACGATTGCCGCGATTCGGGCGCGCTACTCCGGAACGATTCGCATCGATGCCAATGAAGGCTGGAATGCTCACGATGCGGTGGCGATCCTTCGGGAGCTCGCGCGTTACGAGATCGAGTTTTGCGAGCAACCGATCGAGGCGGGCCATCCCGAACAGCTCCGATGGATTCGCGACAGAGTGAACGTGCCGCTCGTGGCCGATGAAGACGCGCTCGTCGCCAGCGATTTGCCGCGACTGCAAGAGTGCGTTGACGGCGTGAATCTCAAACTTGCAAAAACCGGCGGAATCCGCGGCGCGCTCGCCGCGATTCACACCGCGCGGGCGTTGGGACTCAAGATCATGCTGGGATGCATGGTCGAGAGCGCAATTGCCGCGACGGCCGCGGCCCACCTTTCGCCGCTGGCGGACTGGGCCGACCTCGACGGACCGCTGCTGACCGCGCGCGATCCGTTTGTTGGAGTGACCTACGATCGCGGAAAACTCGTTCTTCCCGATGCGCCGGGGCTCGGTGTGCGAGAATGCGCGACGGCATGAGACGCCGCTACGCGATTCTCGCCATCGATCGCTTCAAAGAGGATGCTAAAACCGCGCACGGAGTGATCCGCTACGGCGCCGATGAGATCGTTGCAGTGATCGATCCATCGCTGGCGGGACAACGCGTGCGCGACGTGCTCGCGCATCTGGAAAGCGACGCGCCAATCGTCGCGACCGTCGGCGAAGCGCTGGCGTTCTCGCCCACCTCCCTGCTCATCGGCACGGCGCCCAAAGGCGGCGGCCTTCCTGCGCCCTGGCGCGGGGCGGTCTCCGAGGCGATTGCGGCCCGTTTAGAAATTGTCAGCGGCCTGCATGAAATGCTCGACGAGGATCGCGAGTTTCGCGTTGCCGCGCGAGCCGCAGGAACGACGATCTGGGACGTTCGCGAGCCGCCCGACGTGCCGCTCTTTGCCGGCGACGTCTATGCCGTCGAGGCGCCTATCTTGCTCACCGTCGGCAACGATTGCGCCGTCGGCAAGATGACCGCATCGCTCGAGCTCGTCCGCGCGGCAACGGCGGCGGGGCGAGCGGCGCGCTTCGTTCCCACCGGCCAAACCGGCGTCCTGGTTGCGGGGTGGGGCATTTCGGTCGACCGCGTCGTCGCCGATTTCGCCGCCGGCGCCGCAGAACAACTCGTACTCTATGCGGCGCACGAGCGAGCCGACCTTATCATCGTCGAGGGACAAGGCGCGATCAACCATCCGGCCTACGCGGCCGTGACGGTCGCCTTGATGACTGGCTGCGCTCCCGACGCTCTCGTGCTCGTTTGGGATCCTCGACGGCTTCATATCGATCCCTATCCGACGCCGACACTCGCCTATGCGCAATCGGTCGCGCTTCACGAACGGCTGCTTGCAGCGGTGAAACCCGCGCCGGTGATCGGCATTGCGCTCAACACGCACGGTCTTTCGGAATCGCAAGCGCGCGGCGAGATCGCGCGAGCACGCGAAGCAACCGGATTACCGGCCGACGACCTCGTGCGCTTCGGGGCGGATGCGTTCTACGCGCAGATCTCGACACGGATCGTGAAGCGCCCGGCGTTGTCGTCGTCAAACGACGGATGAGGCGCCATTGCGCGCTTGCCGTGGCGCTCGCATTGTTGCTGCCCGAGTCCGGCTGCGTACATGGGGAGAGGGCAGCGAGTTCGGGGCGAAATTCGTGGACCGTTCCGGGTGTGCTGCGACTGGGCGAAGCCGAAGAGCCCGACAGTCTCAATCTGATGTTTGGCCATACCGAGGCCACTGACGACATCGCCGGACTGCTCTTCTCATTCGTGTTGCGCTATGATGCTCGCGGCAACTACATTCCCGATCTTGCGACCGTCGTGCCGACGACGAACAACGGAGGCATTAGCGCCGACGGAAAACGTATCGTCGTCCATTTGCGACACGGCGTCAGGTGGGCGGATGGTGCGCCGCTCACCGCGGCAGATTGGCTCTTTACCTATCGGGCGGTCATGAACCCGGCAAACAACGTGAAGACGCGTTATGGGTGGGACGCGATCGCTTCGGCCAGCGCACCTGACCCGTACACGATCCTCCTTCGCCTAAAACGCCCAAACGTCGAAGTGCTCGGTAATCTCGCATTTGGCGGAGCCGCGTATCCACCGCTTCCCGCGCATCTGCTGGGCAACGTTCCGAATCTCAATACGGCGGCTTTCAACGAGCATCCGCTCTCGAGTGGGCCCTACCTCCTCAAGGAGTGGAACCACGGCTCGTCGCTAATTTTCGTCCCGAATCCGCGCTACTTTCGCGGCGCGCCAAAGCTGCGCGAGGTCGTCTGGAAAATCGTTCCCGACGTCAACACGCTCTTCAACCAACTCGCGACTCACGAGATCGACGTTTATCGCAACGTGAGCCCAAATGCGATCGCGCGCCTTGGCGAAATTCACGGCCTGACGGTCGATCGCGGCCTGATCGCCGATTGGCGTCACCTCGGCATCAACATGAGCCGTCCGCAACTCGCCGACGCACTCGTTCGGCGCGCAGTCGCCGAAGCGGTCGATTGGAAACGCATCAACGACACGGTTTTTCACGGCATCGATCAACTCGCCGTCTCCGACATCTTTCCGCAGTCATGGGCGGCGCCAGTCCTGCCACCGTACCGCTACGATCCAGCCGACGCAAAGCGTTTGCTTCAGCGAGCCGGTTGGAAACCAGACGCGACCGGCATCCTGCATAAAGGTCCGCTCGCGATGCACCTCGCGATTTACGCGACGACGGGTCACCAAGAGAACACCGAGTCGCAAGTTTTGATCCAGTCGATGCTCCGCGCGGTCGGGATCGACGTGGCCGTCCGAAACTATCCCGGAAGCTATCTCTTTGCCGCCGATGGGCCGCTCTACACCGGCAAATACGATCTCGAGTGGTCGATAGAAACCAACGGTCCCGACCCCGATAACGCGGGCAGCTGGAACGGCGATTTTATTCCTCCTCGCGGGGCCAATACGTCGTGGCTGAACGATCCGGTGGTCAACGCGACCAGCGCCGCGGCCGCAGCGACGTTCGACGTCGCCACTCGAAAGCGGCTCTATCAACGCGAAGAGGAGCGCATCCGCGAGCTCGTCCCAGCGGTCTTCTTTAGCTGGCGCATGAATTACACCGCCACGAATAGCGATCTCAAACACTACGTGCCCGCCGCCTTCATCGGCGATACGTGGAATTGCTGGCAATGGAGCATTTGACGCAGCCGGCGTTCGCGCAAACGTTTCGCGATCGTGAGCTGGCGCGTCTGCGCTTCGAGCCGGCCCGGTGCGGAGTGTTGAGCTGGAACACGCATGCGACGAGCGGACGCCTCGCGTTTCGCCTCTTGCGCGCGGGTCGACCGGCGGGCGACTGGCTCGACCTCGCGGAGTGGCGTCCGAGCGGCTCCAAATCGTTCAGCCCCGAGCACGAGGGAACGAAGGTTGACGTTGACGTGATTCGAGCGGTGCAACCTTTTGACGGCATAGAAGTACGCGCCGCGGGCGTGGAGTTCGAGTTGGTTTCGTTCTCATCGCCCGTTCGCGCACGGCCGTCGCTGCCGTATGCGCGCGAGGCGCACATTCTCGACGTGCCGGCACGCTCCCAATACGATAGCCCGCCTCCGCTTGATGCCTCATATAACGACGGACGCGGCTGGTGCAGCCCCACAAGCCTCTCGATGATCCATGCATTCCACGGTATCGATCATTCGATCGCGCAAACCGCGCGCGCCGTCTTCGATCGCGCCTATAACGGCACCGGAAATTGGAGCTTCAACATGGCATTCAGCGGCCGGTTGGGATTGCGCGGCGTCGTTGCGCATCTTTGCAATCTCGATCAGGCCGCGCGCTTGATCGAACGAAATTTGCCGCTTGCGATCTCGTACTCCTGGCGCGAGGGAGAGCTCCCCGGCGCACCACTGCCGCACTCCGACGGCCACTTGGTCGTGCTCTGCGGATTTACGCGCGACGGTGATTGTGCAATCAACGACCCGGCCGCGCGCAACGTACGCGTCGTCTATCCTCGCAAGGCCGTGGAGCACATCTGGCAGCGCAACGAAGGCGTCGCCTACGTCGTCGCACCGATCGGCATCGAGTATGCCGACGTTCTCGCATGCGTTTAGGCGAAATTCAGGCCAACGTCATCGGCTGCGAGCGCTGCCCCGAGCTGCGCACGTACGCCGCCAGAGTAGCGCGCGAGCGCAAACGCGCGCATCGCGACTGCAACTACTGGGGGAAGCCCGTTCCCTCGTTCGGCGATCCACGCGCTCGCATTCTACTCGTCGGGCTGGCTCCCGGCGCCCATGGCAGCAACCGGACTGGCCGACCCTTTACCGGCGACGCCTCGGGGTCGTTTCTCTATCCCGCGCTCTATCGCGCCGGCTTAGCGTCGCGAGCCGACGCCATCGACCGAAACGACGGGATGGCGCTCCACGACTGCTTCATCACGGCGGCCGCGCGGTGCGCTCCACCACAGAATAAACCGACTCCGGCGGAGCTGCGCAACTGTTTTCCCTATCTGCTGCAGGAGTTTGACGCATTGCCAAACCTGCGCGTTATGATCGCGCTTGGCGCCGTCGCCTTTTCTGCAATCTTGAAGGTGCTGCGCGAACGTGATTTCGCGTTCGATTCGCGCGACGCACGCTTTGCCCACGGCGCCGAATTGCCGGCACGCAGAGGCGCCCGGAGCGTCGTCGTGATCGTCTCCTACCATCCAAGTCGACAGAATACGAACACGGGCAAGCTCACCACGCCAATGTTCGACGCCATTTTCAGCCGGGCGAACGAGATTCTAAATGAAGATCGCGCAGCAGCTGCTCCGGAACGGCGCTCGGAGCGTCCATCATGACGTCGCGCGCCACCGAATTCTTCGGAAAGGCCGTGACTTGGCGAAGGTTCTCCTCGCCGCAAGCGATCATCGCGATCCGGTCTATTCCCAGCGCCATGCCCCCGTGAGGCGGTGCGCCGTACTCCAACGCGCGCACGAAGAACCCAAAACGTTCTTCGACTTGTTCGGGCGTGAGGCCGAGCATCGCAAAGATCTTGCGCTGCTCTTGGGCTTTATGGATGCGGATTGACCCCGAGCCGAGTTCGTAGCCGTTCAGCACCATGTCGTAGTGTTGTGCCCGCATCGCCCGAGGATCCCGGTCGATGAGCTCCCAGTCGCCTGGCGCGGGCGCGGTGAATGGGTGATGCGCGGGCACGGCCTGGCCCGTCGCTTGGTCGATCTCGAGATACGGAAAATCGGTCACCCAGGCAAACGCGTACGTATCGGGATCGCGCAGGTTGCAGCGATCGCCGACTTCATTGCGCATCTTGCCGGCGATGCCATACGCAATCTCGCTCTCGTCAGCGAAGAGCAGCAGCGCATCGCCTTGTTCGGCGTGAAGTTCGGCGCTAACGCTCTCTATTTGAGCGCCGCTCAAGAATTTTGCCGCCGATGATTTGACGCCGTCGCCGGTCAGCGCGATCCAGACCATCCCCTTCGCTCCAAAGGTCTTGGCCTTTTCAGCGAGCGCGTCGAACTCTCGGCGCGAAAGCGCCGCTCCGCCCGGATACCGCAGCGCAACCACCGATCCGCCCGCATCGATCGCGCCGCGAAAAACGGCGAATTCGCTCTGCGCAAAGATCTCGTTTGCTTCTGCGAGCTCCAGCCCGAAACGCAGGTCCGGTTTATCGAGTCCATACCGCCGCACTGCTTCCTGATGGGTCAAGCGCGGAAACGCGGGAAGATCGACGGCACAGACGGCCTTCCACACGTAACGCATGCACGACTCCATCGTTTCCAGCACCTCTTCCTGCGTGCAAAACGAAAGCTCGACATCGAGCTGCACGAACTCCACGAGCCGATCGGACCGCTGGTCCTCATCACGCATGCAGCGTGCGATCTGCATGTACTTCCCAAAACCGGCGATCATCAGGATCTGCTTGAGCAGTTGCGGTGACTGCGGCAGCGCGTAAAAATGCCCTGGGTAGAGCCGGCTTGGAACCAGATAATCTCGCGCACCTTCGGGCGTGGATTTGATCATCATCGGCGTTTCGATCTCCAAAAAGCCGCGCGAGTCGAAGAAATCTCGCATCGCCTTGACGATCCGATGACGGATGCGGATGTTGCGCTGCATTCGCGGGCGGCGCAAGTCGAGGTACCGATACTCTAGGCGCAGATTTTCGTCCACCGGTTCGTCGGAGTTTACCTGAAACGGCGGAACCTGCGATCGGTTGAGAACCTCGAGGCTGCCGATGGCGACTTCGACGTCGCCGGTTTCCAGCCGCGGGTTCTCGGTGCCGCCGGGGCGCCGGCGCACCGTACCGATAACGCGCAGCACGTCTTCGCTGCGGAGCTGCTCGGCCTGGGCAAAGCTCGGATGTTCGGGATCGAAAACGATCTGTGTGATACCTTCGTGATCGCGAAGATCGACGAAGATAAGACCGCCGTGATCGCGGCGGCGATTCACCCAGCCGTCGAGCCGGACCGATCGGTCCGCGTCCGCGGCGCGCAGCGCCCCGCAGGAGACCTTATCGCTCATGTAACGCTTCTTTAATCCCCGAAACATAGTAGTATTGCAACAAGAGCTCGCGTGCGAAGCGCGATCGTGACGCGCGCCCGTCGATCGCGCCCAACAGGTGCGGGAAGCGAGTCAACAACGAATGCGCCGCTAGCGATAGCGGCGTCATGCCGAGCCTGACCATCACGTCGAGGTGTGGATGCTTGCGATAGAAACGCGCCGTTGAACGCCCCGCTAGCCGCATCTTCTCTTTCTGGTGCTCGTACCCGATGGCTTGACAATGGTAGTTCACGGCGGCGGGCTCGTACAGTATTTCAATGCCGAGCCGCTGCAACCGGTAACCGAGCTCTAGATCCTCGTGACCGTACCCGGTAAAACTTTCGTCGAAGCAGCCGGCTCGCAGCAAATCGTCGCGGCGCACCGATGCATTGCCCGTAAGAAAATACAGCCACGAGAGTGTTTTTCGCGAAGCCGGATGAAGATGCCCGCGAGCGCCTGGATTTTCGCGTTTGAACTCGTAGTCACGCAGATCTTCAACCTGCACTTCCAACCCGACCACGGCGATTCCGCGCCGCGCGCGATGACGTTGCAGATGTGTCGCGAGTAAATTCGGTGAGGCGATGATGTCGGCATCGTTGAAGAGCACGATCGCGCCCCGCGCCGCCGCAATTCCAGCGTTGCGAGCCGCGGCTCGTCCGCCGTAAGCGCTCGCCAAATGACGGAGATTGGAATGCTCGCGGCGCACCTCGGCCAGATAGGCCGCAGTTCCGTCCGACGAGTCAGAGTCGCAGACGAGCAACTCGAACTGCGAGGGCTCGAGCGATTGCGCCAAAAGGCTCGGCACGACTTCTCTGAGTATTTCGAGCCGGTTGTAGGTCGGAATGACCACCGAAACTTCGGGTGCTTCGGTCATGCGGCGTCCATGAGGCGAGCAACGCCCGCAACGATCGCCTCGCCGAACTCCGAAATTGATGCGGCATCGTCGCCTGACGGCTTGCGCACGAGCACATGTGGCACGCCGTACGGCGACCATTCTTGGGAGTTGAGACGAAAATATCGGTGTTCGAAGGCGACGACCGTCGGTCGCCCTACCGCACTGGCAACGTGCGTCGCTCCGGTGTCGACGGTCACGACCACGCGGCCCCGCTCGAGCACGGCCGCCCATTGATGGAACGGCAACCGGCAGAGCAGACGCGCCACCGCTCCACTGGCTTCGAAGTCGGGGACGACGTGCTCGCAATCGCGCGCGCACGTGATGACCACCGGCGCAAGCCGCGCGAGCCGTTGCACCATCGCGACCGTACCGGGGAGCGTGCTGCCCTCCGAAAACCACCGCCGCCCCAGATGCAACACGATCGGATTCGGCGGCAGATCGCGTGACGCGGCGCGGTCTTCCTCGGTGACGTCGAGCCGCAGTTTCCAAATACGACGCTCGGCGCCGGCGAGCGACACGAGGTCCAAGAGCTGAACGACCTCGTGGCGGACGGCGCGATTCGGATCGCGGTCGCAGAGCTCCGGGTCGGCTTCAGAGATCATGATGCGATTGACGTAGAGACCGGCGGTCAGTCGCGCGAACCATCGCCGCTCGTACGTGTAGCCGACGCGTAACGCGGCGCGCGTCGCTCCGACCAGTTGCAAATCGACCGCGCGGGGTGCCAGCGCGATCGCCACGTCGTAGCCGCTCAGGCTCGCGCCGAGCGCGCGGGCCTTCATCCCTCTGCGCAACACGATACGTTCGTCCACGTCGTCGTTGCGATCCATGACCACGCTGTTGTATTCGCTGGTCACGATGGCCAAATGCGCCCGCGGAAATGAGGCTCGGACCGTCGCGATCGCCGGCGTCGAGAGCACGAGGTCGCCGATCCGGTCGGTCCGCGAGAGCAGGATCCTCATCGGCGCAACGCTCGGTCGAGCTCGTCGAAGTAGGCCTCGTTGGCGAGCGCGCGCGCAGCACGAACTTCGGCTGCAGTGAGCCGCCGTTCGCCGGCGAGACCGGAAAGCCGCCGCGAGAGGCGCGCCTGCGCATCGAGGGCTCGCAAGGTGGCATGAAAACCGCGTTGCACCGGATTGATTCCCGTCGCCAGATATGCGCGCCAACCTGGATGGCGCCGGACGAGTTGCACCGCGGTGCGCGCCTGCGCGCGCGCTTGCGCGACCATCTTCGCGACGCTTCCTTGTGTCGGCGGGGGCTTGACGTGAAAGACCAGCGCGCGCGGATGAAAGACCGCCGGCACGCCGGCGGCGCGGAGTCGCAATCCGACCTCGATGTCTTCCCAGCCGTACTCGGAAAAGGTTTCGTCGAATCCGCCGATCGAGCGAATCGTCGCCAACGGCAGCGACACGTTTGTCGTCCAGAAATAGTTGCCGCTGTAGTTTTTGATGCTCCAAATCGGCGGCGGCAGCTCGTCGGGGTTTTCGACCTCGATCGCGCCGCCGCGCACGATGGCGTGAGGGTGCCTTACCGAGCCGCTTACATGCTCGCGCACGAAGTTGGGCAGCGGCAGCACGTCGTCGTCGATGAAGATGATTCGCTCGCCGGAGGACCGAGCGATGCCCGCGTTGCGCGCCCGCGCCAAACCAGCGTTGGCCTGCGCGACGACCACAAAGGCGCACGTTGCCCGCCCGCGCGCGCGCTCGATGACGGACGCCGTTTGGTCGGAGGAACCGTCGTCGACCAGGACGACCTCGTATGCATCGCCATCGACCGTTTGATCGAAGCATGCCTCGAGCACGCGCTCGAGCAACGCGGCGCGATTGTACGTGCAGAGCTGTATCGTCGCTTCGATCACGCGAGCAGCGGCGTTGCGGCGGCGAGGATACGCCTTGTGTCGAGAGCGGCGATGCAGGCGTAATCGGAGCAGTTTTCCTTCGTATCCTCGCGGTGGCAGGGATAGGATGCTCGAACGATCGCCGTCGCGCTTCCCAACGGCGACCAACGATCTGGAAAATCAGACTGAAAAGGAAAGATGCCGACGGTCGGGCAGCCGACGGCTGCCGCTACGTGCATCGATCCCGTGGTAATGCCGACGAAACCGCGCGCCGACCGCGCCAGCGCACCGAAGGTACCCACCCCCGTCCGACCCGCGATCGAAACGATCGCTTCGTCGTCGCAACGACGAGCGAGGCTCTGCGCGATCGGCGCGTCGGCCGGCGATCCGGTAATGACCACGTGTCCGCCAAATCGGTGGCGCAATTCCACCGCAAGCGACGCCCAGCCGTCGATCGGCCAATCTCCGCGTTGTGAGGCGACCGCGTTGCAGGGGTTGAGGATCACGTATCGGCCCCAGCTCGCACGCAACGTCGCGGCGTCGCGCTCGTCCTCCGGCGTCGGCACGAAACGATACTGCCGATCGAGCGTATCGCAACCGATCGCGCGCGCATAATCCAGGAGAACGTCCGTCCAATGCGAGGTGACATCGCCGCGCTCGCTTCGCACGACGATTCGTTTGGTAAAACGAAATGAATACAAGCGGCGCGCTTGACCGACCCGCACCGGTATGGCGGCGAGCTGGGCCACGCGCGCCGTTCGCGGAGTCGCCCACGTTACCACGCAGGCGTCGTAACCAATGCCGGCGAGCGCGCGTCCGAGCGCCCGATCGTCGCCCCCTTCGTCTTCGAGCACGCCATCGATATCCGGGACGCGTTCCAAGGTTTCGCGATGCGCGGGCAAGGTCAACGCGTCGACGCGGGCAAAGCGTTGATGAAGCGCGCGCGCCACGACCGACGCCACCAGGGAATCGCCGATGCCGCCCCCCGCGGCGTAGAGCAGAGCGCGATTATTGCGAACCGGATACATCGAGCGTGCGGAGGAGCTCGCGAACGTACATCGCGTCGAGGAACTGCGCGCGAGCGATTGCGCGCAACCACGCCGGCGCGCGCGCGCTGGTGGCGATGCCCCCGCACACGGCCAGTGCGGGCTCCGAAATCAGATAACGCGCGCGGAGCAGGTTGAAGGCATGCGCGCCCGTGGCCAAGCGAGCTCGCGGCGACGGATGTTTGTCGAGAAATCGCGCCGCCATGCGGGCCTTCTCAACGGCCTTTCGGCTTTCGGCCGCTAGAGTTTCGTCGTCCACCGGTTTGACGTGCCAGAGATACGCATTCCACGCAAACTTCCAGCGCACTCCGGCGGCCCGCAAGCGAGCTCCAAGCTCGGTGTCTTCCCATCCGTATAAATCGAAGCTCTCGTCGAATCCGCCGACCGAATCGAACGCGACTTTCGAAAGCGAAGCGTTGCACGTGCAGAGAAATGCCCGCGAGTAATTCGCTGCGCGCGGAGGGGGTCGGCTTTCGCATGAAGGGACATTGACGATCGGCCCGTTGACGACGCGTTCGCCGGTATCTCGATGTGCCGCTAGGTGGGCGGCAATCCAATTTGACGGTACGATCACGTCGTCGTCGCAAAAGAGCAAATATCGCCCGCGAGCCAGCGTCGTTCCCAGATTTCGCGCTTTGCCGCGATTGGGTTCGGGCGCCCAAACATAGCGAACTGCCGGAAAGCTCGCGCGAATCGTTTCGACCACGCTCGGCGTCGCATCCGCGGATCCGTTGTCGACCACGATCACCTCGAAACTCGGCGGCGCCGTCTGTCCTTTCAAAGAAACGAGCGCGCGTTGGAGCGAGGGCGCGCGATTTCGCGTGGCAATCACGACCGAGAACTGCATCATGCGGCGAGGCTGATCAACGATTCGGCCATTCGATCGGACGCGCCGACATGATCGCGATAGAGCAGCGCGAGGGCCTCGCTCGACCTCGCCAACCAGTCCCGGTCGTCATAGCAATCGAGGGCGACTCGCGCGATGCGGCCGGGCGTGATCGTTCCGCGAACCTCGCGGATCAAGGCCGCGCCGGCATCCATGTTGGGCTGGGTGAAATACTCAAAGCGGCGCGTGACCGCGAGCGCGACCGCGCGTTTGAGCGGAATTCCGACGACCGGAATTCGATCGAGATAGGTCAGCGGACCGTTGATCGAAACCATTTCAGGCGCATTGAACGGCGTGACGGCAATAGTTGGCTTGCCGAGCGCCGCGAGCTCGATGGTTTTCGTCCCCGGTATCGTCAGAACCAGACGCGCGCGCATCGCGGCGGGCAACGCATTCGTCAACACGGGGACTCGCACGTCTCCAGCCGCACTCGTCAGATAATCGCGCCCGTTCTCGGAAACCAGCCGTCCCTTTCGGCCAAACATACGCTCGTGACCGCCTGCTTCAATCGCGCTACGTAGCCGATCGCGCGGCGTAAACGGCGACATCGCAAAGGCGACGGGAATCGCCGGCCGCTCGCGCGCAAGCCGCGATGCGACCGCAAAGAAGAATGGGACCATGTTTTCCACTTCGTAGGGCCGCGAGCCGGGCATGATCACGATTCCGTCGGCCGGAGCCTCCGCGTCGACTGGCAGCGCTGCCTCCACGATTGCGCCATCTACCACCAGATTGCCGACTCGCTCGATGCGCGCGGAGGGCGTTCCCCAGCTCTGGAGTTGCTCGACGTTCCGCGGGTCCACGGCGAACGCTCGCTCGAAGAGCGCGTGATACCGCCGCCGCGAGAACTTGTACGTCGTGGCTCGCCCTTTCAGCCGCGCGTGCACGCGCGCCGCATGCAGCAGATCGCCGCCTAGGTACTGGACGATGTCGACCCTGTCGGGAACGCCCTCGATCCGCCCACCGAGCGCAAATTTCAGGTAGCTGTTCGGCTCGAAAACCGTGGCCTGCGGAAATGCAGCCCGCACCATTCGCGCTTCGAAACCGGTCGCGTAATCGTCGGGAACCAAGAAGACCAGTGCCGACAGGTTCGGCCGCCGATCGTAGAGCGATCGCAACAGCGGGCGCAGCCACCCGGCGACTTCTCCCGGCCCGTTAGCGGTGAGCGCGATACGCATCGAGGACGCGAGCGATCAGATCCGTCGTGCTTGCGCGCGCAACGTGCGGTGCAAGCGCGATACGTCCGCCATATTGCAGCACGACGCTTCGTTCGGGAAGCTCGTCTTCGCGGTATTGATCGCTTTTGACGTGCACGTCGGGACGGATCCGGTCGAGCAGCATCTCGGGCGTGCGCTCGCCGAACCCAACGACCACGTCCACGCTGCGAAGGCCCATCAGCACCGTTGCGCGCTGCGCAAACGCGACGATCGGGCGTGACTCGCCTTTGATGCGCCGCACCGACTCGTCTTCATTGAGGCCGACGATCAACGCGTCGCCCTGGGCGCGAGCCCAGGCGAGGTACTCGACGTGGCCCGCATGCAGCAGATCGAAGCACCCATTGGTAAAGATAACGCAGCGATTCTGCGCGCGGAGCTGCTCGCGCCACGCGGCTGCCTGATCCACGCTCAAAAGTCGGCCAAAGAAGCTCGCGGCGGTCATATCGCCGGATCGAGCAATGCGAGAATTTCGTCGGGCGAAGCCGTCGCCGTGCCGAGTTTTGCTACAACCGCGCCGGCCGCAAAGTTCGCTAGCTGCATCGCTTGCTCGACGGGCGCGCCGGCGGCGAGTGCCAGACCCAGTACTGCGATGACCGTGTCGCCGGCGCCGCTCACATCGTAAACCGTGCGAGCCACCGACGGAATCTGCAAACGCTCGCCGTCACGTCCGAAGAGCGCCATGCCGTGCTCTCCGCGCGTAATAACCGCGTAGCGGCAGTTTAGCAGTTCGATCAAACGCAAACCGGCACGCTCTAAGCTTTCATCGTCGACAATGGGAATGCCACTGATCGTCGCGGCTTCGGCAGCGTTGGGAGCGACGCAGGTAATTCCAGCGAACAGCGCGATGTTTTGCGGCTTTGGATCCGCCAGAACGAGCGGCGCTTCGCATGCGGCTTCGACGATTTCGCGGCAAAGTAACCCCTTGGCATAATCGCTCAGGATCACCGCGTCGCAGTGCGCGGCCCGGTTCCGCACGAAATCGCTCAAACGCCGGCGATCGGCGGCCTTCAATGGATTCGTCGATTCCCAATCGGCACGCACGACCTGCTGGTTGTGCGCAACGATACGCGTCTTTCGCGTCGTCGGTCGATCGGCGATCGTAAAAACCCCGGAGTCGTCGACCTGTTCGTTGCGCAGAAGCTCTCGAATCTGTCCGGCGAAGGCGTCATCGCCGACCACCCCGGCGAAGACCACGCCTGTATTGAGGGCTCGCAGATTATTCGCGACGTTCCCCGCACCACCGAGCGTAAACGAATGATCGGCGACGGCGACGACCGGAACGGGCGCCTCGGGCGAAATCCGCGTCACCGTTCCCCATATCCATTCATCGATCATGAGATCGCCGACCACCAGAATCCGTACGTTCCCGGCGCGCTCGAAAAGAGTGCGCGCGTCGGGCACCATGAGCGCCATCACCGGATACCGCCCTCAAAGATGAGCTGCTGCTCGACAAGATCGCAGACGATGTGCGCCATGACTTGATGCACTTCTTGGACGATTGCGGCATAGCCGTCGGGACCAATCAGCGAGTAGTCCGCGACGTTCGCAACCGAGCCGCCCCCGTTGCCGGTAAACGCTATCGCGACGGCGCCCCGTCGCTTTGCCGCTTCGAGAGCGAGCAGAACGTTGCGCGAGGTTCCGCTCGTGGTCATGCCGATGACGACGTCGCCCTCATGAGCGAATGCTTCGACCTGCCGCGAAAAAACGTGCTCGTAACCATAATCGTTTCCGACGCACGTCAAGGTCGAAGAGTTTACCGAGAGTGCCTCGCTGTGAAGTCCCGGCCGCTCCCGTAGATAGCGTCCGGAAAGCTCGGCGGCCATATGCTGCGCCTCGGCGGCACTCCCGCCGTTTCCACACCACAACACTTTTTTGCCGTCGCGCAACGCCGCAACGATCGCAGCGACGATTTGTTCGACTTGCTCGCGATAGTGCGGCGGGTCGAGCAAACCCTTTCGGTCGGCGAGAAGCTCGGCAAAATCGCGTTCTGCGTGATAGTTCACGGCTCGATCCAAAAGAGTTCCTCGCCCTGCGACACCAACTCGCCGTTGCCTGGAACGATGCGGATTATTTTTCCCGCCGCATCGCTTTGAATTTCGTTGAAGAGCTTCATCGCCTCGAGTACGCACAGCACGTCGCCGACTTGCACGCGGTCGCCGACCTCGACGTACGGCGGTGCATCGGGCGACGAAGAGCGGTAGAAGACGCCGGTGAGAGGCGCGGGAAGTTTGATCACGTTTGCTGGCGCTTCCGGTTCCGGAGGGTCCTCCGCCGCGCGTGGAACGTTCGCGGGCACGAGCTCCGATTGACGCCGCGAAAGTTCGTAGACCGCATCGCCGAGCTTGACTTTGATCGAGTCGAGGTCGTGCTCGTGCATGATCTCCAGCAGCTCGCGCAACGTCTGCGTCTCTTCGGCGTAGCGTTCGTTCATCGCGTCTCGGCTTCGAGAAGCTCGGCGACGATTCTTGGTTCGGCCAGCGCCAAACGGCGATCGCTCCGCTTCTCGAGGTCGCGAAGCACGAACTGACCCGCCGCCAGCTCTTCGCTTCCGACGATGACGGCATAGCGCGCACGATTACGATCGGCAAGCTTGAGGTGCGCGAGAAGCTTTCGGTCTTGATAGTCGACAAAGGTCGGCACGCCAAATCGCCGCCGGAGCTCGGCGATTACCGGGACCAACAGAGTCCGCGCTTGCGCGTCGAGGGGCACGACTTGAATCCCGTGCCGCGATTCGCGCCGATCCTCGCCTCGCGCTTGCAGGATCATCATGAACCGTTCGATGCCAAGCGCAAAGCCAACAGCCGGTACGTCGGGGCCGCCAAGAGAGGCGACTAATCCATCATATCGGCCGCCGCCGCAAACGCTGCTCTGTGCACCCAGCAGGTTCGACGTGATTTCGAAGACCGTTCGCTCGTAGTAGTCGATTCCGCGCACGATGCGCGAATTGATGGTGAACGGAATTTGCGCGCGATCGAGATATGCGACGAGCCCTTCGAAATGTTCTTGACACTCCGCGCAGAGAAACGCCGCGGGCAGCGGCGCGCTCTCGATAAAGGGCGTATCGGCGGGATCTTTGCTATCGAGCAATCGCAGCGGATTGCGTTGAGCTCGTTCGCGCGATTCCTGGCTCATTTCTGCGAGGTTGGGGCGAAAGTGTTCGAGCAGCGCTTCGCGATAGCGTGGACGGCACCGCGCGTCCCCAAGCGAGTTAATGTTGAGGGCCGCATCGGCGATGTCGTAGCTGCGTATCAGGTCCCAGGCGAGAGAAATGACTTCGAGGTCGGCTTCCGGGCCGCGAAATCCAAAGCATTCGACGCCGAACTGATGAGACTGGCGATAGCGTCCCTTCTGCGGACGCTCGTAGCGGAAAATCGGTCCGATGTAGTAGAGGCGCAGCGGGTCCGACGTGAAGAGGTGATGCTCGAGCGCCGCGCGTACGACCGGCGCGGTCCATTCAGGCCGAAGCGTCAGCAAGCGGCCTCCGCGGTCCTCGAAGGTATACATCTCTTTGGTTACGATGTCGGTCTGGTCGCCCACGCCGCGGACGAACAACTCGGTCGACTCAAAAAGCGGCGTTCGAATCTCCCCGTAACCAAATCGCGCTGCAATCGCATGCATGCGATTCTCGACCGCGTTCCATCGCGCCGACTCGGGTGGAAAGAGATCGGCCGTACCGCGCGGCGCCCGTAGTCTCTCAGGCATGATTCGAGCCGTCCTTTCGCCTCAGCCGTGCGCTAGCCATTGCGGCGCGTGCGCGTGATCGTTCGTGCGTGCGCATCCTCCTTTACGGAGCCGCAGCACTTGCGCTTGCGACGCTAAGCTCTCCCGATACCGTACGCTCCGCGGTTGCGGCTTGCGCGAGCGTACTCTGCGAAGCAACGCCATTTCTTTGCGCCGGAGTCATTATGTCGCGATTGCTCGAGCGGCACGCTTCGATCGTCGAGTATCTCGGGTGCGGTTGCGGCCGGGGCCCGTCGGCGCGTTCGCTACCTGCTGCCGCGGCAACGTGGCTCCTCTTCGGACCATTCGTCGCCGTGGCGCGATACGCCGCAGCGATGCTCGTCGACCGAGCATTGCATCATCGCGCGCCAGGAGCGACGACGGCAACTATCGCCGCACCCCCGCACCTCCTCGGCGAGCTCGCTTCGGTATTTCCGGCGGCGCTAGCGGCGGGCGCCGCAGCGCACGTCGCGGCCACGTTCGATCCGATGCGTTTCTCACCGCTCGTCAACGCGTTCGTGGGAGCGATCTTGGGGCTCGGTGCGGCTCCATGCGGCTTGGGCGCGGTCGCGCTTGCAGGCGTGCTTCGCGTCGAAGATCCGGTTGCAGCGAGCAGCTTTCTCTGCGTCGCGGGAATCGTTGATTTTCGCGCACTCAAAGGGAGCGCGACGGTTGCGACCGGTCACGATGCGCTCGCGTATGCGCTTCTTTCCGTTGCACTGAGCATCGTGGCGTGGCGTCATGGCGATGGGCTCGTTCATCCCGCTTTCGCTATCGCGCTGGGCTGTTGTGCTTGCGCGGCGGCATTCTGCGCCGTCGCATTCAGAAAACACCGCTGCGCCGCCGCGCGTATGTCGCCCGTCCTGATGCTCGTCGGCTCGCTCCTGGGGGCTGCTCCGCCAGAGTATCGCGTCACTCAGACGACGCTCGCGGATCTCTTCGCGGGCGAACGCCTCAGTTTCACCGGTGCGCTGACGCGCAACCACTCCGTTGCTGCGCTCGTCCGTTACGCCATCACGTGCTGCCGTGCCGACGCGGCGCCCATTGCGGTTCGCCTTGGACGCGCGCCCGCGTATCCTGCCGGAACATGGCTTCGCGTCGACGGCACGATTGAAAGCGTTGGCAACGAGTTTGAGTTGACTCCCGGGCACATCGAACGTATCCCCACGCCAACGGACCCTTTTGTTTACTTGTGAGTGGGCTGGTTATGAAAGGTTGGCTCGCCGGCGTGGCTCGAGGAGCTCGATCGGAACTCCGTTGGGATCTTGAATGAAGGCGATTGCGCGCGTGCCGCTTGGGGATTTGTAAGCCTCTTTGAGGATCGAAACGTCCTTGGCTCGCAGTTCGTCGAGATACTCCTGGAGGTCGCCGTCGACCTCAACCGCGAGGTGTTCGTAGCGATTGCCGAGCTGATACGAAGGGTGCGCCTCCAAATCGTAGACGAGCTCGATGTACGCGTCCCAGTCGCGCCCGACGAAGGCCATGTCGGCGTTGCCGGGATAGTGATGCGGGCCGTCGAGCAGTTTCAATCCGAGCTTCGCGGTATAGAAGTCGACCGACTCCTTCATGTCGTTGACGAAAATCGAGGTGTGAGGAATCTTGGCATTGCGAGGCTCCTTAGTGCAAAAAATAGCGGTAGGTGGAAAAAACTAAGGCGGCGCTGCGTCGATCCGCAGCGGCGATCACTTCGGCGTCGCGAATGGAGCCGCCGGGAGCGATGATTGCGGTGCACCCGCCCTCAACGGCCGCTTCGAGTCCGTCGGGAAATGGAAAGAATCCGTCGCTGGCACAGGCCGCCCCTCGCGCCCGCGCGCCGGCTCGCTGCGAGGCAATTTGAACGGCGCTGACGCGATTGGTCTGCCCGGCACAAATCCCGCGCGTGGTACCGCCGTTCACGATGACGATCCCGTTGCTCTTGACGTGACGAACGACGTCCCAAGCAAAAGCAAGATCGTGCCATTCCTGCGTCTGCGGTTGCCGCCGGCTGACGACGCGCCATTCTTCCGGCGGGGCGCCGGGATCGTCATTTTCGGCGAGCACGCCGCCTAACGCGCTGCGTAAGCGAAGCTCGTGCGCGAGCTCATCGGGCAGCGATGGCTCGAAACGCATCACCCGCAGGTTCTTGCGCGTCCGCAGCATCCCGAGCGCGTCGTCATGAAAAGCCGGTGCGGCGACGATCTCGAGAAAGAATTCACAGAGCGTTTCTGCCCCCTGCCGATCGATCGGCGCATCGGTCGCAACGATACCGCCGTACGCGGAAACGGGATCGGCGTCGAGTGCTTCGCGGATCGCAAGTGCGACATTGGAGCGCTGGGCGACGCCGCAAGGAACGGCGTGCTTGACGACCCCCGCACGAACGAAGCGCGCTCGTTCGCTGCCGAACTGGGCCCCGAGCGGAGCGCGCGAAAGCAGCCGTAATGTCGCGTCCAGATCGAGCAAATTGTTATAGGAGAGCGCTTTGCCGTGAAGTTGAACCGGGAGCCGTTCGCTACGATCCAGATAGAATGCGGCCCGCTCTTGGGGATTCGTGCCGTAGCGTAAACGCTTAGCCAGCGGCAAGGTCAACGCGAGCGCGCCGGGCAGCGCGCTCGGCAACACTTCGCCGGCGGTTGCGAGGTAGTGCGAGATCGCTACGTCGTATTCGGCCGTCCGCTCGAAGGCCGCGATCGCAAGCTTCCGCCGCAGGGCGGTCGGCACGTCGCCGGCCTCGATTGCTTTGCGGTACTCCAAATATTGGGACGGATGGGTCAGCACGGCAACGTGCTCGAAGTTTTTCGCCGCAGCGCGTAGCAACGCGACGCCGCCGATATCAATCTGCTCGATCGCTTCTTGCAAGGTCGTCCCGCCGCGCGCGACCGTCGCTTCAAACGGATAGAGATTGGCGGCGACGGTGACGATCTCGGGAATCGCATATGTCTGCGCTTGCGCGCGATGGTCGGAATCGGCGCGGTCGTAGAGAATCGCCCCGAAAACCTTAGGATGCAGCGACTTGACGCGACCGCCGAAGAGCGCCGGAAAGCCGGTCAGCTCCTCCACGTCGCGAGCGGGAACGCCTCGTTCGCAAAGAAACGCGCGCGTTCCGCCGGTGGCGTATATCTCGATTTGCCGTTCACCGAGCGCGTGGGCCAGTTCGGCGGCGCCAGTCTTGTCGGAGAGCGAGAAGAGCGCAGCCTTTGACGGCGCCGCGTTAGGCAAGCAGCGCCTCCGCTTGGTTCGTCAGCTCGGCGGAGACGATTGCGCTCACGCCGGCATCGCGAGTCGTGATGCCGTAAATTCGTTCGGCCATCTCCATCGTCTTCTTGTTATGCGTAACGATGAGCATCTGGGATTCGGCGGCGAATTCGCGCACCATCGCGCAGAAGCGATCGATGTTTGCATCGTCGAGAGCGGCGTCAACTTCGTCGAGCAGATAGAAGGGAGCGGGCTTGGTGGCGATCAGCGCAAAGATCAGCGCCGCAGCAGTCATTGCGCGCTCGCCGCCGGAAAGTGCGGCTAATGGCATCCCCTTTTTGCCGGGCGGTCGGACCGCGATCTCGATTCCGGTCTCCGACAAGTTCTCGGGCTGGGTCTGCCACATCTTGGCCTCGCCACCGGCAAAGAGCCGCGCGTACGTCACCGAAAACGCTTCCGAGACACGGGCAAGCATGTCGTTGAACTGCGCTTGCGTTTCATGCTCGATTTCGCGAATCGACTCGAGCAGCGTTTCACGCGCTCGCGTCAGATCGTCCATCTGCGCGCGTAAGAAGCGGTCGCGCTCCGCTACCTCCTCGCGCTCGGTCTCCGCATTGAGGTTGACGTTCGCCTGAAGTCGAGCGAGTTCGTCGCGTAACCGCGGCAGCTCGTCCACGGCTGAATCGGGCTCGTCGCGAAGGCGCGAGGCCACCTCGTCACATTCGTCGTTGGTCGCCGGATTTTGCGCAAACTGCGAGACCAGCATCCCCAATTCGGCCTCCACTTGCGCGAGTCGCGTGCGCTGACTCTCTCCACCGGACAACGTCTCGCGTTCTTCCTGTTCGGCGCCGCGCAACTCCGATTCCAGCCGCGCTTGCCGTGCGGCGAGCTCTTCGCGTTGCGCGCGGGCCGCCTCGAGTTCTGTGTCGAGCCTCGCGATGCCGTGGCGAAGCCCCTCCACGCGCGCATGCGTCGCGCGCGTCTCTTCGACGAGCGCGATGATTTGTGCCAGCATCTCTTCGCGAGCCAAACCGCCTCGCTCGCTGTTCTGATCGAGCATGGCAAGACGTGCTTTGTCCGCATCGCGCTCGGCGGTCAATGCAGCCGCTCGTTCGCGAAGCTCGGAACCGCGCGCATTCGTCGCCGCCAATCCCGATTCGGCCGTAGCGATTTCGGCACGTATCGTCGCAAGGTTCGCTTCAAGAGCACGGCGTCGTTCGTCATCGAGTTCGGTGAGCGGTTTTTGGCCTTCGTATTCGCGTTCGAGCTCGCGCAGTCGCGTCGCGCGCTCGTGAAGCTCGGTAAGCGACGTCCGCGCGCTCGCCAACTCGGTTCGCGTACGGTCGACCTCGGCGGCGAGCGCCGCTGCTTCCGCGCGCAATCCGATCAGCTGCGACTCTTCATAGGTTAGATGCTCGCGCGCCTCATCACGCGCTGCGATCGCTGCGTCCGCTCGCAGATGAGCGTCGCGCAATGCACGCTCAGTCTCTTCGAGCCTCGCACGCAGCCCGACGAGCGCTTCCCGCAAGTTCGCCGCCTGGAACCGCCGCGAGAGAATCGAGCGCTCACGCGTAAAGCGTCCGCCGGTAATTGCTCCTCCACCGGTGATCTGTTCCCCGCCCAAGGTGACGATCGTATCGCGCAAACCGCGTCCGCGAACGAGCTCGATGCCCACCTCCAAGGTCGTCACGATCAGCACATTGCCGACGAGAAAGTTCACGATGCCCGAAAAACGCGGCGCCGTCTGCACCAGTCCGTGGGCGTAGCCGACGATTCCGGGGACGTCCGAGAGACGTTCGTCGAGCCGCCGGCCTTCACGGTTCGAGAGCGTGTCGAGCGGGAGGAATGTCGCGCGGCCGGCTTCCTTGCGATTGAGGAACTCCACGCAACGTTCCGCGCCTTCAGAGCTGGCGGTGACAACGTTCGACAAGCGCGCGCCGAATGCCACGTCCATCGCTCGCGCGTAGCGCTCGTCGGTGGTGATGAGATTGGAAACGATGCCCTCGATGCCGCTGAGATCGCCTCGGTGCCAGGCATCTACGATTGCACGCGTGCCCGGAACGTGGCCCTCGAGCGAGTTCTCGAGTTCCTCGATGATATGCAGCCGCGACTCGGCGGTCTTGACTTCGAGGGAATGGTCGCGATGTTCGGTCAGCGCGCGCGCGACCTCGTCTTGTGCGAGGGCGGCGGCGCGTGTCGCGTCCTCGGCGCGACCGCGTCCGTCGAGAACCCGCTCTTCCGCGGCCGCAAGCTCGCGTCGGCGTTCGCTGTACCGGTGATTTGCGCCGCCGGCCGCGATTTCGCAGCCTTCGGCGCGCTCGCGGGCGGTACGTTCTTCGATCTCCAAGCGCTCGGCTTGCGCGCGTAAGCTTTCGGCCTGAACTCGGCGCTCAGCCCTGCGTGCCGCACGCTCCGCGGCTTCGGCCTCAACCTCACGCAACTGAATGAAAATCGTTTCGAGATTTGCGCGTGCGCCGGTAAGTGCGGCTACCGCAACACCCTCTCGCTCGCGCGCCGCCTCGACGTCGCGCCCGAGCGGCTCGAGTTGCGCGTCCAACGCCGCAATTGCGGCGAGCAGCGAAACCCGTTCTTGGCCAACGCGGTCGGCGTCTTGGGATGTCTGGGTCGATTGTCGCTCGAGCGCTTCCCTGCGCGCCAGCGCCGCGGCGTAGCGGGCCTCGAGCTGGGAGAGCTCAGCGCGCTCCGTCTGCGCCTTCGAACGAAGCTCTTCGAGGAGAAGCTCGCTGCGATAGAGTTGCGTGCGCACGCGCGCTACCTCGTCTCCGAGCTCGACTGCCCGTGTGGCCGTCGCAGTACGGCGCTCCTCGTTCTTGCCAATCTGTTCTCGCAGAGCTTCGCATTCGGCGCGGCGCGTGGCGCTCGCGCGCAGGTAGCCGAGAATTTCCAAGTCGCGCACGCGGGCAACGACGCGCCGATACCGGCGCGCACGGCGCATTTGCGTCTCGAGCTCGGGCGCACGCCGCTCTAATTCGGCGATGAGGTCGTTGATGCGAATCGCGTTTTGTTCGGTACGCTCGAGCCGCCGCATCGACTCTTGCTTACGCGACAAAAACTTTCCAATACCGGCGGTCTCTTCGAAGAGCGCGCGGCGCTCGGAGGGCTTGCTCGTCAGGATCGCGTCTATCTGTCCTTGCGAGACAATGGCATACGAGCCGGGTCCCAAGCCACTGCCCGTGAACAGATCGACGATGTCGCGCAAACGCACCTGAGTGCGATTGATGAAATACTCACTTTCGCCGACGCGGTAGGCGCGGCGCGTAATCTCAACTTCCGAGAAATCGATCGGCAACTGACGATCCGCGTTGTCGAAGATCAGCGAGACTTCGGCCAAACCCAGGGGCTTGCGCGATTCGTTACCCGAGAAAATTACATCCTCGAGGCCGCGTCCCCGTAGGCTCTTGCTCGATGTCTCGCCCAGGACCCAGCGAAACGCGTCGACGAGGTTCGATTTACCCGATCCGTTGGGGCCGACGATGGCGGTAACGCCATCCGCGAAATCGAGCGTCGTCGGATCGGCAAACGTTTTGAATCCGAAGGCCCCGAGCCGGCGAAGTTTCACCCGCCGATCGTCTCGCGCAGATTCGGCGAATCCGTCAAGAGCGAGAGCAGCGCTTCCTCGGCCGCCGCCTGCTGTGCCGCCTTCTTCGATAAGCCGTCACCTCGACCGAGGACTTTTCCATTGACGCTGACCCGCGACTTGAAGGCCGGGCGCTGTGGAGTGCCGCGGCTCGCCTCGCGATAGACCGGCGTCGCCGCGAGATGCTCTTGCGCGTAATGCTGGAGTCGCGTCTTGGCGTCGAGCAGCGCTTCGGACGAGTGGTCGAGATGCTCGATATGCTCGTTGAGGATGAACTGGGCGGCCTTTTCGAGGCCGAATTTTAGGTAGAGGGCGCCGACGAACGCCTCGAACGCGTCGGCGAGTACCGAGGTATTGTCGGCTCCGCCGGCCGCCCGCATCCCGGCGCCCAGACGCGTCAAGTCGCCGAATTCGAGGCGGCGTGCCGTTTGCGCGAGCCGCGCGTCGTTAACGATCGCCGCTTTACGCAACGTCAGCATGCCTTCGGTTTCGTCGGGAAATCGATCGAAGAGCCAGCCGGCCGTGACCGTGCCGAGCACCGAATCGCCGAGAAACTCCATCCGGTCGTTTGACCCGCCGCCGTGCTCCTTGGCGTGACTTTGATGGACGAATGCCCGTTCGAAGATCGCAAGGTCATCGACACGCCGCACTCCGGCAAGCCGAAGCACGGCGCGCAGACGCCGCCGATGCCTCTCTCCGCTCATGCTCGATGCTACGATCCGCCCTACGCGCGAACTTTTCCGAAGACGATGACGCTGTTGTGTCCGCCGAAGCCAAAGGAGTTCGAGAGCGCCGTGCGGATCGGGGCGCGGCGGGCGATGTTGGGGACGTAGTCGAGTCGGCACTCTGGGTCGGGAAACTCATAGTTCGTCGTCGGAGGCATGATGTCGTTGGCGACGGCGAGTGCCGTCGCGACCCCCTCGATCCCGCCGGCGGCACCTAAGGCATGGCCATGCATTGATTTTGTCGAGCTCACGCCGATCTTGAAGGCGTGCTCGCCGAACGTTTTTTCGATTGCCTTGGATTCCGCGGGATCTCCCATCGGCGTCGAAGTGCCGTGCGCGTTGATGTAGTCGACGTCCTCGGGTTTGATGCCGGCGCCCGCAAACGCGCGCGCGAACGCCAAAAGTACGCCGTTGCCGTTCGGATCGGGCGCGACGAGATCGTATGCATCCGAGGACTGTCCGTAGCCGAGGACCTCGCAATAGATCGACGCGCCGCGCGCGCGTGCGTGCTCGAACTCCTCCAGCACTAAAATTCCAGCACCTTCGCCGAGAACGAAACCGTCGCGCTCGCGATCGAAGGGCCGGCTGGCGCGAGTTGGGTCGTCGTTGCGCGTGGAAAGCGCGCGCATCGATCCGAAACCGCCGATCGCCAACGGAGAGACCGTCGCTTCGCTACCGCCGGCAATCATCGCCGTTGCATCGCCGTGAACGATCGCGTTGAAGGCCGTGCAGATCGCGTCGTTTGCGCTCGCGCACGCGCTGGCCGCGGCAAAGAAGGGACCCTGAAATCCATAGGCCATCGAAATGTGCGCCGGCGCAGCGTTTGCCATCAACATCGGAATGAAGAACGGCGTAACTTTCGACCACGTTCCATTTTCGTTGGCCTTATCGGAGTTGAGCCAAAAAGTGATGATGCCGCCGATACCGGTTCCGACGACGCCGCCCACGCGTTTTTTAAACTCCGGGTCGTCCGGAAGTTTCGCGTCTTCGATTGCTTCGCGCGCCGCAACGAAAGCGAATTGCGTGAAACGGTCCATTCGGCGCGCTTCCTTGCGTCCGATCAGTTCCTCCGGCCTGAAGTCCTTCACCTCGGCGGCGATGCGCGCGTCGAAGAGGGCAGCATCGAAGGCCGTGATCGGCGCAACACCGGATTCACCGGCAATCAGACGTCTCCAAAAGTCTTCGCGGGTATTGCCCACGGGGGTCACCGCGCCCAGCCCGGTCACGACAACGCGCCGGCGGACGGACGGCTGCATGCTCGAAACGCTCAAAACTTCAGCAAGTTACGGCGGCCCCCGTGGGCATCCCCGCCGTGGAAACGGCACCGGCGCCACCCCCTTGACGCCGTTGCACCTCGATGTGGTCCTTGCGCCGGCAGCCGGGCACTGGCTATAATCAGGGGCTGTCTGCCACCAGGGTGTGCGGCATCACTCTTCGCCAAATAAGGACGTTATGAAGCGGACGTATCAGCCGCATAATCGCCGGCGCAAGCGCGTGCACGGCTTTTTAGAGCGCATGCAAACCAAGGCCGGCCGTAAGGTGCTCGCCCGCCGTCGCAAGAAGGGGCGCCATCGTCTCACCGTCTAGGCAGAGCGATGCGCCGCTATGTGAGCCTCAAGCGCCAAGCCGACTTTGCTCGTTTACGGCGGCATGGGCGACGCGTGAGCAGCAAGAGCCTCGTCATTTATCGTAGCGAGCCGTCCCCGCGCGACGTCACGTCGCTGGTTGGCATTACGGTTAACAAGTCCGTCGGCAAGGCCGTGGTCCGTAACAGACTGCGTCGCCGGCTGGCCGCAATCGTCGAGCAGGCACTCGTCCGCCAACAAAGGATGCGACTGCTCGTGATCGCGCGTCCCACAGCGGCGCAGTTACCGTTCTGCGACCTTCAAGTCGAGTTACGTTCGTCATTGGAGCGGCGCTAACACGTGCTTCGCTCGCTATTCGTCGCGCTGATTCGCCTCTACCAGCTTCTCGTTTCGCCGCTCTTGCCGCCGGCGTGCCGATTCTATCCGACCTGTTCCCAGTACGCGCTGGTCGCGATCCGCAACCACGGCCCGGGCTATGGAGGCTGGCTCGCCCTCGCGCGTTTGGCGCGTTGCAATCCCTGGCATCCGGGCGGGGTCGATGAGGTGCCGGCGAACGCGAGCCAAGCGTTGCACGACGTGCAACCGGTTTTTGAAGGAACGCATCCGTGCATTTGATTCTGGCGGTCTCATGGCTCCAGCCGATCGTCGATTTTCTCTCCGCAGTGGTTATGGCGATCGACAAGCCGATACACAATCTCGGCTGGAGCCTCGTCATTCTCGCCGCGCTCATCCGGCTGTTGTTTTGGCCGCTCAATACCGCGCAGTTTAAGGCCTTTCTCTCGATGCAGAAGGTCGCGCCGCAGCTCAAACGACTGCAAGAGCGTTACAAAGACGACAAGCAGAAGCTGCAAGCCGAGACAATGGCGCTCTACAAAGAGCACAAGGTTAATCCGTTTGCCGGCTGTTGGCCGATGCTGGTTCAGTATCCGGTGATCATCAGCGTCTACTACGTCGTGATGAACCATAAGGCACTCTTCGCCAATCAAAGTTGGGCGTGGATCGGCAGCCCTCTGTCGCAAGCATCCGGATTTGCCATTTTTGGCAAACCGATTCTCGCCGCCAGCTTGGCGATGCCCGATCTTATTTTGATTCTGCTTTACGCGCTTTCGATGTATTTCAGCGTTCGTTACGTGAGCATGCCGGCAACCGATCCGCAACAGGCTCAAACGCAGCGCATGATGGCAGTGATATCGCCGGTCATGTTGGGATTTCTCGGCTGGCGATACGGCTGGCCCTCCGCAATGGTGCTGTACTGGTTCGCCTATAACATTTTTACGATGGCGCAGCAATTCTACATGCTGCGCCGCTACCATCAGCCGCTTGCGCTGATCGACAGCGAGCACGTTATCACCGCAGAAGTTCCCGGCAAACCGCTTGCGGTCAAACCCGCTCCCAGCGGCAACGGCATGACGAAGCCCGCGCGCTCCGCGCGCTCGAAACGCAGAAATAAGCGATAACGGAAGGTCTCACATATGTTATACGAAGATGATTTCGAGTTCGAGGAGCAGCCGTCGGACGTCCGCGACCGCTCGATCGGCGGACGCTCCGGTTCGGGAAACCGTGGGCGCGGTGGCGGGACGCGCCGCGGCTCGCCGCCGCGTCGCGGAAACGCCGAGATCGTCGATGCCGGCGAAATTCCGGAGGACGCCAAGCCCGCGCGCGATTTGTTGCACGCGATCCTCAAAGGGATGGGTGTTGGCTCCGTCGAGGTGCGTTATGTCAGCCGGCCGGAAGGCGAATATCTCGAAATCAATGGCCCGCACCTCGGAATGCTCATCGGTCGCCATGGGAACACGCTCGAGGCGATCAATCTGCTCTTCAACAATGCCTTTAACGCCGGCGTGCGCACGAACCGGCGATATTACACCATCGATGCCGAGGGTTATCGCGCCCATCGCGCCGACGATCTCAAGAGCCTTGCACTCGCGACCCTCGATCGATGCGTCCGCGAGCGTAAGCCGCAGAAGCTCGAGCCCATGCTTCCCTCCGAGCGCAAAATCGTGCACCTCGCGCTGGCGACCTCCGAGCTGGTTCGCACCGAATCCGAAGGCGAAGAGCCCGAGCGCCGCGTCGTGATCTTTCCAAAAGCCTGAAGGGCGCGTTGCGCCGCGGGTTACGAGCCCCCGCGCAGTGCCGCCAGGTTCCCGCATGACCGATACCATCGCCGCGATCGCAACGCCCCCCGGTAAGGGCGCGATTGCGATCGTTCGCATTAGCGGCCCCCAAACAGCGCAACTCGCCGCGAGGCTCGTCCGCACCCGAGCGGGCGCGTTGCACGCGCGCGTTGCCACGCGGGCGACGATTCTCGACGAGTTGGAAAACGCGATCGACGAAGGCCTGGCGATTCGTTTTCCCGCGCCGAACAGCTATACGGGCGAAGAGATGCTGGAGCTCCACGTGCACGGTTCCCCGGTCGTTGCGCGGGAACTCGTTCGCGCCTTGCTCGCCAGCGGCGCGCGGCTCGCGCAGCCCGGCGAGTTTACGCGCCGCGCTTATCTCAACGGGAAGATGGATTTGCATGCAGCGGCTGCGGTGGCCGATGTCGTCGACGCGGAAACGCGCGCCGCAGCGCGCGCGGCTCTCTCCAATCTTGGGGGCGGACTCGCTGCGACCATTGGCGAGCTGCGGCGCGTTCTGGGGGGAATTCTGGAAGAGCTTGCAGCGTCAATGGATTTTCCTGACGAGGTCCCCGAGCCCGACCGCGCGCAGCTTGAGCGACGTCTGGCGCCGGTGGCCGCGGAACTCGCCGGGCTGAGGCGCGATGGTGAAATCGGCCGGCTGGTTCGCGAAGGCGTCAGCGTCGCTATCGTAGGGCCGCCCAATGCCGGAAAGTCCTCGTTGCTCAACGCGCTCTTGGGCGCCGATCGCGCGATCGTCTCCGAGCATCCCGGCACCACTCGGGACACGATCGAAGAGAGCGTCGTCATCCAGGGCGTCAAAGTCCGGTTGATCGATACGGCCGGCATCCGCGCCCACGCGGATCGTCTGGAGGCCCGCGGTATCGAGCGCAGCGAAAGCGCGCTCGCGCAAGCCCGCGTTGCCCTGATCGTCATCGATGCGTCCGAGCCGCTGGGCCGGCACGCCGAGGCGCTGCTCGAACGAACGCGTGAACGCGAGCGCGTCGTCTTCTTCAATAAAGCGGATCTCGGAACACGCGCCGTCGCGCCGGCGGGCGTGCCGACGGTCGTCGGCAGCGTCAACGACGCGCCGACGCTCGAAGCCCTCTCTCAAGCGATCGCGCGCGCGGGCTGGGGCGGAGAGCGGCCCGACGCCTCGCGTCCGCATTTGGCCGCGCTGCACGAATTTGATGCGGCGAACGCTGCGATCGACGCACTCGATCGGGGGTGCGCCGCGCTGCGGGCGGGCGAACCATTCGATTTCGTTGCGACCGAACTAGCGCGCGCTTTTTCCGCGCTCGAGCATGTAACCGAGCAGGTGGCTGCCGAAGAGATTATCGACGGGATTTTTTCCCGCTTTTGCATCGGAAAATAGCGGGAATGCAACCCGCCCGTACTTGCAAACAGCGCGATGGAGGTAGTCTATGGTAGCAACGCTGACGCGGAATTGGTGGATGTGGCTGATCCGGGGCATCGCCGCGGTGATCTTCGGCCTGCTAGCGTTTCTTTGGCCTGGCGCGACCATCGTCGTGATCGGTATTTTGTTTGGCGCCTACGCGCTGGTTGACGGCATTTTTGCGATCGTCGCAACGATTCGCGCCGCCGAAACGCAACAGCGCTGGTGGCCTTTTCTCATCGAAGGTATCGTCGGAATCTTGATCGCTGCAATTACATTTTACGACATCGGCATCACGCTTCTCGCGCTCTATCTGACGATTGCGGCGTGGGCTTTTCTCACCGGCATCTTCGAAATCATCGCTGCTCTGCAGCTACGTAAACATATTGCCAATGAAATCTGGCTGATCATCGGCGGCGTCGCGTCGATCGCCTTCGGTATTTTGATGGTGTACTTTCCGCTGGCGGGCGCATTGGCAATCATTTGGCTTATCGCGGCCTATGCCGTGATCTTCGGTCTGCTCATGATCGGATTCGCGTTGCGCCTTCGAGCGCACGTGCCCGCGATGCCGATCGCGACCGCCGGCTAAAATGCGGCGCGATGCCGGTACGATCGTCGTCGGGGGCGGTCATGCCGGCATCGAAGCAGCCGTGGCCTCGGCGAAGCTCGGGGTTCCTACGTTGTTGGTGACCGGAGACCCGGAGAAAATCTGCACGCTGCCCTGCAATCCGTCGGTCGGCGGCAGCGCCAAGGGCCAGTTGGTCCGGGAGATCGATGCGTTGGGCGGCATCATGGGCGCGATGGCGGATCGGTGCAGCCTTCACTCGCGCTTTCTGAACGAAAGCAAGGGCCCGGCGGTGAGAGCGCTGCGCCAACAGATGGACAAACCTTCTTACGCGCGCTCGGCGGTTGCGCTATTGCGGGCTCAAGCGAACGTCGAAATCGTAGCCGGCCTCGTTGAGGATCTCATTCTCGAGGCAGGCGCCGTTCGCGGCGTCGCCTGCGCCGACGGTAGTCGATACTATGCGAGCAGCGTCGTCCTCGCAACCGGCACGTTCTTAGGAGGAAAGTCCTTTCGAGGCGACGTGGTCCAGGCTGAAGGTCGCATCGGTGAAGCGCCCGCAATCAACTTGGCCGCTGCGCTAAGGCGGTTGGGCTTCCCCACGGCCCGGCTGAAGACGGGCACGCCGCCGCGGGTCGACAGAACGACCGTCGATTACGACGCCATGCTGCGACAACCGCCAAGCGCACGCCCCCTCCTTTTTTCTTATCGCAGCGCCCCGCGTTTTTGGGGCCCGCAGCTGCCCTGCTACGTGACCGAAACAAGCGCGCGGACTCACGCCCTCGTCCGGGAAAACTTGCGGTTTTCTCCGCTTTACGGCCTCGATTTGATCCGCGGCATCGGGCCCCGTTACTGCCCGTCGATCGAAGACAAAGTGATCAAATTCGCCCATAATCCGTCGCACCAAATTTTCATCGAGCCCGAAGGGTGGGACGAGCCGACGCTGTACGTCGGGGGCTTCTCGACCTCGTTACCCGCGGAAATCCAAGTCGAGATGCTGCGCACCTTGCCGGGACTTGAATCGTGCACGATGCTGCGCGCGGGATACGCCGTCGAATACGACATGGTACCGCCGACCGAGTTAGCCGAGACGTTGGAGACGCGCCGAATCTCGGGGCTCTTTCATTGCGGTCAGCTCAACGGAACCTCGGGCTACGAGGAGGCCGCGGCGCAGGGTTTGGTCGCCGGGATCAACGCCGCCCAGGCCGCACGGGGTGGAGAACCGTTTCGGCTTGGCCGCGCGCAAGGCTACATCGGCGTGCTCGTCGACGATCTGGTTATGCGCGGCGTCGACGAGCCGTACCGGATGCTTACCTCGCGCGCGGAGCACCGCATCGTCCTGCGCCACGATAACGCCGATCTGCGACTGACGCCGCTCGGCCGCGCGATCGGTCTCATTGACGACGAAAGTTGGGCCGCCTTCGAGGAGCGCCGCGCCGATTTGCGTGCGGCACGGAGGCGCGCCGATCGAACGCGGCTGGGTCTTCCCTCGGTGGCCCAGGAACGATTCGACGCCGGAAGCACCCTCGCCGACGCACTGCGGCGCCCCGCGATCGAGTTCCAGCACGTCGCCGAGCGATTCGATCCGCGCTTGAGCGACGACCTCGGCGAGCGCCTCGCGATCGAGATTAAGTGCGAAGGGTACGTGCGGCGCGAGCAAATGGCCATCGACAAGGCAGCGAAAGCGGAAGGCGTGACGATACCGAGCGATTTCGACTACGATGCGCTCGTCGCGCTCTCGCGGGAGGCCCGCGAGAAGTTCGCGCGCCTCCGTCCGCGGACGCTCGGTATGGCGGGTCGGATTCCGGGGATTACTCCCTCTGACGTCGCCATCGTCGCGCTCTTCGTCTATCGGCGCGAACGCGAAGCTTCAATCGTTTAGTGGGAGAGTCCGATCTCGAACTGGAGCGACTGCTCGAACGTGCCGGCGTCCAGAGAAGCATCGCTAAGCCGCTTGCCCGCTACGGCGCCTTCGTGCTCGAGGCAAACCGCAGCCTCAATCTCACCGGTGCCAAAACGTCCGCAGAACTCGCCGACCATCTGCTCGACAGCCTCTCCGTCGTGCCGTTCGTTTCCGGCCGCTATATCGACGTCGGCTCGGGCGCCGGCTTCCCGGGGGTGCCCGTGGCCATTGCATCCGCCCTGCCGGTAACGTTTGTCGAAGCGACGGCCAAGAAGGCGCGCTTCCTCGAGTCGGTGCTCGAGACGTTCGGATTGGGAGGGACCGTCGTCGCCGAGCGCGCCGAGACCGCGGCGCATCGGCTCGAACTGCGAGAACGCTTCGCTTGCGCAACCGCCCGGGCGGTGAACAGCGCGCCCGCGGTTGCCGAGCTCGTCCTACCGTTCCTCGAAGTGGGCGGCGCAGCGATTCTCCAGCGAGGCGCATTCTCGGTGGAGGAACGACGCTCGCTGGAAGACGCCTGTTTGGTGTTGGGAGGCGAGCTGGAAAGCGAGCGGAAGCTCGGTGAAATGCGCCGAATCATCCTCGTGCGCAAAGTGCGGCGGACCTCCGCCCGCTTCCCGCGCCGGGTGGGCGTACCGGCAAAGCGCCCCCTCTGCAGCCCCTAGGCCGCTATTGTTCCCCGTGAAACATTCCCTGGTAGGATGAGCGGGATGCACCCGCTCGATGCCCCTCTCGTGGAGGCGTTGCCCCCGGAGAGCCTTTACGCCGTTGGCGGGCGCGTTCGCGACGAGCTCCGGGCCGCGATCGAAGGCCATCCGGCGGCAACCCTCGACGCGGATTACGTCGTTGTCGGTGTTCCGTTGAGCGATCTGCTGGATCGGCTGAGCCCGCTCGGAAGAGTCGATCTTGTCGGCGCCTCGTTCGCCGTCATCAAGTTCAGCGCCGGCGGTATGACGGTTGACATCGCGACGCCTCGCCGAGAACACTCGATTGGCCCCGGGCATCGCGACTTCCACGTCGAGTCGGGCCCCGAGGTCACCATCGAGGAAGACCTAGGGCGGCGCGATTTTCGAATGAATATGCTTGCGCGAGCACTTCCCTCGGGCAGGATCCTTGACCCATACGGTGGTGAAGGCGACATCCGAGCTCGACGCATCGACATTCTAACAGGCTCGGCCTTCCGGGAAGACCCGCTGCGAATGCTCCGGGCCGCGCAGTTCGCGGCGCGTTTTCACTACGAAGTGACGCCGCAGGTACGCGCGGCCATGACCGAGGCGGCGCCGCTCGTCGTCACGGTGTCGCCCGAGCGCGTGCAAGACGAGCTTATAAAGCTTCTCAGTGCAAGCAAGCCATCGATCGGTTTTGCGCTCTTGCAGAAGACCGGCGTCCTGGGGCATCTTTGGCCCGAGCTGGCCGAGGGCGTGGGAGTCGAGCAGAACGAGTGGCACGCGTATGACGTCTGGCTGCATACGCTCGCCGCCCTCGATGCCGCCCCGCCGGACGACTTGGTACTGCGTCTGGCGACGCTACTCCATGACGTTGGAAAGCCACGCACCAAAGTGGGACCGCATTTCTATCGTCACGAGATCGTCGGAGCCGAGATGGCGCAAGCGATGCTCGAGCGGATTCGCTTTTCGAACGACATCGTTCAAACAACCGAGCACCTGGTCCGGAACCACATGTACTCCGCCGATCCCCACTTGAGCGATGCGGGAATCCGTCGCTTCATCCGCCGAATCGGGTCTCAACATATCGAACGTTTGTTCGCATTGCGCGAAGCCGACATTGTCGGCTCCGGGCTGCCCAGGCGCGACGGCAGCAACGAGCTCTTTCAGTCGCGCGTTCGCGACGAGCTTGCCCGAAAGCCGGCCTTTTCGATTCGCGAGCTGGCAATCGGAGGCGACGACGTGGTTGCGGCGCTTGTACGGCGCGGCGACGCGCAGGCGGGATTCAGCGGCGACGCGAGGGTTGGTACCGCGCTGCGCTGGCTCTTCGAGCAGGTCACCGATGAACCCGAACGTAACGAGCGCACCTTGCTGCTGGCACTGCTCGAGCAGTATCTCGGTTCTTCCGCTCACCCCGGCGACGCATAACGTTATGGGTCGCGTTATTGCGCTCGTCAATCAGAAGGGCGGCGTCGGAAAGAGTACGACCGCCGTCAACTTGGGGGCGGCCTTAGCGATGAACGATTCGCGGGTGCTCGTGGTCGACACCGATCCGCAGGGCAACACCACGACCGGTTTGGGCGTCGACAAAGCGCGTTTGACCTACGACATTTACCACGTCTTGATGCAAGAGATTCCGCTCGATCAAGTCATCGTGCCGACCGATGTCGATCGTCTCTGGCTTGCGCCGGCAACGATCAATCTGGCGGGCGCCGACGTCGAATTGGTTGCCGCCCTCTCGCGCGAAACGCGTCTGCGTCAGGCGCTCGCGCCAATCGTCTCACGCTACGATTTCGTGCTGCTCGATTCTCCTCCATCGCTGGGCTTGCTCACGATCAACGCGCTCACTGCGGCCGACGACTGCATCATCCCGGTGCAAGCCGAGTTTTACGCGCTCGAAGGATTAGCGCAGCTGACCGGGGTGATTTGGCGCGTTCGCGATGCGCTCAATCCGACTTTGCACGTCAGCGGCGTGCTCGTCACGATGTTCGACGGGCGCACGCGTTTGGCGGTTGAAGTCATTCGCGAGCTCGAAAAATACTTTCCGCAGCAGGTCTTCAAGACGCAGATTCCGCGCAACGTGCGCCTCTCTGAAGCGCCCTCGTATGGCAAGCCCGCCGTTCTTTTCGATCTCAAGAGCCGCGGCGCGCAAGCGTACTTGTCGCTCGCCCGTGAAATGCTGGGACCCGCGCAGCGAGTCGGGAACCTCTAAGAGTTTCATGCAGAAGCGCGGCTTAGGACGTGGATTGGGAGCGCTCCTCGGCGAGAGCGCCGTTCCGATTGCGAGTGCGCACGAGGTCGTTCGCGATATTCCGGTGAGCGATATTCGGCCAAATCCATTTCAGCCGCGCACGAGCTTCGACGCCGGCGCGCTCGACGAGCTCAAGAACTCCATCGCGCAGTACGGCGTTCTCGTACCGATCATCGTTCGCCGAGTTGACGGCGGCTACGAGTTGATCGCCGGGGAGCGGCGGTGGCGTGCCTGCGCGGCGCTGCAGCGGCCGACGGTCTCGGCAATCGTTCGACAGAGCGACGATCGGCAAACACTCGAGTTTGCAATCGTCGAAAACCTGCAGCGCGAAAACCTCAATCCGCTCGAAGAGGCGGCGGGGTTCGCGCATCTCATCGACGAGTACGGCTTGACGCAAGAAGAACTCGCGCGCCGTCTCGGCAAGAGCCGCCCCACGGTCGCCAATACGCTTCGCTTATTGGGACTCTCGGCGGCGATCAAGCCGATGCTGCTCGACGGCCGTCTCTCGGCCGGGCACGCACGCGCGCTCCTCGCGGCGCCGCAGGAGAGCCGCGACGCTCTCGCCCGGCGCGCCGTTCGCGACAGCCTTACCGTGCGCGCTCTGGAGCGTTTAGCGACTGGTGGGCAGCGCACGAAAACGCCGCCCGCGCCCCGGCCGCTCTCGCCGGACGAACGTGCCTTCGAGGGACGGTTGCGCGAACGCTTCGGTACGGCAGTCTCGATTCTGCGCGCCGGGCGCGGCGGTCGCATCGAGTTTCGCTTCACGAGCGAGGACGAATTGATTCGCCTGGGCGATCTTCTGCTCGGCGACGACGGCGCGTCCTAACAATGTTTTTTCCGTTTTCGCGGATCATCGCACTGATCATGGCCGCGGTGCTCTGCTTTACGCTGTTGGTGCCGATGTCGCTCGCAAGTCATCACCTAGCGCTCGCGCTCTTCGTCGTTGTTGTTTTTTTCGCATATCTCGTCGCGAATGTCGTGCTGTGGCAGCGAATGCGCCGGCGCGGCTAGCGCGCGCCACCCGCTTGCGCGGCATCTATGCAATCGTCAACGAAGATTCGCGCACCTTCGAGCTCGCCCAAGCCGTTCTCGATGCCGGAGTGCGCGTGCTGCAGTATCGAGCGAAGTCGGGAATTGTCGAGGCGAAGGTCGATGCGTTGCGACGCTTGGCGGCGGCGCACGATGCTTTGCTGATACTCAATGACGATTGGCGGGCGGCCGCGCGGTTCGGCTGCGACGGCGTCCATTTGGGACCCGGCGATGATGGTTTTACCAACGTTTTCTCGGTGCGCGATGCGCTGCCAAACGGAGTAATCGGCCTGTCGTGCGGCAGCCTCGCCGAAGTGCGCGCGGCGAACGCCTGCGACATTGATTACGTTGGCGCCGGTTCGGTTTATGCCACACGCTCCAAGGGTGACGCGGGCGCGCCGATCGGCCTGCAGGGCCTTCGCGCGATCGTGCGCGCATGCAACGTTCCGATTGTCGCTATCGGCGGAATCGACGTAGCGAGGATCCCCGAGGTCAAAGCAGCGGGAGCCGCGATGGCGGCAATCATCTCGGCCGTCGCTGGGGCCACCGATCCGCGCCTCGCGGCCGCCGCGCTGGTCGAAGGATGGCAGCGTTGATCGTTCTCTCGATCGGGACGACTCATCCGTGGAACGTCGCCGGTGTGGGTCGCGACCTCGTCGTGGGCGGCGACATCGGGGCACGGGTTTTTACCGCCATTGCGGCGGTGAGCGCGCAGGATGCGCGCGGCGTTACCGCGCTCGGGGTCGTGAACGATGCCGTCTTTGCCGCGCAACTGGCCGTGCTGCCGTGGGATTCGGCGGGCGCGGCGCGGATCGGCGCCCTTCCTACCGCCGCGGCCGTCCGCGCCGTCGCCGAGCACCTACGATCGCGGCCGTGGCTTGCCGCGGTCGTCGATCCCGTTTTCGCAGCGAGCCGCAGCGGCGCGCTCACCGACTCTGCGGCGCGATATGCCGTTCGCGACGAGCTCGCCACCCTGGGCAACGTCGTGCTGACGCCAAATCTCGAGGAGGCGGCTTTTCTTCTGGGCGTGGCATCGATTCGACGCGACGAGCTGGGAGCAGCCGCGACCGCGCTGCGCGCGCGAGGCGCGGCGGCGGTTCTACTCAAGGGCGGCCATCTCGACGGCGACCCTTCGGATGCGCTTGCGACCTCCGACGGTATCGAAGTTTTCACCGACTCTCGCATCGCCGGGTCGATGCACGGAACCGGCTGTACGCTCGGGATGGCGCTGGCCTGCGAGTTGGCCGGCGGCAGGCCGATCGGCGATGCGGTGCGCGCTGCGCGGGCCTACGTGCGCGCGCAACTCGCAAGGCATTGATGCGTGCGACAGAACATTGACGCGCGAATGACGTCTACCTCGCGCCGGCCTCGCGTTATGGCCGGAATGCGTCCGAGCGGATCGGTTCATCTCGGACATCTCGTCGGAGTTCTCACTCAGTGGGCGAGCTATTGCGATAATGCCGACGCTTTCTTTGAAATTGCCGATCTGCACGCGTATACGACGGATTTCGACGACCCCGAAAAGATTCGGAAGGCCCGCAACGCAATGGTGGCGGCCTGGCTCGCAGCCGGGGTCGATCCAGCGAAGGCCACGGTCTTTCTTCAATCCGGCGTTCCCGAGATCGCCGAGCTGCAAGCGCTGCTGGCGATGATTACCCCGGTTTCATGGCTGCAGCGAGTACCAACGTACAAGGGACAGATCGAGGCGCTTGGGCAGAAGATCGACACGTACGGATTTCTCGGCTATCCCTTGCTCCAACTCTGCGATATTGCCGCATTCCGCGGCGAGTACGTCCCGGTCGGACGCGATCAGGTCGCGCATCTGGAGCTCGCGCGCGAGATCGTCCGTCGTTTTAACTATCTGTATGGAGAAGGCGCAACGGTTTTGGTGGAGCCGCAGCCGACGTTGTCGGAGTTCGCTGAAGTTCCGGGCACCGACGGGCGCAAAATGAGCAAATCATACGACAATGCAATCTTCATCGCAGACGACGAGGAAACGACGACGCGCAAAGTCCGCGCGATGGTGACCGATCCGCAAAAAATTCGTCGCGGCGATCCCGGCCGCCCGGAAATCTGCCCGCTCTTTGCGCTATGGCATTTCGTCAATCCGCTCAAAGTGGACGGCGTTGCCGCCGAATGCCGATCCGGAGCTCTCGGCTGCGTACAAGACAAGACGGAGTTCGCGGAGGCGCTCAACGCCTATCTTCGCCCGGTTCGCGAGCGGTACGCCTTTTACCGCGACGATACTGCGCTCGTCGAGCGCATCGTCGCCGAGGGCACGAATCGTGCACGGGCAATCGCCGGCGGCGTGTTGACCGACGTCAAACGCGCGATGCACCTTCTGTAGCGAATGCGGCGACGGCCGCGATGCGTTACTGCACGAACTTCGGCAGTGTCTTGGCGATCGACTCGAGCGCCCAATCGATGTCGTCGAGCGAGGCCGCGTACGAAAAACGAAGGTAGCCCTGACCGGCCGCACCAAACGACGAACCGCCGCCGCAAGCAACGCCGCCCTCTTCCAATAGAAACTTTGCCAACGCGCGGTCGTCGCGGGTGATCGCCGAGACATTGGGAAACGCGTAAAAGGCGCCTTCAGGCAGTAAACAAGAGATGCCGGCGATCGCGTTGAGACCTTGCACGAGGCGGTCGCGACGAGTGCGGAAGATCTCGTTCATCCGCAGCACCGGTTCGTCGGGACCGGTGAGCGCGGCGATCCCAGCCATCTGCACGAACGTGGCAACGCAGCTGAACGTATTGTTATTAAAAAGCGTGGCGGTGCGGGCGAGGCGCTCGGGCATGATCGCATACCCAAGACGCCAGCCGGTCATCGCATATGCTTTGGAAAAACCGTCGACGACGATCGTTCGGTCGCGCATGCCGGGCAGCGATGCGATCGAGACGTATTCGCTGTCGAGATAGAAGTTGCGGCTGTAGATTTCGTCGGCGAGAACGAGAAAATCGTAGCGTTGCGCCAGCTCGGCGATATATTCCAAGTCGCTGTTGGTCAGCACGCCGCCGGTGGGGTTGTGCGGCGAGTTGATCACGACGACCTTCGTCTTGGAAGAGACGCGGCGTGCGAGCTCGTCGAGATCCATGCGCCAGTTTCGCGACTCCAATAACGGTATGGCATGGATCGTCGCCTGATGATAGCTCGCGCAGGATGCGTACGCCGGATATGCCGGGTCGAAATAGACGAACTCGTCGCCTGGGTCGAGCAAAGCACTGAGCGTATTCCAAATAACCGGCTTGGCGCCGGGCGCAATCACGACGTTTTCCGGCCCCCACTCCGGCGTGACGCGACGAAAACGGCTCGCGTACTGCGCAATGGTCGCCCGCAACGATGGTAGGCCCGCGGAAGGCGTGTAGTGCGTGTGATTGTCGTAAAGCGCGTCAATCGCGGCCTTTTTGATCGCATCGGGCGTATCGAAGTCGGGTTCGCCGATTTCCATGTGGACGACGCGACGTCCCTGCGCTTCGATTTCGCGCGCCCGCGCGAGAATTTCGAAAGCGTTTTCCGAACCCAACCGCTCCACGGCAGCGGCGAGACGATCTTCATGAACTGCGAGCACCGGCAACCTCCATCATTCGTTCGCGGGACACGGCTTTACGCCGGCAGAACGGTCGTCGTTTCGCCCGAAGGCGAGCGGGAACCTGGAATAACGGCGCGCGCAAGCTTCGCGTTCGCAACGTTCCGAACGCTACGGCTTCTTGTGAAAGTAATCGACGAGGATCTGCCGCGCGATCGGCGCCGCGACCGTGGCTCCGTAGCCGCCGCTGCGATCGACGAAGACCGCGAGCGCCAGGCGGGGACGCGTGGTCGGCGCCCAGGCAACAAACCACGTTGTGTTGGGTCCATTCCCGCCGGCGGTTTCAACCGTTCCGGTCTTCCCCGAAAACGGCAAGCCGTCGATCGCCAATCCGTAGGCGGTGCCGCCGGGGTCGGTCACTTTCGCCATGCCGGCGCGCACCGCGGCGAGCGACGATGGACTGACGGGGACGCGACGAATGATCCGCGGTGCGAATTGCGCGATGGCATGGCCATCGGGGCTGCGAATCTCGCGCACGATCTCCGGGCGAAAGAGCGTTCCGCCATTGATAACTGCCGATGCAACGTTGACCATCTGCAGCGGCGTCGCTTGCATCGCACCCTGTCCGATGCCCAGAAAACAGGCTTCGCTTGGCTCCATCGGCACGCCGAAGGCGCGCATCTCCCACTCGCTCGTTGGCCAGTTGCCCTCGTTCTCTCCGGGAAGATCGATACCGGTCTTCGCGTCGAGCCCGAAGGCCAACGCATATTTGCGCAAACGCGCGTTGCCCAGCCACCAAGCGAGGCGAAAAAAATAACCGTCACTCGAGGCCGCGAGCGCGGGAACGAACGTGGTGTTACCGAGCCCGCCGGCGGCAATATCGCGCGCGTAGTATCCGCCGCAATCCCAGCCGCCGGTGTCGTCGATCACTTGATCGACGCGTACGACGTGCTCGGTCAACGCCGCCGAGCCGGTTACCATTTTGAACGTCGAACCGGTCGGCGTCGCGGCGGCAATCGCGCGATTGAAGAGCGGCTGCGCAGTGTCGGTCAGATCGATCGCGATGCGCTTCGAGCGATTCGCCGCAAAATCGTTGGGATCGTAATTGGGATAGCTGGCGAGCGCGAGAATTCCCCCGGTCCACGGATCTTCGGCGACGACCGCCCCGGAGAGTTTCCGGCCGCGCCCAAGCGAACGAATTCCTTGCGCGAGCGCTGACTCCGCGATTTGCTGAAGGCGCCAATCGAGATTGGTCACGACCGTATCTCCGGGCACTGGCGCGCGCGACGCGAGCTTAACGTTCGGAACGACCGCGCCCGTGGCATCCACAACCACCCGTTGGCCTCCCGGTGCACCGCGCAAATAGGCGTCGTATGCGAGTTCCAAACCGTCTTTGCCGATGACGTCATTCGGAGAATAGCCGGCGTATTTCAGGCGTTGGTACTCTTCTTGCGTGATCGCGCCCACGTAACCGACCAGATGCGAGCCCGACATCGCATGCGGATAATCGCGAGTCGGTTGAACCTCGAGATCGACGCCGGGAAGCTCGGCGAGCACTTCGGAAAGGCGCGCCACGGCCGCGACCGGCAGATCGGCGTCGAGAATCACGGGACCGTACGGTTCGTTGGCGACCACCGCGTCGAAGCTAGAGTAGTTCACGCCACGATGATGGAGCAGACGGTACCAGAGCGGCCGCACGTCGACGCCGAGGATGCTGGCGAGCGTCGAGAGCTCGCGCGCCGAATCGGTAACCTCCGAGGGAATGAGACCGACGACGAACGACGGACGGCTTCGAACAATGACCGCTCCGTGCCGATCGAAAATTATGCCGCGCGGCGCGGCGACCGGAATGAGCCGCACTTGGTTGGCTTGGGCGGCCGCGCGATATCGCGGCCCATCGAGGAGCTGCACTTGAACGAGCCGTGAGAGCAGCGCGACAAAAACAAGGGCGATTGCTGCGCAAAAAATTACCAGACGCCACGTTGGCAACTGCCAACCTTTCGTACGCGGCCGGTTGGGACGAGGCGTCATGCCGGCGAGGCGTCATAACGACGCACGACCAGTATTGCCGCGACGATCACTATGGCATTGAGCGCTGCCTGTGCCAGCGCTTCATGCAAGTGCAAGAGGCCGAGGCCAGCCGGATAGCCGCTCAGCGCCATCGCGATCCAAAAGCAGAGCGCGCGCAATAATGTCGCGAGGATCGTACTGCCGGCGGCGAGCGGAAGCGAATCGGCAAAGAACCCACGCGAAAGCCGGCTCGCGAGCAGCGCGCTCAGGCAGGTGGCGATCATCCAGGATGCCCCGCTCTGGGCCGAGAGCGCATCTTCGCAGAGCCCGGCAGCCAGTCCATAGAGTGCGGCGCGCAGCGCGTCGACACGAATTGCGTACCAAACGACGACGACCAGCACGAAACTCGGCACGACGTTGCGGATTGCGAGATAGTGCACAATCGTCGACTGCGCCACGATCGCGACTGCTAGCCATCCGGCGGCGACGTACCACGCGGGCCCGACGAAGGGGGCAACGTGCGGCTTACCGCGTGACGACGACAACGCGATCGAGCGATCCGAGATCGACGGCGGTTTTGAGCACCGCGGTTTGGTAGAGCGTCGCGTCGCCGCGCTCGATCGATTTCACGACGCCGATCGGAACGCCCGAGTGGAACGATCGGCCTTCGCCCGTGACGACGACGTCCCCGGCACGCAGCGGTGCGTCTTGCGGAATGTACTCGACGAGAACGCTGCCGAGATTGCCGCGCGCAATTCCCCACCACCGTCCTCGCTGCACGATCGCCGGAATCCGGCTCGTATAATCGGTGACGAGCACGACGCTGCTCGAAAACGGTCCCGCCGACGCGACGCGACCGACGACGCCGTCGGCGGCGAGGACGCCGTCATCGCGTCGCACGCCGGCGCGATAACCTTTGTCGATCGTAACCGCGCGCGATTCGTTCTCGGGGGGGAAGCCGACGACGCGCGCCTCGACGCCGTGATACAGATCGACGATCGGCTGGGTCCTCGATTCGGCGGCATCGGCTGCGGCAAGTTCGTGCAGGCGCGCGTTCTCTTCGATCAGCGCGAGGTTCCGCGCGCGCAACTGGGCGTTTTGCCGTTCGAGCGAAGGCAGGGCGAGCACGTTCGAACCGAAGACCCGCGCGTCGCGAATGGCGATCGCAACCCCGGTTTCGCCGATTTCGATAACCGAGCCGGCGACTGCCGAGATCGGACTGGTCGCGCCGCTGCGCTGCGCGCTGATCTGTAAGAGAGCGAGCAATGCTGCGGCGATGATGATGCCGATGAGCGTGAAAAGCCGGCGTTCGTCCCGATAGCTAAAAATGGTCACCTTTCATTCGGGTTCGGAAGGGTGAATCCTAACCGGCGCAGCGCGCGAATCACGCGAGCAAGCGGCAACCCCATGACCGTATAAAAGTCGCCCTCGATCTCCTCGACCAAGGATGCGGCGCGACCCTGGATTCCGTAGGCACCCGCTTTGTCGAAAGGCTCGCCGGTCGCGACATATTCGGCAATTTCGCTCGGCGCAAGCGGGTAAAATCGCACGCGCGTCGTCGCACGCTCCTCAACCCACGTCGCGTTGGGCGCGGGCGCCAACGCGAATGCCGTATGCACGGCATGTTTGCGTCCGGAGAGCATCCCGAGCATGCGAGTAGCGTCCGCGGCGTCGCTCGGCTTTCCCAAAGCCAAACCGTCGAGATCGACCACGGTATCGGCGGCAAGCATCGGGACGGCTTCGGAAAGGCCGATTTTGCCCACAACGGCTCGCAGCTTCTCCCGCGCGTGCAACGATGCCAGCTCGTAGGGAGCCACGTTCGGCATCGCGGGCTCGTCATAATCGCTCGGGATCGCGACGACCTCGAGGCCGAGGGAACGCAGAAGTTCGTAGCGGCGAGGTGACGCGCTCGCCAGAATGATTCGCGCCAGGCGCACCGACTAGGATTGCATCGCTAGAAGTACGTTTGTCCGCCGGCGGCGATGTAGCCGTTTTCGTGTCGACCACGCGGATCGCGATGGGTCCAGTGAATGACTCCGCCGAGCGGATAGAACTCGTACTCGCCTTTGACGAGCACGCGTTGACCGATCGAGAGCGGGATGGGGCCCGTAAAATCCGTATTCGCCTCGACCCGAACGACAATGTCGCATCCCGACGTAAGCCGGAAGAGAAAGCCCTCGTGCGGACTGACGCGGCCCGGCTGCACCCCCATGATGCGCGTCACCTTGCCGTCCGCGATTACCTCGACGTGCGAGCGCTGGGAGTTGTACGCCTGGCAAAGCGCGGTGTCGTTCGCAGCTTCCGTCGCAGTACAACCCGTGGCCAATAACACCGCGAGCGCCACGAACCTAGTCAGCAACGCCATTGCCGCCAAAGCCGTACAGATGGTGCGCCGCGATGTATCGCCAAACCGGTTCGGGCACTAAATAGCGTACACTGCGTCCTTGCGCGAGCAAGCCCCGCACCAAGCTCGCCGATTCGGGGATCTCCGGAAGGTTGAGCGTCGTGATGCGCTCGCGCACTGCCGGTGAAACGGCGTCGATCACGCGAGCGAGTGCGTCGGCGCGAACCCCGGCACGCGGCGCGATTGCGAAGCGCTCCAACGCCTCGAGCACTTCATCCAGACGCACCCAGTTCGCGCTGGCGAGCGAATCGGCTCCGATGATAAAGGTGAACCGCGAATGCGGATACTTCGCGTGCAGGCGCGGCAGTAAATCCGCGGTGTAGCCCGTGGCGTCATTGCGAAGATCCGTGTCGTCGAGCGCAAAGGCGTCGTTGCTTTCGATTGCGCCCAAGATCATCGCGCAGCGATGCACTGCATCGGCCTGTGGCCGGTCGCGATAGTGGTGCATGCCGGTAGGAACGAAGAGAACGCGGTCGAGGCGCTCGAGCAGACGCGCCGACTCAGCGACGAACAGATGCGCGTGATGAATTGGATCGAACGTTCCGCCGAAGATACCGATTCTCATGAATACGTAAATTCGTACGGCCCGATGCGCACGGTATCCCCTTCGACCGCGCCCAGTTCTTCCAGGCGCTTCTCGACGCCCATGTTCGCCAGGGCTCGCTCGAAGCGCGCCAATCCCTCGTCCGAGTCGAAGTTCGTCATCGCCGCAAGCCGCTCGACGCGCTCGCCGGAAACGATGAACGCCCCGTCGTCGCCACGTTCGATTCCAAACGCGTCGGGAGCGACCAACTCGATCCGCGCGGGTGCGGGCGCGACGATCTCGGGAAGCGGAGAAGTCGCGATTTCCCGCGCAACGGCGAGCATGAGATCGCGCACGCCTTCACCGGTCGCGGCGCTGATGGCGCGCACCGCGGGAAAGTCTCTCTGCAGCACGCGCAGCGAGTCGCGCGCTTGCGGCAAGTCGGTCTTGTTGAGGACGAGCAGGGTCGGTTTTTCATTCAGTCGCGGATTCCAGGCCGCAAGTTCTGCTTCGATCGTCGCTTTGTCGCTGAGGATTTCGTCGAGCGGCTTAGCACCGTCGAGGAGATGAACGAGCACGCGAGTGCGTTCGACGTGTTTGAGAAACTGATCGCCGAGTCCGACGCCCGCGTGCGCGCCTTCGACCAGTCCGGGCACGTCAACGATGACGAACGATTCGTCGTCGGCGATACGAACCACGCCCAGCTGCGGCTCGAGCGTGGTGAACGGATAATCGGCGATCTTTGGGCGCGCCGCTGAAACGACTGAAAGCAACGTCGATTTTCCAGCGTTCGGCACCCCGACGATGCCGCAATCGGCCAGCAAACGCAACTCGAGACGTAAGCTCAACGACTCGCCGGGTTCGCCGCGCTCGGCAAATCGCGGCGCTTGCCGCACGCTCGTTGCGAAGTGCTGATTGCCAAGGCCTCCGCGGCCGCCCTTGGCCACGCGAAAGCGCGCGCCGGCTTCTTTCAAATCGGCGATGCAATCTTCTTCGCCGTCGTTCCGTCGTTTGAAGACGAGCGTTCCGGCCGGCACCGCGATCGTCAGATCGTCGCCGCTGCGCCCGGACTTGTTTGACGAGCCGCCCGCTTTCCCGGATTCGGCTGAAAACTTTCGGCGAAAACGAAACTCGACGAGCGTCGAAAGCTCCGGCGTCGCCTCGAGATAGATGCTGCCCCCATGCCCGCCGTCGCCGCCGGCCGGACCGCCCTTGGGTACGTACTTCTCACGGCGCCAGGCGACGACACCGTCGCCGCCGTCTCCCGCCGTGACGGTGATCTCCGCTTCGTCGATGAACTGCAAGCGCTACGTCGCCGCTAAGAAAAAAGGGGCCGAACGGCCCCGATTGCTTTGGTCGCCGCGGCGCTTATGCGGCAGGGACCACCGAGATGCGTTTGCGGTCGCTCTGCGAGTTGAATTCGACGATGCCGTCGGTCAGCGCGAAGAGCGTATGATCGCGGCCCATGCCCACGTTCAGCCCAGGATAGAAACGCGTGCCCCGCTGGCGCACGAGGATATTTCCGGCGATGACCCGTTCGCCGCCGAAGCGCTTCACGCCAAGGCGCTGAGCGTTCGAGTCGCGACCGTTGCGGGTTGAGCCGGCGCCCTTCTTAGAGGCAAAAAGCTGCAGATCGAAGTCAAACATCGCCGGGCCATTGTAGCAAAGCCCGCCGAAAATGCAACGCTGGGCCGTCGCCCGGGTACCGGCTCGCCCGAGGGTCCGGCAGAACGATCTCCACCAAGCGTGCCCCAACTGAGTCACTGCCTCCTTTTCCACACCTGTGGACAAGCTTGTGGAGAAGCGGCTCTTCGAAGGCTATAGGCTGCCGCTGCGAGCCTTACCCTGCCGCAAATTCGCGCGTTTCGCGGGGTTCCACTAGAGGCGTTCATAAATCGGAAAAATCCGCGAAATAGCGTTCGGAGCGACCTGTGGATAAGTGCATAAAGTCGTGCATAGAATCCGCAGGAGCAAGGCTTCATTAAGCCAAGTGGTTGCGCCCTCACGGGGGTGGCGCAGCGGGTGTTCGTAGTGACTCCGGGCGTAGTGCTGTTTGTAGAAGCTATTGAACGAGGACGCAGAGGATGGCGCTTGCGATCAACTCCGAGATCTCCAACGAGCTCTGGCAATCCGCACTGGAGACCCTCGAGCGTACCTTTTCCAAACCCGTCTTTGAAATGTGGATCAAACCGATCCGCTTCATCTCATTCCACGGAAACGAGTTGCACTTAGCGGTCCACAGTAAGTTCGCGCAGGATTGGGTAGGAAGCAAGCTTCGCGGCCAAATGATCGGCGTGCTCAGCGAGCTTTTTGGAACCAACGTCGAACTGCGGCTTTCGGTCGCGGAGCCGACCGATGCAGCTCGCGTTAGCGGCGGATTTTCGGCTCGCCCGCTTGAGGAGTTCCGGACCGCAAATCTTAATACTCGTTATACGTTTGAAGAGTTCGTCGTCGGCAATTCCAACCGGTTCGCACACGCCGCGGCACAAGCCGTAGCCGGCGCGCCGGCGCACGCCTACAATCCGCTCTTCCTCTACGGCGGCGTGGGTCTGGGCAAGACGCACCTCATGCACGCGATCGGACATCGCGTTATTCAAGACAACCTCGCGACGAACGTCGTCTACGTCACGTGCGAAAAGTTCACCAACGAGTTCATCATTGCGCTGCAGAACAATCGAACGCCCGAGTTTCGCAATCGCTATCGGCAAGTCGACGTCTTGCTTATCGATGACATTCAGTTCCTCGCCGGCAAGGAGACGACCCAAGAAGAGTTCTTTCACACGTTCAACGCCTTGCACGAATCCGGGCGACAGCTCATCATTTCGTCGGACCGGCCGCCCAAAGAGATTCAGACGCTGGAAGCGCGTTTGCGCTCGCGTTTTGAATGGGGCTTGCTGACCGACATCCAGGCTCCCGACTTGGAGACGCGCGAAGCCATTTTGCGCAAGAAGGCCGGCAGCGAGAATATTCCCGTCCCCGACGACGTGACGTCCTTTATCGCAAAAGTTATTCCATCCAATATTCGCGAGCTTGAGGGCGCGCTGATTCGCGTGATCGCGTACGCCTCGCTAACGAAGGCACCGATCACGACCGATCTCGCAGCCGACGTCTTAAAGAGCGCCCTCGCGCAGGCGCCGCTGCACCGCATTACGATCAGCAAGATCAAGGAGACGGTTTCCGGCGCGCATGGTCTCACCGTCAAGGAAATGGACAACGGACGCCGCGATCAGCGTCTGGCCGCTCCCCGCCAGATCGCAATGTACATCGCCACCGAACTCACGCAATACTCCTTGCCGCAAATCGCGCGGGAGTTCGGTAAGAAAGACCATACCACGGTGATGTACGCGCGCGACAAGATCAAAGAGCAGATGCAGCGCGACGAGGCATACCGCAATAAAATTCGGCAGCTCATCGCGATGTGTCAAAACCCCTGAACAACCACCCACAAGGTCAGGCCTCCAGCCGGATAGATGTTCGTAACAAATCCGCAACCTGAAAGGGTGCATGGATCGTGCCGGCGTGCCCACAGTTTATGCAATGGGAAAACCCGGGCTGCAGCTACCAAAAACGGACTTCTCCGCAGATTCCACCGCCCTACTGCTGTTACTGCTCTCTTCTTTTACAAACTAGGAAAACTCGGGTTCGCGACCAACGGTGGAAACGATGAAGTTTAGCTGCACGACGAAGGACATCGCCGCGGCCGTGGGAGCCGCCAGCAAAGTCGTCAACGCGCATACGACGGTGCCGATTCTCTCGAACGTTCTGTTGCAGGCCGATGGCGGTAAAATTGCGGTCCGTGCCACCGACTTAGAACTGACGCTCGAGCACGGTTTTCCGGCGCAGGTCGCCGAGGGTGGTTCGGTAACCATACCGGCCAAGCTCTTTGCGAGCTATCTCGGCAATCTTTCCCCGGGTACCCTGGAGCTGACGGGGACCGCGACCCGCGCTAGCGTCAAGTACGCCCGCAGCAACTACGACTTTCACGCGCTGCCGGCCGAGGAGTACCCACCGTTGCCGTCGGCTGCGCGGGGATCACAGCTGACCATCGGGTCGAAGCGCTTCCGCGACGGTATCGACGCGACCATTTTTGCCGCCTCGGGCGAAGAGGCCCGGGGCGCAGTTCTCATGGGCACGCTGCTCGAGATCGAGGGTAATGCCCTAACGATGGTTGCGACGGACGGCTACCGCCTGGCGAAATTCGTTACGACGCTCGAGGACGGCGTTTCGGCCGGCGAAAAATTCATCGTCCCCTCGCGCGCTCTGGCGGAAGCGGCGCGGAATTTGAGCGGCGGTGACCAGATTTCCGTCAGCGCGCTCGGAGCGCAGAGCAATCAGCTCCAAATGACGAGCGCGGAGGTCGCGATCACGGTGCGTCTCGTTGACGGCCAGTATCCAAACTATCAGCAAGTGATCCCGGCGAAGTTCGACCGGTCGATCACGGTAAGCACGCCGCAGTTCATCGGCAGCTTGCGCCGAGCCGAGCTCGTCGCCGGCGATCGCGCCAGCATGGTCAAGCTCGCCATCGCAAATCAGACGTTGATCGTTACCGCCAGCTCCGACATTTCCGGGAATGCGTATGAGGAGCTCGAGGTCGAACAGACCGGCGAGGATTTAACCATTGCGTTCAACGCTCGGTATCTCGTTGAAATTCTCAACCACGTCAAGAGCGACAAGACGGTGATCGAGTTTCTCGGGCCGCTCTCGCCCGCTGCAATCCGGCCGCTCGAACCGCTGGAGACCGGACAACAGCTCTACGTGCTTATGCCGCTCCGGCAATAATGTGCAGCTCGCGCGGCTGACGCTCTCCGACTTCAGAAATTATACTGAACTCGAGCTCTCGCCCGCCCCGGGACTCAACGTTTTCGTCGGTGCCAACGCGCAAGGAAAGAGCAATCTCTTGGAAGGCATCGCGATGCTCGGCACCGGCAAGTCATTTCGTACCGCGCGTGAGGCCGATGCGGTGCGCAACGGCTGCGAGAGAGCGGTGCTGTCGGGAAAAGCGGCGCTGCGTTCGGGAACGATCGACCTGGCCTGTTCGATCGAGCGATCGAGCCAGGGAACGCGCAAGAGCTTCACCGTCAACGGCGCCGGCGTCCGCTACGCCGGCTATCTCGGCAAAATGCGAGTGGTGACGTTCGTTCCGGCGGACCTGGATTTGGCGGCCGGGACGCCGAGCGCGCGGCGGGCGTTCTTGAACGCCGCACTCTCGCAAAGCGAACCGCGTTACTATCACGAGCTTGCGCGCTATCGGCGCAGCGTCCAGCAGAAGAACGCATTATTGCGCGGCACGGTCGAGGCGGATCGCGAACTACTCGCAACCTACAATCGCGCGTTGATCGAATCAGGAACCGAAATCACGCTCGCGCGCGACGCATTAATCCGCGCGCTCGGGCGAGAGGCGGAGCGCGCCCATCGTCGATTTGCGCCCAACGAACGTCTCGAGTTGACCTACGAGCCGAACGTCGCATACGAAGTGCCGTTGCGCGAGGCGGTCGCCGCGGCGCTCGAAGCCCGTCTGCTGCACTGCGAGGAGGCGGAGCGGCTCCGCAAGAGCTCAATCGCAGGTCCGCATCGCGACGACCTCGGCTTGAGGCTCGATGGACTCGCGCTAGCGGCGTATGGATCGCAAGGCCAGCAACGCACCGCCGTGCTGGCCCTCAAAATCGCGCAGTACGCGGTCATGCGCGAGCGTGCGAACGAAACGCCGCTGCTCTTGCTCGACGACGTGCTCTCGGAGCTCGACGAAGAGCGTGCCGCGGCGTTCTTGAGCGAACTCGGCGAATACGAGCAGGCCTTCGTCACGGCCACGCATCGCCCGGCTGGCCTGACGGACGATGCCTACCTTTGGGGCGTGGTGCAGGCGCGTGTCGAGGCGTGGAGCCGATGCTAAAACTCTCCGACGCGCTTGCCGGATGGAACCCGTCGCAGCAAAAGCGCGCGGCGTACGAGCCGATCGCACTGCTCGAAGCCGGTTGGGGGGAGATCGTCGGCCGCGATGTCGCCGACCACTCGCGACCGGCGCGCATTGCCGGGGGAACGCTTACCATAACGACCCGATCCAACGCCTGGAGCCATCAGTTGAGCTTTCTCTCCGACCACGTACTGCGCGCGGTCGAGGCGCGAGTGCCCGATGCCCGCGTCGAACAGTTGCGCTTTCGCGTCGGGCGGCTCGACTTCCGAACCGCGCCAAGGCGCGTTCGGCGATCTCAAGCCGTCACCGGCCCACCCGATCGCCCGCCCTCGGCTTGCGCGGCGGAGGCCCTCGAGCGCTTCCGCGGCGACGTCGAGGCAGGCCGGCGCCGGCGCCGCAGTGCGGGCTGGATCGCCTGCCGTGGTTGCGACGCTTTGCTTCCCCCCGATGCCGAGGATCTCTGCGCGGCCTGCGCCGTGGCGCGCGCGGAGGAACTGGAAGGGGTCACCGCGCGCCTGCTCTTCGATGCCCCGTGGCTCGGTTACGCTGGAACGGCAGCGCTCGTTGATGGGTTAGAAGAGAAGGAGTACGAGCGTATTCGTCGCCGGATGCTCGCGCATTGGTGGGGGATGCTCGCTCGCGCGCGGACCCTCGGCCAACTCTCGCGCGACGGGCGCGAGCGGCTTATTGCGAGTTCGTACGTCCTTCTGCACAGCAAACTTCCGCCGGAGGAAATCATGCCCGCAACCGTGCGCAACATTCTGGGCGACGAGCTGCACGAGCTGCTCTACGCCGCGCCGCCCGAAGGCGGCGCCGGCGAGAACCGAAAACGAAGAACATAATGTCAACGAACTATACCGGCGAGCAGATCGAAGTTCTGCGAGGGCTTGAAGCCGTGCGCAAACGGCCGGGCATGTACATTGGGAACACTGCGGAGCGCGGTCTGCATCAGCTCGTTTACGAAGCGGTCGACAATGCGGTTGACGAAGCGCTCGCAGGATACGCGCACACCGTGCGCGTGGTTCTCTATAAGGACGGCTCGTGCTCGGTCGAAGATGACGGGCGTGGGATTCCAATCGATCTTCACGCTGAGGAGCGCCTTCCGGCCGTTGAAGTCGTGATGACCATTCTGCACGCCGGCGCAAAGTTTGGAAAGGGCGGCTACAAGGTTTCGGGCGGCCTGCACGGCGTCGGCATCTCGGTCGTCAACGCTCTTTCGGAGTCGATGGTTACCCGGATCAAGCGCGACGGATTCATCTGGGAGATGAAGTTCCAGCGCGGCATTACCGAGCAGAAACTCAAGAAAATCGGCAAGACCGACGGAACGGGAACCTGGCAATGGTTCAAACCCGATCCCCAAGTCTTCGAAGTGACGGAGTTTCACTGGGATATTCTTCAGAAGCGGCTGCGCGAGCTTGCATTTCTCAATCGCGGTCTCTCCATCACCTTGCGCGACGAGCGCGGTGAGACCGTCCGCGAGCGTATTTACACCTTTGACGGCGGGATCGTCTCATTCGTGGAGTGGCTAAACGAAAAAAAGGATCCGCTCCATCCGATCATCTCGACGCATGCCGAGCGTGACGGCGTCGATGTCGAGGTGGCGATGCAGTATACCGATACCTACGCCGATCAGATCTTTTCGTATGCTAACAACATAGGAACGATCGAGGGCGGCATGCATCTGCAAGGCTTTCGCCAGGCGATGACCAACGCCGTGAACGGCTACGCCCGCAAACGTGGCATGCTCAAGGAGTCCGACAACTCGCTCTCGACCGACGACATCGTGGAAGGATTGACTGCGGTGGTTTCGGTGAAACTGCAAGATCCGCAGTTCGAGGGACAGACAAAGACAAAACTGGGCAACGCGAGGGTTCGAAGCATCGTTTCCGGCCTGGTCTCCGAGCGCTTGGACTTTTTTTTGGAAGAGAATCCCAAGTACGCGCGGGCAATCGTCGACAAGTGCATGCAGGCGCAGCGGGCGCGCGACGCGGCGAAAAAGGCGCGCGATTTGTCTCGACGTAAGAACGCCCTCGAAGGCACGGGTCTTCCCGGAAAGCTCGTCGATTGCAAGAACGGCAACCCCAGCGAAAGCGAAATTTTCTTAGTCGAGGGAGATTCGGCCGGCGGCACCGCTAAAGGCGGCCGAGATCCAAACTCTCAGGCGATTCTGCCGCTGCGTGGGAAGATTCTCAATGTAGAGAAAGCGCGTCTCGATAAAGTGCTCGCCAACGAAGAGATCAGGACGATGATCACGGCGTTTGGCACCGGATTCGGCGACGAGTTCAACGTCGACAAGCTCCGTTATCACAAGATCATCATCATGACCGATGCCGACGTGGACGGATCGCATATTCGCACCTTGCTGTTAACGTTTTTCTACCGCCAGATGCGGCCGCTGGTCGAAGATGGTTATGTTTACATCGCGCAGCCGCCGCTCTACGGCGTGCGCAAAGGAAAGAAGCAGTGGTGGGCCTTTACCGATATCGAACTCAAAGCGATCGTCGGTGAGGACGGCAAAGATTTCGTTATTCAGCAATATAAGGGGCTTGGCGAAATGGATGCCCAGCAACTCGCGGAAACGACGATGGAAGTCGGTCACCGCCGTTTGAAGCGCATCACCGTCGAGGATGCGGTCGAAGCCGAGCAGATTTTCACCGACCTGATGGGTGACAAAGTCGAGCCGCGCAAGCAGTATATTTTCGACTATGCTCGGAGCGTGAAAAACCTGGATCTTTAAACGACTTCCTTTAGAAGCTGCTTAATCCGGCGGGTTAGTTTGCCGCGCAGGAGGTATAGAGCCAGAGCTTCACGTGCGCAAACGCCTGGCCGTCGGCCTATCGGCCGCAATGCTTCTCCTCGCACTCGCGGTCGCAGCGCGCCACGAGTTGATGCGTTTTGCAATCGAACAGGGCGCCTGGCTCGCGGGAGGTTACGAGGTTCGGATCGCTGACTTTCACGTCGGCTGGAGGGGCGCTTCCTTTCAGGGCGTTCGCGTCGAACGCAAGTCGTCACCGTTATTCGATCTTCGCCAGATCGTGCTGCGGTATTCCGTCCGCGATCTGTTGCCGGGCAGCGGCCGCCGGTTCGGGCTGCAATCGATCGCGATTGACGGCGCCAAGCTGACGCTCATCCGGTTTCGCGATGGGAGCTTTAACGTTGAGCTGCCGCGCATCGCCGCGCCCGCGCAACCGCAGCAGATCAATCCCGTTCCTTTTCGGTTTGCGGCGCGGGTGCGTGACCTGCAAATCGAGCTACGCGAACCGGGGGCATACGACGCGAGTGCGCGGGACCTGAACCTGCGCGGAATTACCATCGATGCCGGCGTCGATACCAGTGCGGTAACTCAGTATCGCGTTCGCGGCGCATTCGCGCAAGGCCGATTGGAACCGTTCACCGTCGACGGCCGGATCGACGCAATCGCCGGCTACGCGGACAATCACGCCCACGCGGCATCCTTCCCGGTGCGCGCGCTGGCCAACTATTTCGCGGACACGCCGGAAGTGCGAGTCCTCGGCGGGGACGGCCGCAACTTCGACGCGCGCGTCTACGCACTCGGCGTGGTGCCCAATGTGTGGCCGAACTATCACGTTAGCCTCACACTCGACGTGAGCGCCGGGCGCCTTGCGCTGCGCGCGCTGGCCGCCCCGGTCGATCATCTGCGCGCACGCCTCGAAGTCGCCGACGACGCATTTTTTGTGCTCGATGCGCGCGGATCGCTCGGCACCCTCCCGTTGACCATTGACGGAGGCGGCTTCGATCTGACCGGCAGCTTGACCGGGCATCCGCAACTGCGATTGGGCGTGCGTGGAGCCGGCGATCTCAGCGCATTGCGTGAGGCGTTTGCCTTCGCCCGTACGCAGCCGATCTCCGGACGAGGACGCCTCGGCGTGCTCGTTGGCGGCCGAATCGACGATCCGGTGATCGTGGCGCGGGTCACGGCGCCCCACGCTTGGTATCGAGCGCTGCCATTCGAATCGCTGGCGGCGGGAGTCGTCTATCATTCCAACGTTGTCGCCCTCGCGCCGCTTCGGGTTACCTACGGAGGCATCGCCTTGCGCGTGGACGGAACGATGACGATCGGCAAAGTCCTAGGGTCGCGTTTCGCAATTCACGTTGAGGGCCCGGCGAATCATCTGCCCTATCTCGACGAAATGCTCGGACGCGAACCAATCGTCATCGATGCGTCTGCTACCGGCAGAGACTTGCGCTTTCACGTGATTGGAAGCGCCGCGTCGGAGCGCGGGGTTTCGCGCGTCGCCGCCCTCGTGCAAATCAATCCCGAAGGGACGGCGACCGTCGCACCTTTCTGGTTGCATACCGAGCGCGGGAGTTTCGACGGCGGCTACGCGCTCGACCGGCCGAACGCGACGAGTGCTTTTTGGATGATCGCGAGCGGTTTGCAAATGCGGCCAACCGGCTATCATACATTTCCGGGCATCTCGCTGCCGGAGATGCCGCCCGTGAACGCGCGGACGGTCGGCATGTCGGTCGCCGGCGGCGGCGCGGGCAAGAACGTGGTTCTTGCCGGCGTTGTGAATGCGGCCCATGCAACGATCGCCGGCGTCGGTTTCGATCGCGTCCAGGCGGCGTTTGGCGGAACGCTTTCCAGCTCGGCGGTGAATCTGCTCAGCGCATCGGGTCCGTGGGGAGTCTTTGTCGGGCACGGCGGTTTCTCATCGCAACAATTCGTTGCGTACGGATCGTACCGGGGTTCGCTCGAGGGCTTGCATCCGTTCCTCGGCGACACGATTGGCGGACACGGCGCTATTGCGGGAACCGTGGGCATCGGCATCGAGCCCCAGCGCATCGTCGTTCAGGGTTCGAACTTGGCGTTGCGCGGGGCAACGCTGCACGGAATTCCGATAGGGCAAACTTCGCTAACGCTTGCAATCGCCGGAAATCGGCTGCAACTCTATTCGGCGCGAGCGCGTGCGGCCGGAGGCGAGCTCGTTGCGGCGGGAACACTCGCGCTTTCGCCCGCGGCAGCGCGCAACGGGCCCAACTCGGTCGCGCTCGTCGCGCGGCAGCTCCGCGCCGCCCAACTCGCGGGAATTGGGCTGCCCCTCACCGCCGGGACTCTTTCAGCAGTTGGTACGCTTGGTGCCGGTGCGCAGATTCCGACGTTCGACGGCGGCGTCGCGATCGACAACGGACGCATGGCTCAGTTTCCAATGCATGGTAACGGTAACGTGCACGTCGAGGGAAACGCCGTCGTGCTTCGCCGCGTCATTGGCGCACTCGGCGGAACGTATGCGAACGTGGAGGGCAGCATCGGGCAGCTGACCGCGCATTCGCCGGTTTTGGCACTAGATGCATACGTGCCCGCAGCGCAAATCGCGCCGGCGCTCCATTCGTTCGGATTGCCGAACTATATGACCGATGGTTCGTTCAATGCGCGACTTCATATCGGCGGCCGAAGCGTGGCACCCGACGTCAGCGGCTTGGTCGGCGTACCGGCCGGCGAAATCAACGGACTTCCGTTCATCGACGGCGCCGCGCAACTCGCGGCCGATCCCCACGGTGTCGTCATCCGAAATGGCTCAGTGCTCGTCGGAACGACGGCAACTTCCTTTGCCGCCGTAGCGCGACCAGGCGACAAGGTCATCGATCTGAGCGCTCCCCACGCCGATCTTTCCGATTTCAACAATTTTTTCGATACGGGAGATACTCTCGACGGCAACGGCAGCGTCAAACTTGCGGCGGCTTCGCGTTATTCGCGCATTACCTCGAACGGCGCCGTTGACGTACGCGGGTTCCGGTATCGGAACTTGCCGATCGGCGATACGAACGCGGTTTGGTCGAGCACGCGCAACGTCGTCTCCGGCGTGCTGTCGGTCGGAGGCAAGGAAGGAATGCTTCGCGCGCACGGGTCAATCGGCGTCGTGCCCGCCAGCGCGTGGCAAACGACCTTGATGCGCTCGCGGTTCGATTTGCAGGGCGGCGTGAACGACCTCGATCTTTCCCTCTGGCTGCCGGCACTGGGGATGCAAAGTTTGCCGATCACCGGACGTGCTTCCGGCGCGGCCGTCGTCCATGGACGGTTTCCAAACCTCAACTTGCGCGCGACCGCCCGCGTCGTTGGCGGAACGCTGGGACCGCTGGCACTCGATCGCGCGCAGCTGAGCCTGCATTCGGCGGGACGCAGAATCGTCATCGACAATGCCGAAATGGCGACGTCATTGCTTGCGGCGTCGGCGAGCGGCACGCTCGGACTCGGTCCGAACGAGCCGCTCGACGTCGCGCTCCATGCCAGCACCGACCATCTTGCGGAGTTGGTCTACGACGTAACTCGCATCAGGGTTCCGGTACGTGGTTCGTTCGAAACGACGCTCGATCTCCGCGGCACATACCGGGCGCCGCGGATGCTGGCCGGATTCGACGCAAGTGACGTGCTAGCGTATGGAGTACCGATTGCTTCACTCTTCGGTGAGGTGCGCGTTGAGCGCCGCGCACTCGTCCTCTCGAATGCCGGCGCAGCGTTTGCCCGCGGGGAGGCAACGTTGGCCGGATCGTTGCCGCTTCAACTTGCACCGTTGCGGTTGGCGCCGCCCGATCAACCCATCAGCTTCGATCTCGACGTCGTTGGATTGGATCCGGCGATTTTCGATTCGACGTTCGGACGCAACACCAAGCTCGGCGGCCTGATCGACGGCCATCTCGGGCTTTCCGGTACCCGGCGCGATCCGGCGATCGTCGGCCGCGTTTCGCTCGTGCGCGGTTCGTACGTGAGCGATCTCGAGCGTACTCCCATCGCGGCAATCGTCGCCGCGATCGCATTCAACCATACTTCGGCCACCATCGAGCATGCTTTTGCGCAGGTGGGACGTGGGACGATCTCGGCGTCGGGAAGCGTCGGATTCGCCGGCGGGTTTTCAGCGAACGACGGAACGATGGAACTCAAAGCCGCGGCTCGCGGCGCGCAACTCGACTTGCCGGCGTACGGCAGTGGTACGCTCGACGCAACTGTCGCCGTTGCGAAACGTGCGGGCGCGAAGGCACTCGTCTCGGGAAATGCAACGGTCAGTAATGCAACGCTCTCCTTCGCGTCGTTTGTCAAAGCCGCCGCGCCATCGAAGCCATCGGGTCCGCCCCTACCGCTCGCCTTCGATCTGCAAGCGACGGCCGGAAAGAACGTGCGAGTTCGCGGGAACGGCTACGGGGCTGGGCTCGACATCGGGGTCGCCGGTTCCGTGAAGCTTGGCGGCACTTTGGCCGCGCCGACCCTCGCCGGGGCCTTTGAGTCAACCGGCGGGACGCTAACCTATTTCGATCGCGCCTTTCGCGTTGCCCAGGGGGGCGTTCGTTTCAATCCTGCCGACGGTGTGCTGCCGACACTCCATGCCGTCGCCTCGACGACCGTCGTCAACCCCGACCCCGATCGCGCGCGCAATCCCTACGGCAGCGCCGCCGTCACGATTCGCGTCGACGGTCCAATCGAAGGCTTGCGGATCGATCTCAGCTCGACGCCGCCCGGGTATACGCGCGAGCAGATTCTGGGGTTGATCGCGCCCTTCGGCGGCTTCGTCGCGGGCATCGGCTTCAGCCGCCAGTCAATGTACGCGCAGCAACAGCCCAGCGGCATAACGCCGCTGGGGGCCGTCGCACCGATTCCGACGACGGTTGTCAATCAGCGAAGCTCGATCACCGTGGGGCAGGAGGCCTTCAATTTATTGAACGCCCAATTTACGGCCGGCTTGTTATCACCGCTGGAAACGAGCCTCGGCCAAGGACTCGGTCTCTCGAGCATCAACCTCACGCTCGGATACTACGGAAACGTCGGATTCACCGCAACGCGGTTACTCGGCAATGCGGTCAGCGTCGTCTACGGGGTCACCTTCGGAATCCCAGAGACGCAGTCGTTCGGAGTGATGATCGAGCCCAATCCCGAAACGACCGCCGCGCTGAACTTTTTCGTGCAGAGCGGCCCGACCAAGCTCTTCGAGTTGCCCAACGCGCCTGTCGGTTACGGCGCAGGTTATCTCGCAACCGAGCCGCTGACGGGAAACAGCGGGTTTAGCCTCACCTATCAGCGCCATTTCTGGTGATGGCGGCGCTCATTAAACGCGCGTTCAGGCTTTGCCGACGCGCAAGGACACGGGGGAAGGGGGGCGGAACAGGGCGAGCCGACATGACCTTTACTCCCGCGCGGAGCGTGGGGCGGTTGCAGCGGTACCTGGCGATCGTGGCACTCTTCACGATGGTGGCTCTGAGCCTCACGCCGCCGCGTGTGGCCACCGCCGCGGCGCCGAAGATCGTCTCCGTCGACATAACCGGCAACCTGCACGTACCCACCCAGACCATTATGGCGGTGATTGCGGCGCGGCCGGGTATGGCCTACGACCCGAAGGTCGTGCAGGCGGACCTCGCGCGGATCAACGCGCTCGGCTATTTCGCGGACATCGCTCCGCCGCTGATACGCCAGCGCCCCGGCGGCATTGCCGTCACATATCGCGTCGTCGAGAATCCCGTCTTGACGAAGATCAACTTCGCCGGCAATCAAAAGGTGCCCAGCGATACACTCTCGGCGTTGATGGATCTTTCGGTCGGGCAAGTTTTCAACACGAACACATTCCGCCAGGACGTGCTCAAGATCAATAACTACTACGAGCGCATCGGGTACGGCGGCCAGGTCCCCACCCACGTCAAAGATATCAACCTGGATCCGCAGAGCGGCGTTCTGACCTTGACCATCCAAGAAGGATTGGTGGTTCGGCAGGTCATCATTGGCGGCGATCCGCTGCTGCCGCCGCAGGTTCTGTTGCCGCATCTGACGTTGCAGCCCGGCAGCGTCTACTCCGATGCTGTCCGCGACGCCGACTATAAGGCGCTTCAAAAATTCTACGAAAATCGGCTGCACCTCGAGGTCGGGAATTTCGAAGGTGGCATCGTGCCTTCGTCGATTAACCTGCAAGCCGGCACCGCCGACGTCAAGTACGACGTCTTCGTCGCGCGCATTGCGGTCGTGGAGATCACCGGAAACTCGCGAACGAAAGACCAAGTCATTCGCCGCGAGCTGCGAGAGCGGCCAGGCATGGTGCTCAATACCGATGCGATCAAACGCGATTACGAGCGGCTCAACGCGCTCAATTTCTTTTCCAAAGTGGAGCCGGACATCAAGCCCGGCCCGGATCCGAAAAAGCCGCAGGACGTCACCCTCCTTTGGCATGTGACGGAACAGCGGACCGCGACCGCCTCGGTCGGCTTCGGTTACTCCGGCGGTCTGACGGGACTTGGCCTGTACGCGACGCTTGGATTTTCCGACAACAATCTGCACGGAACCGGAAATTCCGCCGGCCTGCAGTTCGAGGAAGGCTCACGTGCCGGCATCGCGCAGCTCACGCTCTCGGTACCGTATCTCAACAACACGCCGCAGGGCCAAAAATACAGCGTCGGCGGTCAAATTTTCTCCAACCATACGACCTACTACTATCCCGTCTACCAGGTCGGCGGTTCCGGAACGTCCGTCAGGAGCAATCAGGTGGTTCCTATTCCGGTAACCTTGTACTCGAGCACGAATTCGAGTTTGGTTTCCGGCGCCGATGCGACCAGCGTTTCGAGTGCGAACGGCGCATCGGCAAACATCGGCCGTCGCTTGAGCGATTACACGATTCTATCGTTCAATGTCAGCGGGCAGAAGATACGGTACGATACGACCGTTCCGTCGCCATACTATTTCCAGGGGAATCAGCCGAACATTTTCGTCGGGCCCACGCCCAGTCCGATCAACTCTTCACAGAGTAACTTTGGCGGCTCATTTGGGATCTCGGCGTCCTCGATCGCGAACGTCAATACGGGCCTTCCGTACAACCTGGCGCAGACTGGGCTGAGTTTGCAAACGATCACCTTGGACGATCCGTTTAACCCGCGCAACGGCCTCAAGGCCCTGCTCAGCACGAACGTCTCGGCCCCGGCGATTGGCTCGAACTTCTCGTTCACGGAGACGACCCTCGACGTGGCGAAGTTTTTCCCGGTGCTCAGGGATGCGACCCTGGGATTTCACGGGGCGGCGTACAACTCCACCGGGGTCATTCCACCAAGCTCGCTCTTTACGTTTTCCGACCAACAGATGCGCGGCTACAATCAAGTTTTCTATGCGACGAATGCTTATCTCGGGCAGGTCGAACTGCGCCAACCCGTCGCGCTCGATCGGCGTTTAACGCTCGCCGTTTTTGTCGACGAACTCGACTATCACATCCGCGGTGCCTATCCGTTGCTCGACCCGTATACGAACCGCATTACGGGCTATCCGTCCGATTGGGCGCTCTATGGCGACGCCGGTGTCGGCATCAGATTCGACGTTCCCCAATTGGGCCTGCGCACGATTCGCATCGATTTCGCTAAAGGAGTGAACGGTACGCACACGAGCTTTGGTATCGGCCAGAGCTTTTAGTTGGACGTTTCCCGTCCTGGAGACCAATAGAACGACATGAACATTCGCTCAGCGATATTTTTCGCCGGCGCCGTTTCGCTCGCGATGTGGGCGGGACGCGGCGCAATTGCGGCGGATCTCACCGACGTCGGTTACATCGATCAGGCGGATCTGGCCAGCTTGCCAATCTTCGTAGGCGCGAACCGGCAGCTGGCGACCTTTAAGGCGCAACTCGACTCGCAGTATAACGCGCAAGTTCGGCGCGTGCGCACCGATGCCGAGCGACAACAGGTTGCGATGCAGTTTCAACAACAGCTCAGCGACAAACAGCGCGAAGTGGTCGGCCCGCTCTTTCAGCGAGCGCAGCTGGCGATCGCCGCGGTGGGCGCTTCGCGCAATTTGACGATCGTCGTCGACAAGCGCGTCGTGATTTACGGCGGTCAGGATATTACCAAAGACGTCGAAGCCGTTTTCGCGAGTCCGCAAGCGATTCAGCCTCCCGCCGCGACGCCGCCGCCGTCGGAAATCGGCTACGTCGATCAGACCGCGCTCGATGCCGTGCCGAAGGTGCAAACCGCAAACAGTGCAATGCAGCAGTTCGAAACGACGCAGCGCCAGGTTTACTCGGCTCGGATCGCGCAAGCGCGCAGCCCGTCCGACCGACAGCAGCTGATGCAAGAATACAACAAGACGGTTGCCGACAAACAGGATCAGCTACTCAAGCCGCTCGTTGATCAAACGCGCGCCGCGACGTCGGATGTCGCCCGCAAGAAAAGCCTCTTGCTGGTGCTCGACAAAGCCGACGTAATTTACGGAGGGACGGACATCACCGCCGATGTCCAAAATGAGCTTACGAAGTAGCCTTCTGAGCGTCGCGATCCTCCTGGCCGCTGCCGGCTGCGCGCCGAACGTTCACTCCTCGGCGATTCGCGGAACGGGCTACGTTCGGGTCGACGAAGTCGTCAAACACCACCCGCTCTACGCGCAGCTTTCCCAGCTCGACGATGCTATTGCGGCAATCAATTTGCGATCGGCAGGTCCGCAGGTCCCACTCGGGGCGGCCCAGCTTGCGAGTCGCACCGGCGAACTCAACCGGGAACTTCAGGCGGCGCAGACTCGCGCCAACGCCATTCTCGCGCAGAAGCAGCGTGATTACGCGCAACGCGAGACGCAAGCCGTGCAGGCAGCGCTGGCGGCGGCCGGAATTCGCGGGTCGGGCGCGACGGCCGCGCAGCAAATGAGCGGCGCTTCGGCCCAGCAGGCCGCCCAGGCCGCGCAGGCGGCCAATGCCGATTACATGGCCTATCAGCAGAACGTCATCGCGCAGAATAACTCGGCAAGCTCCTCAATCGAGCGACAATTGCAAGCACAGGCCGCGCAGAAATATCGAGCGAAGGCCGAACAGCTGCAGCAGAACGAAACGGATCTCTCGCTGCGCTTGACGCAACAAGACGCGGCGTCGCGTTTGGCCATCAAGATGCGGCTCTCGAACTTGGCACTCGACCCGACGGCTCGCAAGGACGCGCAAAACCAACTCGCAGCAATCGATTCGAAGGAGAGCTCGCAAGTGGCGGCTGCGCGGAACGCCGACGCGGCCACCTTGCGCGCCTACCGAGCGGAGTTGGATCGCCAGACCGGCGACGCGATTCGGTCGCAAGTGGGCGCGATCGCGGCTCAGACGCAAGGTAAGCTCGCAGAACGCCGCAACGAGGTCGGATCGCAATTGCGCAGCCTCGGACCGCCGTCGATGCCTGCGAACGTGCCGCCCGACGTGCAGGCGCGAATCGCCCAAATACACCGCCAGTACATCGGTCAGTTTCAAGCCGATGCCGCGAAGACCGTTTCCGACTATAACGCAACCAAAAGCGATCTCGATCGGCAATTCGCGGCGTTGCACGGTGCCGACGTGGGTGCGACCGGCGCAGCCGCGAAAGAGCTGGACGCGCTCCAGAAGCGGCGAAACGATCTCTACGGAGAAATTACCGAGCAGGTAAAGCGGGACGCGACCCGCATCGCCAAAGAACAAGGCTTTAGCATCGTCTTCGTGGACGTCTGGTCTGCGGCCGGCGGCTACGATCTTACCAACGAACTCATCAAAGACGTCGAAGGACAACACGAGTGAAACATCATCAGCGCATCCTGGTGTTCTGCGCCGCCGCGCTCGCCGGCTGCGCCGGACGCAGTCCCATCGGTCTGGTCGACGTGCAGCGGATCGTCACGAACTGGCCCGAGTATCAAGGCTATCAGAACCAGCTTTATAACGACGAACGATCCGTTCAAGCACGTCGCGAAAGCAACGGTCGCAAGCAGCGCGAAGGGCTCGCGCTGCAGCAGAAATACACGAAGGTGACCGAGCAGCTTTCTCAGCAGATTCGTGATGCCGCCGGCCGCATCGCCTCACAGCGCCAGCTCAAGCTGGTCTTGACCCGCGAGGGCATCGGATATGGCGGCGTCGACATTACCGCCGACGTCGAGAAAGCGCTCAACATTACGGAGAAAGCGTCGCCGACGCCGAGCCGATAGGTAGCCGCGCATGCTCGGCACGCTCGGTGAAGTAGCCGCCCGCCTTGGCGGACGAGTGGTCGGCGATGCAAGCGTGATCGTTACCCGCGTCGCCGCGGTGGACGACGCCGGTGCCGACGCGCTGACCTTTGCGACAAACGAGACATTCTTCGCATCGGCGCTGGCAACCGATGCTGCGGCGATCTTAGTGGAAGCGGCCTTCGCCGATGGTGCGTCGCCCAAGCCGCTGGTGGTCGTCGAGAACGTACGCGATGCGCTGGCACGATTGCTTGGGGAACTCAAACCGTCGCGGCCGCGCGGCCCTTTCCGCCATCCGAGCGCGGCGATCGAGCCCGACGCATCACTCGCCGCCGACGTTTACGTCGGCGCGCATGTGTACGTCGGACATCGCACGGTCGTCGAAAGCGGCGCCATCATCGAAGCCGGCGCGTACGTCGGTGACGACGTCGCAATCGGTGAATCGGCGTGGATCCATTCGCGCGTCAGCGTCATGCGGGGAACGTACCTTGGCAAACGCGTGGTTCTGCACGCCGGCTGCGTGATCGGCAGCGACGGGTTCGGGTGGGTCTTCGTCGGTGGGCAAGCGGAGCGTATTCCGCAGATCGGGAACGTCGTACTCGAAGACGACGTCGAGGTCGGCGTCAACAGTTGCATCGATCGCGCCCAGACGGGCAGCACCCGTATCGGCTCGGGAACGAAGATCGATAATCTGGTGCAAATCGGACATAACTGCCGCATCGGAAAGCACTGCGTCATCGCTTCGCTGACGGGCTTGGCGGGCTCGACGGTCATCGGCGATTATGTCAAGGTCGGCGGACAGGTCGGGTTCAAGGGCCACGTCAGCGTTGGCTCGCGTGTAACGATTGCCGGACAATCCGCGATTTGGAGCGATATCCCGGACGATGTGACCGTATCGGGTCGGCCCGCACACGATCACCGCGACGAACTGCGCCGAAAGGTCATGATTCGCAAACTGCCAAAGCTGTTCGACCGTGTCGAAGCTCTCGAGCGTTCGCGTTTGCAGCAGTAATCACGCGTCGATGCAGGCGACGCTCTGCGGGCCGCTGCGCTTTGAAGGCATCGGCCTGCACAGCGGCGCGCATTCGGCGGTCGAAATCCGACCGGCCGGCGCCGACGAGGGAATTTTTTTCAGGCTTGGTGCAACGCGGGTACCCGCGAAGGTCGACTACGTGATCGATACGTCGCGGGCTACCGTGCTCGGATTCGAGGGGGCGACGGTGTCGACGACCGAGCACCTGCTCTCCGCGCTCTTTGCCGCCGGCGTGAGCAATGCGGAGATTCTCGTCGACGGGCCCGAGATTCCGGCACGAGACGGAAGTTCGGCCGAATTCGCCGACGCAATTGCACGGTGCGGACTCCAGGCGCAGGCACGTCCCCGGAATATCATGGAGATCCCTACGCCGGTCTGCGTTCGTTCGGACGAACGGATGATCGCCGCGTTCCCTGCTGCGAACTTCCGCGTGCGATTCGTCGCCGATTTTGCAGCGCCCATCGGCACGCAATATTTCGATGGCGAGATCGACGCAACGACCTATCGGGCCGAGATCGCCGGCGCGCGCACCTTCGCCTACCTACACGAGATTGAGGCGTTGTGGGCGCGCGGCCTGGGTCGTGGCGGAAGCTTGGAGAACGCCCTCGTCTTTGCGGCGGATGGACCGATGCAGGAGTTGCGCTGGCCCGACGAACCGGTGCGCCATAAAGTACTCGATCTCATCGGCGACCTGGCCCTGCTGGGAGCGTGGCCACAGTGCGAGATCGTGGCGATCAAGAGCGGACATGAACTTCACGCGTCGATGGTGCGCGCTTTGAGCGCGCACGTACGCATCCCATCCGTTTAGGAGGCGAGGGTGGCCGAGTTAGACATTCGCAACATCTTCGAGCGCTTGCCGCACCGTTATCCGATGCTGCTTGTGGATAGGATCTTGGAGTTCGAGCCGATGGTGCGCGTGCGAGGCTACAAAAATATCACGTACAACGAGCAGATTTTTGCCGGCCACTTTCCCAACAACCCGGTGTTACCTGGTGTTTATATGGTCGAAGCGCTCGCTCAGCTCGGCGGAGCGATGATTTTGGAGCCCGGCGAGTTTTCGCGCAAGACGCCGTATCTCGCCGGCATCGACAAGGCGAAGTTTCGGCGGCCGGTTATTCCAGGCGACCGCCTCGACATGGAGTGCAAGATGTTGCGGCATAAGCGCAACATCGGTTGGGTGGCGGGCGAGGCGACCGTCGACGGCCAGTTCGCCTGTTACGCGGAGTTGATGTTTTCCATCTCCTCAGACCCGCGAATGTTCACCTCCGACGCGCGCGTGCTTCATGTCTGATTGCATCGGCACCTGATGCTTCACCCCACCGCAATCGTTCATCCTGGGGCGGAGCTCGGACCGAATGTGGACGTCGGCCCGTATTGCGTGATCGGCGAGCACGTTACGATCGGCGCTCGCACCGTACTTCAGGCGCACGTTGTCGTCAACGGCTGGACTGAAATTGGGGAAGATTCGATCCTTTATCCGTTTTCGACCGTGGGCGCCGCTTCCCAAGATCGCAAGTACGCCGGCGAGCGCGCCTACACGCGAGTCGGTAGCCGCACGATCCTACGAGAGTACGTCAGCATCCAACGCGCGACGGGACACGACGAAGTCACCGCGGTGGGCGACGATTGCCTCTTGCTCGCCTACGTCCACATCGCACACAATTGCATTCTTGGCGCGGGCGTTACGATGAGTAACCTCGCGCAGCTCGCCGGACACGTTCACGTCGGAGACTACGTCACGATCGGCGGCCAGACCGGCGTCCATCAGTTCACGCGCATCGGGCGGCATGCGATGGTCGGCGGAATGAGCAAATGCACGAAAGACGTGCCGCCGTTTTTCCTCGTCGAGGGAAATCCGTGCCAGCCATACGGGCTCAATAGCGTTGGTCTGCGGCGAGCCGCATTCTCGGTCGACGAACGCAACGAGATAAAGCGCTTTTACAAGCTGCTGTACGATCCCAAGCTGAACGTCTCGCAGGCGATTGAAGCGATGAGGCGGCAAGTGATGACCGAGCCGGGTCGCGAGATCGTGGCGTTTCTCGAAGCTCCATCTCAGCGCGGCGTTCTCAAATAGGCGGCGTAGCGCGGCGCTCGCCGAGCATCTCGCCGTGAATTACTTTTTTTCGACGGGGGAGCCGAGCGGCGAGAAGATCGGGATTTTGCTTGCGCAGGAAATTCGCAAGCTCGATCCAGCGGCAGAGTTCGAGGGAATTGGCGCGGCGGGAATGCGCGACGCCGGATTCCGTCTCTGGCGCGATCACGCCGGCTGGGCGAGCATGGGGCCGTTGGCGGCAATTCCGCGGATTCCAAAGCTGCTCGATGCAATGCTCAGAACGGCCTTCCGCATTCGTGCCACGAAGCCTGATCTGGTCGTGCTCGTCGATTTCGGCGTCTTCAATCTGCGGCTAGCGAACACGCTGCGACGCTTTGGTTATTCTGGCGCCATCATGGATGTATTTCCACCCGGTACGTGGCTCGACAATCCGGATAAGGCGCGAAACGTTGCGCGGGTAACCTATCCGGTGACGGCGTTCGCGCACCAGTACGAATTTTATCGTCGACTCGGCTGCCGAATCGAGTTTTTTGGTCATCCGCTGACGAGCCGGTACGAAATGCGCGCTTTACGGCCTTCGCCGCCTGACGACGGAGGTACCGTTGCCATGCTGCCGGGCAGTCGCGCGGGAGAGTTGCGACGTCATCTTCCGGTGTTGTCCGGTGCGTATCGCGCCCTTGCGCAGCGCCGTCCAAGGCTGCGCGGCGTATTCGGGGCGGCGGACGATCGGGCCGTCGAAATGATTCGACGGGCTTTAGAGCGTCAACCGCTCAACGACGTAAAGGTCGTACGAGGCGTCGAGGCAGCGCTGCGCCACGCCGACGCAGCTTGGATATCGTCGGGAACGGCGACCTTGGAAGCAGCGCTCTTCGGCGTGCCAACGGTGGGCATCTACGTGATTCCGCCAGTGCTTATTAAATACGGTCATCGAATGATCAAACATCGTTTCATCATGCTGCCCAATCTCGTGCTTGGACGAGAAGTTGTTCCCGAGCTGCTGCAGGAACGAGCGACGCCGGCGGCGCTCGCCGATGCGCTTGAATCGGTCATGGCGAATCCGGAGCAGCAATACCGCGAGTTCGTCCGCCTGCGCGAAGCCCTCGGTCCGGCCGACGCGCTCGAGCGATGCGCGCGATATGCGGTCGAACTCGCTCGCGGCCAAAAGTGATCCGCATCTATCACACCTCCGATCTCCACGATCATCGTGGCATCGTCGGCCGGTTGGGCGAGTTGCGCGCAGACCGCCCAGGGCTGCTCTTCGATTGCGGCGACGCGCTTCGCGGCAGCCAAACGGTCTACCGTGTCGATGAGCCGATTCTCGCCGAGATGCACGCGGCCGGCTACGACGCCCAAGCAATCGGGAATCGCGAGTTTCATTATCTCTTCAGGTTGCTGCGCGCGCGCGTTCGGCGGATGCGCCATCCGTTAGTCTGCACGAACCTCACCGATGTGAAATCCCGCCCCCTTCCGTTTGCCAGGTCCTTGCGGTTCTACGCGACAGTTGGAGAGGCGAAACGCATGCCGGTCAATGTCTTTGGTTGCTTGATCATGCAGTATTCGACCGGAAGTCCGTGGGAGCGCGTTTTCGGCTGGCGATTTCTCGACCCGTGGAGCGCGCTCGCGCCGTATCTCGAAGCGATCCCGGACGGCGAGATGGTCGTCGTGCTTTCGCACCTTGGACTTCGGCTCGATCGCGAGCTTGCCTCACGCCTGCCGCGCATCGATTTAATTCTCGGCGGCCACAGCCACGACACGCTGGCGCAACCGGAGTACGTTGGCGCCGTGCCGGTCGTTCATGCCGGTCCTTATGGCCGTTTTGTGTCGCGCAGCGAGCTGGCTTACGACGAACGGGGGCGCCGATTTCGTCTTATGAAGTTTGACTTGTTGCCGCTGCTTGCCGGGAAGGCGGCGTGAAACAGGTGCTGCTCGTCACCAATGGTCATGGCGAAGCCGCGATCGCGGACCGTATTGCGGACGAGCTGCGCGCATTGCTCCCCGATGCGCGCTTCGATCATTTGGCCCTCGTGGGCAATCATGCCGATGTCACCATGCGACCCGTCGGACCGCGGCGACCAATGCCCAGCGGTGGACTGATTGCAATGGGAAACGCGCGCAATTTGTTTGCCGATCTGCGCGCCGGGCTGCTCGGTCTGACGCTTGAACAAGCTCGGTTTCTTCGTCAACGGCGTGGGACGTACGACGCAGTCGTCGCCGTCGGCGACGCCTATGCATTGGCGATGGCATTGCTTGCGCGGAGCACGACCGTCTTTGTTGGAACGGCCAAGAGTGTCGAGGTTGCACCCTACGGTCCGTTTGAAGCTCGACTGCTTGCACGCGCACAGGCGTGTTTTGTTCGCGATGCGGCGACTGCGCAATCGCTTCGGCAGCGCGGCGTCGAGGCCGAGAGCGCGAATGCCATCGTCGACTTGGTCGCCGCACCGCACGATCCCGGCCTCGAGTCGGACGTCGCCGGATTGGTCCCGATCTTGGCACTCTTTCCCGGGAGCCGCGAGAGTGCGTACGACGATGCCGATTTCTTGCTCGGGGTCACGCGCGAGCTGGCTGCGCGACGGCCGACGCTGGGCGCGATTCTTTCCGTCGCGCGGGGTCTCGACGCGAATCGCTTTGCCAACGACGCTGCGCGCGCCGGCTGGAACGTCGAACGTTTCGACAACGACGTCGTCCCCTTCGTCTTGCGCGATGATGGGCGAGCGCGTGTGTTCGCACGACGTGGCGCGCTGGGACCGGTGTTGGCGCAAGCGGTATTAGTTCTCGGTCAAGCTGGAACCGCCAACGAAGCAGCCGCGGCAGCCGGCGTTCCGGTCATTGCGTTCGAGCGCGATCGCGACCGCAAAACGCGCTGGTATCGCGAGCGCCAACGCGGACTCCTCGGCGAGGCGTTGGCCGTCCTACCGGCGGCGATGGAGCAAGCCGTTGCCGGCGTCGGCGAGATTCTGGACGATGGCGAGCGGCGAGCTCGTATGAGCGCCGCCGGGCGCGCGCGAATGGGCAGGCCGGGCGGCGCCGCGCGCATCGCCGCGCGGATTGCTTCCTTGGTCGCCTGATGGCACTGCGTCGTCTGATGCCGGCCGCGCTTGGAGCGATCTTTGCAATCGTGCCGCTCTTTCCCAGTTTCATCGCGCTGACCGCGGTCGGCTTCCCCGGCCTCTCGCTTGTCCCTCGACCAATGATGTTTGTCACTCTAGCGTTCTGCGGGTTGCTCGCAATTTACGCGATCGCAACCCTGGCACGCTGGTCGCTTCAGGCGCAGCCGCTACTGCTCCCGTTGCTCGCGGTATTTAGCGCCGGCGTGACGGCAGGGGTCGCGGGCTTCAATCCGATCGCGGGAGCGGTCTTCACGGGGATTGGCGGACTGGGGATCGTTTGGCATTGTTCGGTCATGCGATTTTACGCCGATCGCTACGCGGCCACGACGATCTACGCGTCGTTCTTGACGTCGGGCATCCTTGCGGCGGCCGCCGCCGTGGCAATGGTCGTCTCTCGTTTTCCGGCCGCGCAATATACACTCCAACACGGCCGTGCCACCGGAACGTTCATTCTGCCGGGTGAGCTCGCGGGCTTTCTGATCGTTCTCATCCCGATGGCCTATGCGCTCGCGAGAATCGCTCGGCCTCGCTCACTTCGCGCGCTGGGGTGGACCGCGTGCGCGGTGGGTCTCATCGCGCTCGGCATGACGTATTCGCGCGCGGGCTGGATGGGTTTTGCTGCGGCCATTGCCTTCCTCTGCGCCGTTCGTACGCGGCGCACCGGACTGGCCGCGCTTGTCGTGCTCGCAGGAATCGCGGCGGTTCTGCTACTCTTCAACGCCCACCATGACCCGAGCGAAGATTACACTCGGTTATCCATTTGGCAAGCCGCGGTGCAGATCGCTGACCGCTTCCCATTGACTGGTGTCGGTCCGTTCAATTTTTCACGTCTTTACGAGGTCGTGCGCGCGCCGGACGGCGACGCAACCGCCTTCCACGCCCACAGTCTCTATCTGACATTCTTAGTCGAGTTCGGCATTCTCGGATCTGCCGCGGTCGTTTGGACGATGTGGCGGTTCGCCGCCGAGTTGCGGCGGCGCCTTGCGAATGCGGCCGCGCCGGAGGCTTTCTTATCGCTCGCTATTACGGCGGGACTGGTGGGGGTTGCCGTGCAAGGCCTTATCGATACCGTGACCGTTGTAATTTTTGGATTGTGGATGCCGATCATGGCGCTCGCCCTTGCAACGGCAGCCGGCGGCGACCGATCGCCGGCAATCGACGCGTAGTGCGTTATCGCGCGGCCGCCCTGTTCTGCCTTGCGGCCGCCGGATGTAATCCGAGCGCACCAAAACCGACGGCCGCACCCTCGCTCCTGACACGGCCGCGCGCGACGCCCACCCCCCTGGTCCTGAAGATTACCGGATACGGAACCGCCAAGCAGCCGGTCCACCTCATTCAGCAAGTCCACAACCGCGTCGACTACGATCTGCTGGCAAGCTCGTACCAGAGCAATGGTCCTCAAGGCGCTGCGCGCGCCGTCTTTCAAAGCGCGCGCGTGACGTTTCGAGATCGGACCGGAGCGACGTTTGCGGCGACCGCCCCCCAAGCCGTCGTCGATCAGGCGGCGAACACCGTAACCTTGACCAACGGCGTTCACGCGCATACGTCCTCTGGAATGACATTGGAATGCACGCAACTCGTTTACGAACGGGCTACGGGCATGCTGCACGGCAGCGGCGACGTCGTCGTCACCGATCCCAAGGGTTTCCGAGCGACAGGCTCGAGCTTTGATTCGGATATCTCTCTGACCCACATGCGGATGCAATGAGCAATACACCAGCGATCAAACTTCGCGGACTGGTCAAGCGCTACGGCGAGCGGACCGTCGTTAACGGCGTTACCGCGGAAGTCCAGACCGGCGAGATCGTCGGCCTGCTCGGACCCAACGGCGCGGGGAAGACCACGACGTTCTACATGGTCGTCGGACTGGTCAAGCCCGATGGTGGCACCGTTCTGCTGAGCAACGGGCCTCGAGAGATCGATCTCTCAACAGCACCGATGTACGCGCGCGCGCGCAACGGCATCGGCTATCTTGCCCAGGAGAACTCTATCTTCCGAAAGCTTTCGGTCGGCGATAACATTCGGCTCATCTGGGAGCAGAACGGCGTTTCGCACGACGAACGCGAACGGCGGCTACCGGCATTGCTCGACGAGTTCGGACTGCGGGCTTTCGTCGACGCCCGCGGCGATAGTCTCTCGGGCGGGGAGCGGCGCCGCGTCGAGATCGCGCGCGCGCTCGCGATCGCGCCAAAGTTTCTGTTGCTCGACGAGCCTTTCACCGGCATCGACCCGATTGCAGTCGCCGACATTCAGGCAATGATTCGCCAGTTGCGCGACCGCGGACTCGGCATCCTCATCACCGATCACCAGGTTCGCGAAACACTCGCGATTGTCGACCGCGCATATATCTTGAACAACGGCCGCATTGAAGTTTCAGGCAGCGCGCAAGAAGTACTCGACTCGCCCATCGCCCGGCAGTTCTATCTTGGCGAGGGATTTCGATTATAAGGGAGTTGCGAGCGAGCACAACGGCGTGAGATTCACCATTCTGGATCGTTATATGCTCGCGGAGCTGGCGGGGCCGTTTGTATTTGGCTTGGCCGCCTTCATGCTGATCTTCGCCGCCACCGAAATTCTCAATATCGGCAAGCTGGTGAGCAGCGAGCACGCGCCTTTATGGGCGGCCCTGCTCGTCTTCGTCTGGTCGCTGCCCGCCGATATCGTGCTCGTGATTCCGATGGCGCTTCTCCTGGGAACGCTGCTGGCCGTGCAGCGGCTCTCCGGCGAGAGCGAGATTACGGCGCTCAAATCGGCCGGTGTAACGTTTGGGCGTATCGTGGCGCCCTTGCTGGCCGTCGGCATCATTATGTCTCTGGTTACCTATTATCTCCAAGAGCGGATCGTGCCCTATGCGAACGATCAGCTGACCGAGATCGAAAACAGCGTCATCAATCATATCAGCGCATTCAATCGGGACTTGACGGTCTCCGCACCGTTGCCGGGCGGCGGACGTCAAGTGACGATTGCGACCGCGTACGAGCCGAATTCGCGAGCTTTGCTGCACGTAACGCTGATTCAATACGATAACCACAACGACGCGCGGCAGATTATCTTTGCCGAGCGGGCCGAGTTCGCGGCCGATCGGTGGACGCTGCAAAACTCCAGCGTTTACCGATTCAATCCCGACGGAACGACGCTCGCCGAGCCCAACGTACCGCAGCAGGAGGTCGAAATCGGGGAGAGGCCAACCGACCTGACCAAGCGCATGAGCAACGACGATCCGGAGAACATGAGCAGGGTCCAAATCGCGGAGATCGTGCGCTCGGGACAGTTGACCGAGACCGAGCGGCGCAAGTATGTCACGACCTATCAGGAGAAGCTCGCGCGCCCGTTTGCGTGCTTCGTCTTCATCTTGCTCGCGATTCCGTTCGGACTACGCTCGATTAGAACCAGCGGAAGCACGAGCGTCGGTTTCGGTCTTTCGTTAGCCATCGTTTTCGTCTACTACGTGGTCATGACCGTCTGCTCGTTTGCGGCACAAGCGTTGCTTGCGCTGGCGGCCCTCTGGGCATGGCTTCCGAACATCCTGTTCACGGCGATCGGGCTGAGCCGATTGCGGCGCGCGGCGATGGTATGAACTTCGTCGAGATCGTTCGAGGAATCGGTAACCTTGCCGCAGTGATGGCGCTCGCCGGTGCCGTCGCGTACGTCGGCGATCGCGTCGGTCATCAGGTTGGGCGACGGCGCTTGAGCCTGTTCGGAATCCGGCCGCGCTATACGTCGACGATCGTTGCGATTGCTACCGGCGTGATCATCGCCCTGGTCGTTTCCCTCGCCGCCATTTTTGCCTCGCAGCAAGTGAAGACCGCGTTCTTCAAGCTCAGTTCGATCAATCAGCAGATCACGGAGTTGCAGGCGCGCCAGCGCGACCTGGAGGCCAAAGTCAACAGCGGGCGACTCGTTTTGCCGGTCGATACGCTGATGGTTCCTTTCTATCGCATCATCCCGCAATCGGCCTCGTCCTCCCAGCGCCTCGCGACAATTCGGGAATACTATTTTTTTGCGGTGAAGTACGTCAATGCAACGTACCCACGCTTAGGTTTACGGCCATATGCCATCGCGCCCGATACCGAGAAGAAGCTGAGCAACTTGTCCAACGATCTCACGACGGCTGCCAAACTGGAGCAAGCGCCGGTCATGCTGACGGTGACCTCAGATCAAAATCTATTCGAGAACGATCAGATCCATTTCGGCATCAACGTCACGCCCGACGTCCGAGTCTTTCCCAAGGGTCAGGTCATTGCTCAGCTCGTGATTCCCGGACGAAGCGGTGCGAGCATCAACATCGCATTGATTCAATTGGAGAATCTCGTCTCGCTCACGGCGCGACGACTTCATCTGCCGCCTTTTCTTTCGGATATCTTTCAGCCGATGCAGATGATTCCGGACACCACGCAAATGCAAGCCCGGATCGCCAAACCGGGAACCTATCTGCTGACGGCTTTTGCCGCCGAAGATTTCTATCCGCACGTGGGCGGCATCCCGATCGTTATCGTGCTAACGCAACAGCCGTGAACGATTCGCCCGGCGTGATCGGCGTGGATCCGGGGCGGAGGAAGGCCGGCTACGCGCTGCTCGATGCTCGCGGAGCGGTTGTAGCGGCGGGCATCGAGCCAATCGACCGCCTGCCGGCATGCTTGCAACGGCTCGCGTGGGAACGTCTGGTTCATGCGATCGCCCTCGGGCGCGGCACGAACGCTCGGCCTGTCAAGGCGGCCTTGGAGGCGCTTGGGCTACCGATCCATCTGGTCGACGAGTATGAAACGAGTCGCAATGCGCGCGGGCTCTACTTTGCCGACCATCCTCCGCGAGGATGGCGCCGGCTGCTTCCGATCGGTCTGCAAGTCCCTCAGCGCCCAATCGACGACTACGCGGCAATTCTGATCGCGCGCCGATTTCTGGCAAGGGGAGCGGAGCCTCAACCTCCAAGCTAACTAGCCCCGCGAACGGGCTTTGGGGCATCACTCGCGGATTGAAATTTCATCAAGGAGGTTGCGTGCGTCGGGTCGTCGGCGTGGTCGTAGGGTTGGCGCTGGCGGTAGCGTCGAGCGCGAGCGTCGCGCTTGGAACGCCGCTCGGTTCGCAGCGCGATCGCTTCGATCTGGGTTCCCAACTCATGCTTCGCCTCTTCGGCGAAACGTCGGATTCACGCGCATCGTTTGCGGCGGCGCGGGGCGATCGCGCGAGCGAATCTCCAATGCGCGAACTAGCGTTGCGGGTTCGTCCGGCGGGCGCAACAACTGATCTCGCGATCGTTGGCCCCGATTTCGACCAGGAGCGCATGGCGTTCGCTGGTAGTTGGCCTGACGACCCGCCCCAGGTGGGAGTTTCGCCGACCTGGAGCGCAACGGCGAGTAGCGTCCGCTTCTCAGCCCCATTTGTGGCCACCGATAGCGCGGTGCTCGTTCCGTCCGGCGAACACTTTGCCGTCGCGTATCAGCCCGTCCCGCCTGAGCCCGTCATCTCTCCCGCCCCGGGAACGCTTGCATTCTCGCCTGCGGAAACGCACGTTGCGGACTTCCTTCCGGCGACAACTCAGGTCGACGGGATTCAGCTCGAAACGAAGACTCAAGAGACCGGCGTGCCGGCGCCCCAACTCGGATTGCACGATGCTACGTATGGCGCCCGCGCGACCTTCGACCTGCGCGCCGGGAAGCGCAATCTGGATGTGAATCTCTCCAGCGAGTACGAGCAACCCGGAAGCACTAATCTGAATTCGCTTTCACTCACTCCCAATGTGACATCGTTACAGCTTCCCGGGGGAAGTACGCCGCTCGTCATCCCGAACGCGACCGATTTGAATCGGCTTTCACTCGGCGCCGGCGTATCCGTTCCGGTCGTTCGCGGTCTGACGTTAAACTTGAACTACAATGCGCAACGCCTCTATGGCGGCTACAGCTTGCCGGGCTTTTTGAACCTCGATACGATCAGCAACACCTACGGCGGTAAGCTCACGTTTACCATCCCGCGGATCTCGAGCTCGCTCTCGATCGGCGCCTATCAAGATCGGTTCCAGGACAGCGTCCTGCCGATCGCCGGCGAGACGCAGACGCGGGAGGACGTCAACTTTACCGTTAAATTCTAAGGCCGGTCTCCGTCGGTACGCGCCGTTCCGGTTCGTCCTCGGCGCGGTTCTCTGCGCGTTTTTGGTTTTCTGCGCGATCGTACAACTCGCGTCGGATGCCTTTACGGCACAAGCCGCCGCTCCGGCCACGCTGCCGCGACTGATTCCTCTGCGCTTTGGGCTTGCGATATATCGCATGCTCGATCGCGTCGCGCCGGCGCCGTACGTCGAAACCACGTTGGCACGCGCCGCGCTCGAACGAGGCGATCCCGGCGCGGCCGAACGTTATGCCGTTCGATTGCCTGGCTCGCCGGCCCGCGACGAACTCATGGCTCGCATTGCGCTCGCGCGCGGCGAGAATGCGCTCGCGACCGAATACTTTTTGGCAGCGCCGGACCCCGCCGCGATTGCGATCGGGGCAGAGGCGCTGGCGCGCGGCGATCCGGAGGCCGCGTATGCGCTCGAAAACCTCCTGGCCGTTCGCTTGGGCCGCAGCGCCACGCATCCCGACGCGCGCGCGCAGTCGTACTGGGAGTTAGGCCGGCTTGCCAATCGTAAGGCATGGCGGGAAGTGCCCGGAAGCGTGCGACAGCGCGAATGGCTCGAGCGCGGATTGCTGGACTTCGATACCGCAGTATCGTTGGCGCCGCTATCGGAGCGTTACGTCGTCGAAGATGCAAATCAAGCCGATCTGTTGGGCGATCGAACGCGCGCTCGCGCACTCTTCGCTCGCGCGGCCGACATCGATCCCGCGAGCGCGGATGCAGTCGCAGGCCTCGGCGTCGTCGCCTGGGAGAGCGGCGACCGCCCCGCGGCGGATGCATATTTGGCGCGATCCCGCAGGATCGATCCCGGCGCATCAATGGTTCGCGCGCTCGAACGCGACCTGCGGGAGCGTTAGCGTGAAGGTTGCGCTCGACGCGCAACTCGGAGTCGGCACCGCGACTGGAATCGGTGAATACGTCAAGGGCTTAGCCGGCGCGCTGCGCTTGCGCGGCGTCGATCTGAGCGAACTTCGAGCGCCTTCGCTCGATCCGTGGCGGTTCGATCGCCGAGTGCTCTGGGACCAAATACTGTTGCCGCGACGCGCTCGCCGCTCGGGCGCCGCGCTGCTGCACTGCGCCGCAGGCACGATGCCGCGATTCGCGGCCATGCCGATCGTCGTTACCGTTCACGACCTTGCGTGGCACGCGGTCCAAGGACACACGCCCGCATACGCTCGTTATTACTTCGGCCGGTTTGCACTCGATCGGTATCGCGCGGCCGCGCGCGTGATCGTCGACTCCTACTATACGCGCGGCGAACTGCTCCGTCTCGCTCCTCAGCTCGAGCCTGGACGCATTGACGTCGTCTACCCCGGCGTGAGCTCGGATTTCCGCAATCTCGTCCGAGCGCCGACCGGCGCGCGGACCATCCTCGCGGTTGGAACGATCGAGCCGCGCAAGAATCTCGAGGTCCTCATTGCCGCGCTGGCGCAGTTGCCCGATGCGCGGTTGATCGCAATCGGACCGGCAACGCCATACGCGCAGCAGTGTGCGCAGCTGGCGAAGCGGTTCAAGGTCGCCGATCGCGTTGAACTGCGCGGCTACGTTGCGCGCGAAGAACTGCTGATGCTTTATCGAGAATGCGCGGTAGCGGCGGTGCCGTCTCGCTACGAAGGCTTCGGCTACGCCGCAGCGCAGGCGCTCTGCGCCGGCATTCCGTGCGTCGTATCGAATTGCACGTCGCTGCCGGAGGTCGTCGGCGACGCGGCGAGCATCGTGCCGGCCGACGACGCCCCGGCATGGGCGGCGGCACTTGCGCGGGCGTTGCAGGGCGGCGACGATGTCCGCGCGGCCGGCGCTCGCGCCGCTTCGGTTGCGCGCTTTTCGTGGGACCGGTGTGCGGCCGAAGTCGAGCGCGTCTACGCGCTCGTCGACGGGCGCGGTTCGCTAGAAGATCGGTGAGCCCGGCGCCCCAGGCGCAACGCTTCCGTCATCGGGCGCGAAGATTAGCCGCACGGGCAGGCTCGATCCGGCCTCGGGCATCGTGACGATCGTCACGCGAACGAATCCGTGAGCCGGTACGACATATTGGCGAACCTTGTAACGCGAGTACGCGGTGACCTGGTGCGATTGAACCAAGACGCCGTCGATCAAATACGTTCCCGTCGCGCGGCCTCCCCGAGGATTCTCGTAGATCGCGATTGCCTGTGGGGATCCCAATGGGTTCTCCACATTGACGACAAATGATTGCAAAACGCCGTAGTCGCCGGCGAGTGCTTGACCGTGCAAGTGATTCGGCAGTGGAAGCTGGCCAATCGGCAGCTCGACGTACTCGTCATTAACTCGCCATTCGGTTGCGAAGTGAAACTCCGCGATGGGGTAGATCCCGCGCGCGTGCTTGTGCACGCTCTCCAGCAGATCCGTATCGCTCGCGCTATTGTCGGTGCTATCACCGGCGTCTTGAGCAACGAGCGTTAAATGCACGTTCCCGCCGGAAAGCACTCGCAGCTGCAATAAGGTGCAAACGACATTTCCCGGCGGAAGCTCTTGCGAGGCGACCTCGGTGATGCTATTCGCCGGCAAGGTCAAAAGACGGCCTTGGTTTTGAACGACGTTGACCAGAAAGCGTTTGGTAGCGGAGTGACCGACCTCCATCTCGTTGGGCGACGGTCCGCCTCGGCCGCTGATGAACTGTACGATCGAGGGTTCTCGTGAAAAGTTCTGAGCGCGAAGGACGAGGCGTCGATCGGGCTGACCGGGCGGATTGTAGTGAAAGTAGAGAAACCGGGACGGCTGCTCGTGGCGCAGATCTGCCGTAAAGAGCGTGCCGTTCTCAGTCAAACGCTCGGGATAATCACTGACCATGAGCGAGTCCGGCGAGATGCGTGGAACCGCGACGTTTTGGACGTCGACATGAGTCGATCCGTCCACTTCGAAATCGCCGTTTCCTTGGATGAGGATGGGAACGTCGAACGCGGCGACATCGTCCTGCTCGAGCGCGCGCCGAATGGGAACATCGTCCGATGAGACGATCACTTGGGCGCCGGCGCGCGGTCGCGCGGCCTCGCGAACGGCTCGTGCCGTCTCTTCACGGACGAATTCGGCCGACGCTGGATCACCCGTGATCGCGACGGCCGCGCGCTCGGCGATCGTTCCAGCATAGTAGGCGACGCGCACGGGGACGTCACGATGCAAACCGCGGGCGTCGCTGATGGTGATCGTCGTTACGCCCGGCGCTCTGCCGACGATCGTTAGACGCGCCGAAGCCTGATCAACGCCTGCCTGCGCGATCGTTGGATCCGCGATGGTCACCGCAAGCGGACCAATCGCCGAACCTACGGTCAGCTCGACGGAACCTCCGACGGGGACCGCCGCCGTGGCGGGATTGATGACGATTGGCGGCGGGGTTGGGGACGGCGTCGCCGGCAGAGAGGGCGTCGCGGGCGGCGATGGAGTGATGCTTGCCGATGGTGCGGCCGACGACGCGGCAGCCGTTGGCGCGGGCGCCGTTTGCGAGGGGGTTGGAGCAGGCTGGGGCGTTAAGGCGCAGAGCGCGGCGAAAACCGCGAGGAGTAGGGGTGTCCTATGCAATTTGAGCTTCGGCGTGTCGAACGGCCGAGGCCAACAGCGTCTTGTAGCCAACGCTCGGAAAAAGGACGGTCACCAGGTCGCGCTCGGCGCGCTCGACCGTGCCGGGCCCGAACTTCGGGTGCGTCACCACATCGGCAATTTTGAATCCGCCGGTCGCAGCTTGCGCGTCAACGCCGCGCCGGCGAGCCCGAAGGCAACTGTCGCACGCGCCGCAGTTCACGACATCGAAATCTTCGCCGAAATAATTAAGAATAAAGCGCCGGCGGCACGACATCGTTTCGGCGTATTGCAGCATCATCGCGAGCTTGCTCTGATCGTACGATTTTTTCGTCTCGTAGTTGGCAAGGTTCAGCATCAGATCGCGATGTTTGCGCACGGCTTCGGTCAGGGCATAGGCCGACTTGCCGGCATGTTCGATGTAGCCCGCTTTCTTGAGAAGGGCTAAGATCACTTTGAGCTTCGTCAGCGGAAGCTGCAAGATCTTCCGCAGATCGACCATCGATACTCCGCCTGCCTGATCGCAGAAAACCTCAATCGTGCCGAAGACCCGTTGAACCTCCTCGACGTCGGGATACTTCCCCGTCAAGAAGTAGTTCTGCACCCGCGTATCGCTCATGCGATAGATCAAGATGCAGCTCGACGGCAGACCGTCGCGGCCCGCGCGTCCCGCTTCTTGCGTATAGGCCTCAAGCGAGCCCGGCAGATCGTAGTGAACGACGAAACGGATATTCGGCTTGTCGATCCCCAATCCGAACGCATTGGTCGCAACCACCGCGCGGATTGACTCGTCCATGAACAAATTGTGGACCGATGTGCGGTCTTCTTTATGGAGCTTGGAGTGGTAGACGGCGGCAGGGACGCCCAGCTCCTGCGTCAGATAGTGCTGCACCTCAAGCGCGTTCTTGATCGTCGCGGTATAGATGATGCCGGTACCTTCCAACGCTTCGTCGCCCGCGAAGAGCGTGGTGAGAATCTTGAGTTTGTCGGCTTCCTTATCGGCTTTGCGAGCCTCATAAATCAAGTTTGGGCGGTCGAATCCCCGCACGATCGGCTTTACCTGCTCGATCCCCAGCTGGTGGAGGATATCTTCGCGAACCGATGGCGTCGCGGTCGCAGTCAAGGCGAGTACGGTCGGATGCCCGAGCTTGGCAATCACGCCCCCAAGCGCGAGGTACGCCGGCCGGAAGTCGTGGCCCCACTGACTAATGCAGTGTGCTTCGTCGACGACGAAGAGCGGTACCCGGATCGATTGAAGCAGCCGAAGAAAACCTTCATCCTCGAGCTTCTCCGGTGTCGTATAGACGATGCGAACCTTGCCCGAAGCGATTTGCTCGCGCGCACGTACCTCCTGATCCTCGGAGAGCGTCGAGTTCAGCGCAACCACGTCGGTAATGCCGCGGTCCCGCAGCATGTCGAGCTGATCCTTCATCAATGCGATCAGCGGGCTGACGACGGCGGTCGTCCCTTCGAGCAAGAGCGCAGGAAGCTGGTACGTCAGACTCTTGCCGGCGCCCGTTGCGAGGATCGCGAGCGTGTCCTGCCCTTGCAGAACGCGAGAGACGACCTCTTCTTGACCTGGGTAGAAACTGACGAAGCCAAACTTTTCTTGCAGCGCTAAGCGCAAATTCACGGGTATCGTTTTATCCCACAATTGACCAGGCGCCGCCGCCTGGGAAGCAACTCTCATAACCGCTCGATAGGCCGCCGCGTTGCAACCCTACCCCCCGGCAGGCTCGGTGAAACGGCCTGCTAAAGTTTGAGCGTTGTGTCGCTCTACCGAACCTGGCGCCCCCTTACGTTCGCCGACCTCGTCGGCCAGGACGCAGTGGTACGCACGTTAACGGTTGCAATAGAAAGCGGAAAACTTGCCCACGCCTATCTCTTTTCGGGGCCCCGCGGCTCCGGAAAGACCTCGGCTGCTAAGATTCTAGCACGTTGCATCAACTGCGAAAACGGGCCCACCGCGAATCCCGACAACACCTGCGAGAATTGTCGGTCGATCTTGGCTGGAACCGCGCTCGACGTGCTCGAGATCGATGCCGCCAGCAATCGCGGCATCGATGAGATTCGAGCGTTACGCGAAGCTGTCAAATTCGCTCCGGCGACGATGCGGATGAAAGTCTACATCATCGACGAAGCGCACATGCTCACCAAAGAGGGTGCGAACGCCTTTCTCAAGACGCTCGAAGAGCCGCCGCCGCATGCCGTCTTCATCCTGGCGACGACGGAGCCCGATCGGTTGCCGGTCACGATCCTGTCGCGCTGTCAGCGCTACGCCTTTCGCCGCATAGCGGTTCCGATCATGATCGATAAGATGAAGGAAATCGCGACAGCGGAGCGGATTTCGGTCGACGACGAAGCGCTCGCGGCCATTGCCTACCGTGCAGACGGCGGTCTGCGCGACGCCCTCACGATGCTCGAACAACTCGCGGCATTCGCGGGAGGCGAACGCGCCACGGTCTCGACCCTCGACCTCGCCTTCGGATCCACAGGCCGAAAGTTTGCGCACGCCTTGGTCGACGCGATTGTGGCACGCGAGTCGCCGGCGGCGTTGGCAATTGTCGAAGAGGCCAGCGATTCCGGCGCGGATCTGCACGTTCTCATGCGCACGCTCATCGCGGCCTTTCGCAATTTGCTGGTGGCGCGCATCGATCCGGCGCTGCTTTCGCGCGACCTGGCGGCCGAGGACGCCGCCCGTCTTGCGCGCCAAGCACAGGGCGTCTCGCAAGCGATAATCTTGCGAGCTCTGCGCACGTTCGGCGACGCGCTTTCGCTCGCACGATCGGGCGGTAACCCGCGGATCGAACTCGAAACCGCTCTGCTGCGTTTGATCTTGGCGACTGACGATCCGGCATCCGAGGCGCTCACCGCGAGGGTAGCAGCTTTGGAAGAACGTCTGGGTTTGATTGCGGTCCCCGCGGCAAAGGCGTCGCCGCCGCCAAGCACCAAACAAGGCAATGCCGCAAACCCGTCCTCGCTGGCGACTTCCGGAATCTCAGTTCAGAAGGTTCGCGCGGCGTGGCAAAGTATACGCGGTAAGGTCGAGAGCGAACGCCAGACCTTGAGCGCTCCGCTCTCGCGAGCGGTCATCGATGCCGTCGAGAGCAATGCGATCGTGCTCAAACTGCCCAATGCGTGGAGCGCGGAGGCACTCAAGGATCACGCGTCGCTCATTGAAGCCGCGATCCTCGACGTTTTGGGCGTTCCGCTCAAATTGCGGCTTCGCGTTGACGCAAGCGCGCGCGCTGCGGCAACGTCGGAGGAAACGCCCGACGAACTCTTCGATTACGCGAACGAACGAATACGCTAACGAACGGATGCGAGCATGAATCAAGCGAACTTAATGGCACAAGTTAAAAAGATGCAGGCCGAAATGCAGAAGGCGCAGGACGAGCTTGCCAACACCATCGTTACCGGGAGCGCGGCGGGCGGTTCGGTCACCGTGGATGTGAGCTGCGATCAGCGCGTCAAACGCGTGACGATTTCGCGAGAGGCCGTCGATCCCGACGACGTCGAAACGCTTGAAGATCTCGTGACCGTCGCCGTCAACGACGCGCTTGGTAAGGCCAACGAGACTTCGCAGAAAAGGATGGCCTCGGTCACCGGAGGCATGAAAATTCCCGGTTTGATGTGAGCGAAGTCCGACACGCTCCGAGTCCTATCGCCGCATTGATCAACGAGCTCAGCAAGCTGCCGACGATCGGCCCCAAGACCGCCGCGCGCTTGGTTTTTCATCTCTTGAACCGGCCGCGTCACGAAGCGCAGACTCTGGCCGAAGCGATCCTTTCCGTGAAAGACAACGTAAGGTTTTGCTCGGTTTGTCACTCGCTGGCCGAAATCGACCCCTGCGAGTTCTGTACCGACGACCAGCGCGACGCCGTGACAATCTGCGTTGTCGCCGAAGCAAAGGACGTTTATGCGATCGAGCGGACCGGCGCGTTCAAGGGTCGCTATCACGTCTTGGGCGGATTGATTTCGCCGATGGACGGCATCGGCCCGGCGCAGCTCTTTGTCAAAGAGCTCGTCGAGCGAATCGGACGCGAACGTCCGAACGAAATCATATTGGCAACCAATCCTAACGCCGAAGGCGAGGCGACGGCGCTCTACCTTTCGCGCCTTTTGCAGCCGCTGGGCGCCGCCGTCACGCGTTTGGCCTACGGACTTCCGATTGGAGGGGATTTGGATTACGTCGACGAGGTGACCATCGCCAAAGCACTGGAAGGCCGTCGCGCGCTGTAAGCTTCCCGATTGGAGTTCCGAATGGAAGTGCCGGTCGGTCTAACGCAGCTGCATTAGAGCACCGCTCTTGAAATAGCGATAGAGTGTAAGAGAGCCGGGTGTGGGGCGCAGGCGCCGCTACGATTGTAGTGGCGCCTCTTTCTCGAGCTCGTCGCCAATCGCGGTTGCGCCCGGTTCGAGCACCTCGCAGTAGATCCCCATCCAGGCGTTGCGGGATTGCGCGAGATAGCGCAAGATGCGCGGGTCGCTGGGCTCACCTGACGGATGATATGTGACCGCGACGCAGCGTTCGATCGGTGAGCGCACGCGCAGTCGCACCTCCCCGAGCCTAAGCTGCGCCCCAACGAGTTCGCTCTCAGTCTGCGCAAACGATCGCGCGGCTTGCACGAAAAAGTTTGGCCGAAAGCGTTCCCACTCAACGCGATACCCCAGGTGCTCGTTCAGATCGTCGAGCCAGCGATCGACGAGTAACGAAACCGGAGCGTCGTCGAAAAAGCGATCTCCACGATGCATCTCGACCGCGGTGCCGCGCGCTGCCGCCGCAGCGATCGCCGCGCGTTCGTCCGAGAGCAGATGGAGACGATCGTGCTCTTTGCCGCGATAGGTCTTACCGATGCGCGCGTGGCCGCCGCGGACAACGAGCGCGCCGACGCGGTCGCCGGCAACGCCCTCTGGCTCGACCTGGGTTCGTTCGAGTTTCTGGCCGCCTAAGCTCTTCACCGGATAACGGCGGATATCGAGCAGCGTGCCGATCAACATGGCGCCGGTTTCAGCGGGGGTGTTCCGATTGCCTTGCCCGAAGGCGCGCGCGATGGAGCTGCGGCCGCTGGATCTTGGCGGTATTTTTGAGCGGGCGTTCGCGCTCTTCGCGCGTCATTTCGTTGCGTTTGTCGGCATCGTTGCCGCGGCGGCGCTGCCATTCTCCGCGCTGCAGTACGTGGTCTTGCTAGGTGGGCAGAAGCAGCTTGATGCCACGTTGAACGTTCTGCAACATCCGCAACGCATTGGAGCCGAACGCGTTCCAACGCTCTTCGATTCGCCGATGTCGCTGGCGATCGTCGTCGCAACGGCACTCTTGGGTTACTACGTGCTGGGTTTTGCGGTGGCCGCAGTGGCGGTCGGCGTCGGAAGGCTCTATCGCGGCACGGCGGTCGGTTTTCGAAGCTCCTATACAGCCGTGCTGGAACGCTGGAAATCGATTCTGGCGGTCGTCGGGATTGCGGTGCTGGCGCTCGTTGCCGCGTACACGGCCACGATCGCCGTCGTTGCACTTCCGTTACTTGCGGTCGCAACGTTGGCTTCACGCTGGTTTCCATCGGTCATTCCATTGGCTCTCGTTGCAGCGGTTGTCATTATCACCATCGCCCTCGTGCTGATTCTCGTAACGACGGCATGCGCAATTTGCGCCATCGTGGTGGAGGGAGATTCGGCGGCGTTGTCGCTACGCGTGTCGCTGCGTCGGATTTTTGCCCGGCGCGAGATTGGGCGCGCTTTATTCTGCCGCGTTGCCGTCGGCGCGATCGGTTTAGCGGCCGCAACGTTGGCCGACACCGTCGCCGTCTTGGGGCTTTCGCGATGGCCTGCCGGGTACGGCGCGATCGATGCACTCCAACGCATCGTCGTGGTGCCGTACCTCGCCCTCGTTTTTGCCGTCTACTATTTCGATCTGCGAATTCGGCACGAAGCTTTCGATGTAGAGGCGGCACTCGAGCGTGGCTCCGAGGAACCGATTTATGCGCCGACTGCATATCTATCGGGCGAAGAACGAGCGTTGGTCAAACGCTTCATGGAACGGCGCGACTCACTCTCGCCCTTTCGACGGCGCGAAATTGCGGCCCAACTCGCCGCTCCGGCGCGCAAGCGAGTTCCCGCCGATTTGCAGGGTCTCGACGACGAACCGCTACTGGAGCGGTTGTGAGAAAAAACCGGCGCCCGAAAAGTTATCGCCGAAGGAGTTTTGCGGCGAGCTCGCGCGCGAAGCGCATTGCGTCGTCTTTGGCGCGCTCGTAGAGCGCCGCCGCTTGCCCCTTGGTCATGTGCGCTCCGTGCTCGTGAAAAAACGTCACACCTTCCCCGACGACAATCGTTCCCGCATAGGCGATCGCACCTTTGATCGCGATGCCCGCGACGGGAACGAAGCCGACAAGTTCGCGCGCCAGCGTTCGCCAGCCAAAACCCCCGCCGATGACCGGTAAGAGCTGCCACGTACGCTGCATATCCGGGTCTTTGCCGTACGCCGCTTCGATGTGCAGCATGAGCATCACCTGAATGCCGGTGATCGCGACCATATCCCCGGCCGAGGCAAACGCTCCCAAAACGATGCCGACGAGGGGAATGTGATCGACCAGCGCGCTAGCTAGTGCGACCTTGAGTGCGCTGTTGGCGGCGTCGCGCGTGAGCTTGGCGGCGACCGTCTCCCGCAGCACCGGGAGGTTTCGTCCGACCGCAATTTCTACGCCGCGCGCGCATTCGACGAGATGAATGAAGAAACGTGCGCGCAGCGCTTCTCGTTCGATTGCCGGTGCCACGTACTCAGCCCACGTGCCAGGCTCGGGCGGTGCGGCAGGTCCCGCCGGCGGCGAGCCGGGATCGATGGTCAGTGCGAGTATTGGAACTCGCAGTACCTTCAACGCGCCCAAATCTGCATTCGCAGCATCGCCGGGACGGCCGAGAAAAATAACGGCGCGAACTTCATTGGGATTCGTAAGGCCCAGCGATTGCGGGCGTATCGTCTCCAAGCAAGCCGCAGCGTGCGCAGGCACCGATTCATCGTGTCCCCAGAGCAAGAGCGCACGCAATTCGGCGACGAGTGCCGGATCGCCGCAGAGCAGAAACCGGAACGGCTTTCGGACGTGCGCGTGGACCGCGCGCATGTCGAGCCCCTTGCGGACGAGGCTGAACAGATTGCGCGCGTCGGCAGTGGCCGCCACGCTACAATCCGAGCTTATCGAGATTGACTGCGAGCGATCCGTCGGCTTTGCGCAGCTCCTTCACAGGGTCGTCGGTGAAGTCCAGATAGACCAACCCCATAAAGATTTCCAGCGGCCAAGCGTGCATTTTATGCGCGTTCGCGACGTCGATGACGGTTTGGCCGGAGCCTTTCGCCTCGGCGATCACGCTTTCCGGAGTGCTCTTGATGTCAGCGGCGACGATCGTCGCTGCCGCCACGTCGCCGGGCGTGAGTCCGTCGCGCAGCATGGTGTGGTAGTCGACGCCGCTCGATCCGAATCGCTGCTGGAGCGCGTATTGAAGGGTCGAGTACGTCTGCGCGGAGGTTCCCAAACCCAGTAAGGTGATGCGCGTCGAGAGCTGGCGCGATCGTGCGAGATTGAAAAGCTGAGCGCCTTGCGACGCAGCCGTTGCGGCACCGTTGAAATCGTCGACGCACTTTTTCATGAGAGGCAACAAGGACGCATAGTCGCTCTGATTGATGTCGCCGGTATAGGTGACCGACACGTGGTCGAGCTGTTTGAGAAATTCGTCAAGATCGCCCAGCGACTGATCGAGTTGCGTGAGGGACGCGCGAGCCGCGTCGACCGAGCGTAGCATCTCGCCGTCGGCGCGGGAGAGGTCGTTGAGCATTTGCGGATACGACGGAAAAATTGCCACGGATTCGGTCGGGACTGGTTTGAGCGTGAATGGCGAAAGCATTTCCTTGTAGATGTCGGCGCTCTCTTTGAGCAGGCCGGCCTCTTTGTTCTTCTCGAGCGAGCCGACACCGCCGATCGGACCCGAGCTGCCGCCGGCATCTTCAAGTGCGCTGTTGACCGAACGCGCCATCGACGTAATATTCTTGACGATCGCTTCGACTTTGGAGCCGCGTCGAATGTTGATGCGGCTTAGGTCCGGCACTTCGTATTGGAGCGTGTCGAGCCGGCTCTGCACCGCCTTGAGCTGATCTTTGCCCTCGGTTTCACGCGCCTGAATTTCGGTTGCGTTGAGGACGTGCGTTGCTTGCGCGGCTGCCACCGAACCTTGTAAGTTCGGCGGATCGATTTTCGTGAGCTTGATTTCTTGCGCTTGCATCTGTCGCAGCGCAGCGATGCGCTGGTTGGCGGTCGCGCGGGTCGCGGGCGAGCCGAGCTGGGCCGCTTCCGCCAGCGTCTGCTCGCTCTTATTCGGCAGCCCCAGCGCGAGCTCGGATTGGCCGAGCTCGAGCAACGCTTCGGAACTCTGCGGATCGGCCTTGAGCACCTGATTGAGCCGCAAGCGCGCGAACGAATAGCGCGCGCGCTCCTCATCGCTCGACGCCTGAACGAGCGTTTGCGCGGGCGTGACCGTCGTCGGATCGAGCTCGGGATATCCCATCAAGTGCGCGACGCGCGCCGCGGGATCCGGGTGATCCTCCAGGTATTTGCTGACCGCGTCGCTGTGTTCGTCTTGGAGGACGGCCAGATGCGCCATCATCGTTACCATCGATTCGGGGTCGTACCCGGCGCGCGACATCAACTGAAGGCCGTAGCGATCGGCTTGGAGCTCGTCCCCACGCTCGATCTTGGCCATGATTCCCGCCTCGGCGAGGCCCCCGAACTCGTAGATGATCGGCGATAAAATCGATGCCAGGCCGAAGAGGATATCTAGGATTTGCGCCTTCGAGTTCGTCGTAATGACGTGACGCCGTTCGATGTGGCCCGTTTCGTGGCCGATGACGCTGGCCAGTTCGTCGTCGGATTGGACGAAGTCAACCAGACCCTCATTGACGTAGACGAAGCCGCCCATCGTCGCAAACGAATTGATTTGGTTATCTTTGATGACCTTGACCGAATACGGTACGTCTTTGCGCTCGACCTGATTCCAAAGACTGCCGGCGACGCCCTGGACGTAAGCGTTGAGCAGCGGATCGGTTTCGATAACGCTGCCCGCGACGATCTGCTGATCGTAAGATTGTCCCAGTGCAATCTCTTTTTGCGTTGACATTGCCAGGGCGTTTGCGGGATAGGCTGCGCTCAAAAGCGAGACGACGGCAACGAGCGAGATGGTGCGGCGAAACATAGGTGCGGGTTTCCTCTGTGTATGAGATGTGGACAACGTTAGGAACTTGCGAGTGATTTGTGGATAGCGAAGGATTCGGCTGATACTCTTCGCGCATAGGCCACCGTGACACTCTTGCGAGGGAGGCTGGATGGCCTTGAAGTCGCGCTTGCTGGTCGTGACCTGGGCGTGGCTTTCCAAGAACTCGAAGCTCGGCTAGCCGAGCAGCCGAGTTTTTATCGCGGGGCCTCGGCGGTTGCCAACTTCGGTGATAGCGTTCCAGAGCAGGAGGATGTGATGCGTCTGCGCGGCATTCTCGCCGATGCCGGAATCCAGCTCCGCTCGCTTGCCGGCACGACGCAAGGCTTGGAGTCGCTCGCCTCGTCTGAGGGTCTAAGCTTCGAATCGCACGCTTCGGCACTCTCGGATTCGGCGCGTTCGCTCGTCGCCGACTTTGCCGGCGCGCGCAACGACATCGCGCAACGACGAAAGCGCGGCGAAACGAGCGTGCGTCGTGTCAAAATGGAGCATCGCGTACGGGCCCCCGAACTGCATCTGGTCGACGCATCCCCAACCACGCTCTATCACGCAGCGACCCTTCGTGGCGGACAAACGCTGCATCACAGCGGCAACATCGTGGTCGTCGGCGACGTCAATCCCGGGGCGGAGTTGGTCGCGACGGGCGACGTCCTCGTCTTCGGACGGTTGGCGGGGATAGCTCACGCCGGCGCTAAGGGCGATGAGAACGCGCGCATCTACGCGCTCGAACTCGCCGCAACGCAATTGCGTATCGCAACCTTTATTGCGGCCGACGAGGGCATGAAGCGGCCGCCCTCGACCGTGCCGGAGGTGGCACTGGCGCGGAACGGCCAAATCGTCGTCGTGGAACTCGCCGCGCTCGGCGGCCTGGGCAGCGGGGCATCCTCGGCATGAAGGCCCGCACGATCGTAGTGACCTCCGGAAAAGGCGGCGTCGGCAAGACGACGACCACTGCGAATGTTGGTGCCACGCTCGCGCAGCGCGGCAAGCGCGTCATCTTGATCGACGCCGACATCGGGCTGCGAAATCTCGACCTCGTGCTCGGTCTGGAGAAGCGAATCGTTTTCGATCTCGTCGAAGTGGCAGAAGGTCGCTGCCAGCTTCGGCAGGCGCTGATCAAGGATAAGCGGTTCCCGTCGCTTTCGATTCTGCCCGCATCGCAGACCCGTGAGAAGGAGGCGATTTCGGCGCAGCAGTTCGCGGCCATCGCGGACAGCGCCGCCGAAGCGGCGGATTACGTCTTGATCGATTCTCCCGCCGGCATCGAGACCGGCTTTCGCAATGCCGTCGCGGGCGCGAACGAAGCCATCGTCGTGACGACGCCCGAGGTCAGCGCTATACGTGACGCCGATCGCGTGGTCGGCAAAATTGCGGCCGAGGGGAAGCCGATCCGTCTCATCGTCAATCGTTTGCGTCCCGAGATGGTGCGCTCCGGCGACATGCTGTCGGTCGACGACGTCTGCGAAGTGCTCTCGATCGAGTTGCTCGGCATCGTCCCCGACGACGAAGAAATCATCGATACGACGAACCGTGGCGAGCCGATCGTTCTGAACGAGGCCAATCGCCTTCGGGCGATTTACGATAAGATCGCGCGTCGCCTGGAGGGCGAACTCGTTCCGTTCACCAGCTTCGACAATCAAACGTTCTTTGGGCGCCTCATCGGCGCGTTGAAAGCGGGGTAGCCCATGCATCAAGTGCAGTCCGACCAGATATCGGCTTGCGAACCGAGCAACGACGCCCCGGCGAAGGACGTGACGTTAGGCCGCGCGATCGTCGTCACGTCGGGCAAAGGCGGTGTCGGCAAGACGACGACGACGGCAAACATCGGAACGGCGCTGGCGGCACGCGGCGCTCGCGTGGCTTTAATCGATGCCGACGTTGGACTGCGCAATCTCGACATCGTGCTCGGTTTGGAGAGCCGCGTCCGCCATCATCTGCTCGACGTGCTGGAGGAGCGCGTCGACATCGACGACGCGCTCGTCGCCGACAAGCACACCAAAGGGCTCTTTCTGCTCGCTGCCGCGCAAGCGCGCGAAAAAGACGAGGTCGAAACCGGCAAGATGCAGGCGCTCGTGGCGCACATGCGCGAGCGTTTTGACTACGTGCTCATCGACAGTCCGGCCGGTATCGAGCTGGGCTTCAAAAACGCCGTTGCGGGCGCGGACGAAGCAATCGTCGTTTGCACGCCCGAGGTGGCCGCGGTCCGCGACGTCGATCGGGTCGTCGGTTTACTTGGTAATCGCTTTGCGCCCCAACTGGTCATCAATCGACTGCGCCCTCATCTGGTGCGCCAAGGCAAGATGCTCTCCGCCGACGACGTCAATGCCATTCTGCGCTTGCCCCTCCTCGGCGTCATTGCCGACGAGCCGGCGATCATCATCACGACGAACCGCGGGGAACCGCTGGCATTGCGCGCCCAAACGCCGACCGGCGCAGCCTACCACGCGATCGCTGCGCGCATCGCCGGCGACGACGTTCCGGCACCGATGCCGCCGCAATCGAAGGCCTCGATGTTCGAACGCATCGGTGCGATCTTCGGAGGACGTCGATGATCGAGTTCCTTCGGCGCTTCTTCGGCCAACCGGGCTCGAGCGTCGCGGCTAAAGAGCGTTTACGGCTCGTCCTCATGACCGATCATTTGGAGCTTGCGCCCGAGATGATCGATGCGATGAAACACGATCTCGTCGAGCTGATCTCGCGCTACGTCGAAGTCGATCGCGAGCGAATCGACGTTAGCTTCGAGCGTCAAGATCGCACGCTGGCAATGCTGGCGAATATTCCCATTCTGGCGGTGAACCGCTCCAATGGAAACGCCACCCAGAAGGAGCCGGAACCCAAACCGCCATCCGAGGCTTCGGCGCCCGGCACACCGCCGAAGCGCAAGCGCCGGCGCCGCAAGAAGCCGCAGAGCACGAGGACCGATCTACCCTCGACCGCGTAGTCCCGCTTTCTCATGGCCGTCGTCGCGCTCAGCGCCGGTACGAAGCGCTATCTGCGCAATTTCAACTGGCTCCTCGCGGCGTCGGGCATTCTCGCCGCATTCGTGGGCATCGTCTGCGTTCGTTCGGCAGGATTGCACACGCCCGGCGCAGCGAGCGAGTTCCAAAAACAGATCCTTTATTTGCTGCTCGGCGTTCCCGCGATGCTCGTCATCTCGCTCATTGACTATCGTGCCTGGCAGCGCTGGGCTCCCGGCCTCTACGCCGTCAACTTCCTGCTGCTGATCTTTATCCTGCGCGGCGGCCACAGTGCGCTGGGCGCCCAGCGCTGGATTTCTCTCGGACCTTTGGGCACTTTTCAACCGTCCGAACCGGCGAAACTCGTGATTGCGATCGCACTAGCGGCAGTGCTCTGCCGCGGCAGCTACGAGAATTTGCAGGACCTTTGGAAACCGCTGCTTACCGTCGCGGTTCCGGCGCTGCTCATCCTCAAGCAGCCCGATCTCGGAACGTCGCTGGTGCTCTTGGCGATCGTGACCGTGGAGCTGTTCTTCGCGTTACCAAAGCCGAGCGACTTCGGCATCTATGCGGTTGGCGTGCTCGTCGTCGCGGCCGCTGCGCTGGGCACGAGCGCCGTGCTCAAGCCATTCCAACGCGCGCGTCTCTTCGTCTTTCTCAACCCGAAAGCCGACCCGCAGGGAGCCGGCTACAACCTCAATCAGTCGAAGATCGCCGTCGGTAACGGCGAGTGGTTTGGTCGCGGCCTTTACCACGGCACGCAAACGCAGCTCAACTTCGTGCCCGAGCATTCGCGCGATTTCATCTTCACGGTGTTGGCCGAGGAGTGGGGCTTTGCCGGTGCCGCTGCGTTGCTCGGCCTCTATGCCGCGATGCTTTACGGCGGAATCCGCAGCATGGTGGCAGCCCGCGATCGCTTCGGATTCTTACTGGCTGCCGGCTTGGTCGGCATGCTCTTCTTCCACGTGATGATCAACCTCGGCATGACCATCGGCATCATGCCGATCACCGGTATTCCGCTCCCATTTCTCTCCTACGGCGGTTCCGCAATTCTCACCGATTTTGCCGCCCTCGGGATTCTGCTCAATATTTACTCGCAGAAAGATCGGGACGTCCTCGGCAACGCCTGAGGGTCCGAAGAAGCGAGCGGGATGGCCGGATTGGCGAAAGGCAGGGTGTTCGAGCGGCGGCGGGAACAGAGGAGCAACCGCACCGGCAGGCTGCGTCTACGGAGCAAGTGCCGCCGGCGGAGTTTTTAAAGAGCAAGATTTTTTCCTAGAGCTGGCTGGAGCGGCGCGAAAGCGTCGCCCGCACGCGCACCGGACGGTCGCCGCGGCGAGGGCAAGCTCGTTTGATTTGAGGACAATTTGTCGAGCGAGATATTGATCTCGAGCGACCCGTGGGAGAATCGGGTCGCCATACTCGAGGACGGCGGATTAGCCGAACTCTACATCGAGCGCGAAGAGAAGGTCATCGGCTCGATCTACAAGGGCAAAGTTCAGAACGTTCTGCCCGGCATGGGGGCAGCGTTTGTCGACATCGGTCTTGGCCGCAACGCCTTTCTCTACGTCGACGACATCAATAAGCAGCCGCTCAACATCGGCGACGTCGAGATCACCCAGGGACACAGCGGCTTCACCATCAGCGAGAAGGTCAAACGCGGCGACGACGTGCTGGTGCAAATCGTCAAGGAGCCGCGGGGCCTCAAAGGCGCGCGCATCTCGACGAACATCTCGCTTCCGGGGCGTTACCTCATCCTCATGCCCACCGGCAAGTACTCCGGCGTCTCGCGTAAGGTCGAGTCGGCCGAGGAGCGCAATCGGCTCAAGAGCGTCATGAAGCGAATTCGCCCCGAAGGCATGGCGACGGTGGTGCGAACGGCCGCCGCAGGGGCCAGCGAAGCCGAACTCATCGCCGATCTGGGCGTGCTGATCCGCATGTGGCACGGCATTCTGGAGACGTACAAGCGGGCTTCGTCGCCGTCGTTACTGCACAAGGACATGAATCTCGTCTATAAGGCGGCCCGCGACTTCATCACGGCCGACGTCGATCGGGTCTTGATCGACGACGAAGAGGAGTATCGGAAGATTCGAGATTTTCTGCAACTCCTCGGCCCGCAGTACATCGGCCGGCTCGAATATTACAATTCCGGCCGATCGCTCTTTGACGATTACAAGATCGACGACGAGCTGCAAAAGCTCATGAAGCCGAAGATCAATCTGCCGTCGGGGGCGTCAATCGTCATCGAATCGACCGAGGCATTGACCGTCATCGACGTCAATTCGGGGAAGTTCACGGGCGGCCGCAATCTCGAAGACACGATCCTCAAGACCAATATCGAGGCGGCTCAGGAGATCGCGCGCCAAGTTCGACTTCGCGATATCGGCGGCATCGTCGTCGTCGATTTCATCGACATGGCCTCCGAGGGGTCGCGCGACAGAGTAGTCCGGACGATGGAGGAGAGTCTAAGCCGCGACCGTACGCGGGCGACGATCCAGTCGTTTTCAAATCTCGGACTGCTCGAATTCACCCGCAAGCGTATCGGCAAAGACTTGAGCGGGCAGCTGCGTGGCGCGTGCCCGACCTGCGCTGGGATGGGAAGCGTCATGTCCGCCCAGTCGGTCGCGATCGAGACCTTCCGCCAGATCCGCCAGGAAACGAGGAACGGCGTGGCCGGCGACGTGGTCGTCCACGTCGCGCCGACGGTCGCAGCCCAGATGGATTTCTGGTACGAGCAGGAGTGCGCCGAGCTCGCCCAAGCCGTTGGCCGCCCGATTCACGTCCGCGTCGATCCGATGATTCATCCAGAGCGTGCTCGCATCGAAGTCGTTTCCAGCGTGAAGCAGATTGACGCGCATCCGGTGCGCGTGAGCGACGAGCACGAAGTCGAACTGCTACCGAGCCGGCTGCCGAACGCGGCCTCGGCCGCCGCGGTCATTGAAGGCCGTCTCGTCGAGGTCGAAAACGCGGCAAACAACGCGGGAAGTTTCGTGCGCGTTCGCATCCTCGACGTGGACGACTCCGCGGATTACATTCTAGCCGAGCTCGTGACGGCCGGTGCGAAGCCGCGACGAAAGCGGGCCGCGCGTCGCGTCGAAGTTTCAGCCGCCGAGCAGACTCGTCAACTGCGCGAGCTTGCCGAAGATGCGGCACGCCACTCGGCTTCGCGCCCGCCGATCGGCATCTCGGCAATCACCGAAGAGGAAGAAGCGCAAGACAAGGCGTTGCGCGCCGAACGTAAGGGCGAAGCGCAGCCCGATGCGATCATCATCTCCCAGGGCGCGGTCGCGCATCCGACGAGTAACGAACATCGCAAGCGGCGCCGGCGCCGTCGCGGTCGAGGCCGCGAAGAGGGCGTCGCGATCGAGGAAACGGCGCAGCCCGCCATGCCGCCTCCAGCGCCGACCGAGATGCAGGTTTCAAGCGACGGCGGACACCGCCGCCGGAGGCGCCGACGACGCGGGCGGCGCGGTCGCGGCGGAAGCGGCCTGCCAATGCCGGACCGCCACATCTTTGAGGTCTCGGCCGATGGGGCCGCACATGCGACCGGTTCGACCGCGCCGCTCGAGCCGTCGCGCGCAATCGCTCGCCAGAGCGAATCTCCGCCCGCGGTCGAGCCACCGCCTCCGAGCCTCTCGGCGCCGGCGGAAGAACCCAAGCGTACGAAACCGGCCCGGCGCCGCCCTTCGGCGCGAACGCAAGCAGCCGCAGAACTGGAAGGCACCGCGAGCGCCCTGGCGCTGCCGCCGGCCGAATCGACAACGCGACGACCACGCAAGAGTGCGCGCGCGACGCCAACCAGCGACGAGCCATCCGAGCCGAAACCAAAGCCCGTACGCAAGCGAAAAGCCGCCGGAACGGCGGCTACTCGCAAAAAGTCGTCGTAGCCGGAGGTTCTCGGCTAGGCGCCGTTTTCAGCGTTTTCGTGGGCGAGCTTGTCGTCCAAGAACTGGATCGCGCGCGTGAGCTGATCGTCTTTGGCCGGCTGCCCGAACTGCGGATGCTTATTTTCCGAGACGACGATGTCGGGGGTGATGCCTAGATGGTTGATGTCGCGGTTGCGCGGCGTGAGATAGCGGGCCGTCGTCACCTTGATCGCGCTTCCGTCCGGTAGCGGAATGATCGTCTGCACGACGCCTTTGCCGAACGTCTTGGTACCGACGATGGTTCCGACGGCACTGTCTTGGATCGCTCCGGACGTAATCTCCGACGCCGAAGCGGTATAACCGTTAACGAGGACGGCAAGCGGGAGCGGATTGATGGCGGTGTCGTCGGCGTCGAGCGTCGTAATGTTCGACGCGCGCGATTCGACGGAGACGATAGGACCGCTGGGAATAAATTTCGAGCTTACCGCCACGGCGGCTTCCAAATACCCACCTCCGTTGTCGCGCAGATCGAGAACGAGTGCGCGAGCACCCTGCTTCTGCAGACGGTCGAGTGCAACGTTGAGTTCGTCACCGGTCTCCTTACCGAAAACGGTGAGGGCGACGTACCCGATTTTGTTGGGCAGCATCTTTTCGTAGACGCTCAACTGATGGATCTTCGCCCGCATGATGGTGACTGCTGCCGGCAAGGCGGCATTGTCGCGCTCGATCGTGAGCGTGACTCGCGTTCCTTCTTTTCCGCGCAGCTTTTCGCTGGCGGCTCCAATGCTCATGCCTTTGGTTGAAGCGCCGTCGATCGTCGTGATGAGGTCGTCCTGCTCGATACCCGCTTTATCGGCGGGGCCGTTCGGTACGACGTTTTCGACGGAGATATATTTGGACTTGTCGTCGGACTGAATGACGATGCCGGTGCCGCCGAAGTCGCCGCCGTCAAGCCCTTGATTGAGGCTCGCAAACTCTTTAGGCGTCATAAAAACGGTGTACCGATCGTTGACCGAACGCATCATTCCTTCGAGCGCGATGTAGGTCAGATCGTGCAGCGAGAACTTTCCTTTTGATTCGCTATCGGCTTGTTCGATCTCACGATCGATCTCGCGCACGTTCGCCGCGGGAGCATCGTTGACGCGCATGGACGGCAACTCGGCGTTCTTGACGCCGGCGGTGCGCATCACCGCCAGAAGCTGCGCGCGAATCGAGTCCAGCAACGCCTGGTCGTCGACTTTCTTGTAGAAGTTGTCGGTCAAGTAGCCGTAGCCGGTGGCGATCTCCCCACCGTCGACCGCCGAAAGATGCGGTCCTTGCGCCGCAGAGGCTGCGCTGAAGTCGATAAAGCCGGCGCAGAGCGCGCCGATCCAAAAGATTGAAAGCGGTCGTTTCATGTTCTCCACATTAACGGAATTGGGTGCGGAATCGTGCCTTGGCTGCAGCCAGTTGCTTGTCGGCCGGAGTATCGATGAGCGCGGGATTGGGATCTTGGTCGATGACGACGTCGGGTTCGATACCGTGATGCTGAATGTCCCGCCCGGCCGGGGTAACGTAGCGGGCGGTGGTAATTTTTAGCGCTCCGTTATCGGGTAGCGGATAGATGCTCTGCACGACGCCTTTGCCGAACGTGCGAGTACCGACGAGGAGCGCGAGCCGATAGTCCTGCAGTGCGCCGGCGGTGATCTCGGACGCGCTCGCCGTATACTTATTCACCAAGATCACGAGCGGATGGAGGCCCCCCAATGCGTTGCCGCGAGCCTCTTCGCTCGTGCGCTGTCCGTCGCGGCGGATCGTCGACACAATTGTTCCCTGCGTGACGAACAGGCTCGAGATGTCGACCGCGGCGTCGAGCAGACCGCCGCCGTTGTCGCGAAGGTCGAGAATATATCCACGGGCGCCGCGTTCTTTTCCGTCGAGCAGCGCCTTGCGAACCTCGTCCGCCGACGTCGTGCCGAAATCGGAGAGGCGAACGTAATCGAGCCCGTCTTCCATCTTCGCCCGAACGGTTGGCACGTGAATGATCTCGCGAACGATTGCATAGACATGCACGTGTGATGGCGCGTTGAATGGGTGCGCGCGCAAACGCACGATGGTGCCGGCTTCGCCGCGAATCATTTCCTCGACGCGGTCGATGCTGAGACCGCGAGCCGTTTTGCCGTTGACGCTCTCCACAACCTCGCCCGGCTTCATTCCCGCGCGCGCGGCCGGCATATCTTCGATCGGTTGGACGACGATACGTCCATCCCGCAGCTCGTAAATATAGACGCCGATGCCGCCAAAATTTCCGCCCGACAATGATTCGTTCAGCCCTTGGATCTCGTGCGGGGAGAGATAGACCGTGTAGGGATCGCGCACTGAGTTCATGATGCCTCGCAAGGCGGCGTCGGTGAGGTCTTCGCGACCCGCGGGTCCGACGCCGGCGGCATAATGTTCCTCTGCGTAAGCAAGAACGCTACCGGCGCGTTCGCCGTCTTGGCTCGGATTGCCGTCGGCCGCGGCGCCGGGAAGCGACGCACCACTGATTTTTTTCGCTGCGAGTACGCTTCGCAATGCGGCGATTTCACCGGAGATGGGTGTCTGCGGATCGATCGGTTTGTAGTAATCGCTTTCAAGCCGGCGCAACGTAAGGTTCACAAGCATCGCGCCGCTGGGCGTCCGCGTCTCGAAGAGGTCTCGCAAGTCACCCGTAGTTGCAACTTCGAGTACGCGCTGTCGCGCGATCGCGCCGGTGCGATAGTCGACGACAAGCAGGCTTACCCCCGCGAGGGCGAGCAGCAGGAGCAAGGTCAACGCAAGACGTGGGAAACCGCTCATGAATCCTCTTTATCAGTACCCTGCTGGGTCGGCTATAGGTTGCTCCGCATTCAGAATATTCGCGGAGCCTTAATGAAGCCGGGGCGCAGGGTCGACGGGCTTGCCGGCGATCCGAACCTCGAAGTGGAGGTGCGGTCCGGTCGATTGCCCGGTTGATCCGACGGCGCCAATGGCTTGCCCTCGCTGTACCGACTGGCCGCTCGAAACATACATCGCCGAAAGGTGACCGTAGCCGGTGGAGTATCCGCCGCCATGATCGATCAAAATGTAGTTTCCGTACCCGCCATACCATTGCGCCATCAGCACGGTCCCGCCGGCCGCCGCGGTCACGGTCGTACCCGTCGGCGCGGCGATGTCGAGCCCCTGATGGAACTCCGGACCGCCGCCGAACGGATTCGAGCGCCAGCCGAAAGGCGAGGTTATCGTGCCGGTGACGGGCCACGAGAACCTTCCGGGACCGCCGCTTTCGATTCCGCCGGCGATACCTTCCGCGCGGCGCTGGCTTTCGAGCTCCCGCTCGCGCTCGAGGATTAAACCTTCGAGCGCGCTTTCTTCGGCCGCGCTCAGGCCTTCCAGCTCGGCAACTTCCGTTGCCACGCGGCGGCGATGAATCGCTGCCAAGGTCACGAGATTGCTGCGCTCGTCGGCGAGCGAATTGAGTTGACTGCGAGCCTCTTCTTGCGCCTGTTCCTCTTGTTGCAGTTCCATGCGCGTGCGTTCGAGATCGGCTTCGATCGTGGCAACCCGGGCCTCGGCCACCTTGCGGGCGCGGACGGTTCGCTCGTTCGCTGCGATCAGCAGGCGCAGGTCTTCCCAGCGCTCCACGAACTCGCTGAAGGACCGCGCCGAAATAAGCGCGTTGACGTACGTGAGGTCGCCGAACTCGTAGACGTCGACCAGACGCCGCTTCAGCAGCTCGTCGTGCAAGCGTAAGGAGCGGCGCGCGGCGTCGAGTTGAATCGCGTTCCAATCGATGTGGCGTTGCGTCGAATCGCGTTGGGCTTGGAGCGAGTCGATGCGGCCGCTCACCTGGCCAATTGCCGCGTTGGTTTCGCCGAGCTGCTCCTCCAGGCCGTTGTATTGCAATGTCACGGCGTGAAGTTCCGACCGTTTGGCGTGCAGCCGCGCCTGCATCTGCTGCGCCTTCGTACGCTCCTTCGATATCCGTTCTTCGAGCGTGGATGCCCCCAAGAGCGCGGGGATCAACACGAGCGCGAGTGTTGCGGCGATGAAGCGCGAGGTCACGACCAAACCCTTACGTGCGAAGATGGCGGCCGACGGAAATCCAGGAGGCGACGATGCCGATGGCGCCGCCGACCAAGAGCAGTTCTCCCACGAAAAGGCGCGGATCGACCGGTGTCGGCGCGAGCTGGGCCCAGGGGAGCGCTTCGAGCAGACGCGGCCACAGCGCGACGCGTGCTACTGCCAGCAGGCCGAGCGCCAAGAGCGCACCCAACAAGCCGTCGAGCAAACCCTCACAAATGAAGGGGAGCCGGATGTACGTGCTTGTCGCCCCGACCAGTTGCATGATCGCGATCTCGCGCCGGCGCGCGTAGACCGTTAATCGGATCGTGTTGGCGATGATGATCCCCGCGACTGCAAAGAAGACCGCGATCACGGCGACGCCGATCCGGCGCAGCACCGCGCCAAGCTGCAGCAAACGCGCAACGATCGCCTGACCGTAAACGACGTTTTGCACGCCGTTCAAGCGGCGCACGCTCGACGCAACCGCGGGCACCTCGTCGGGAATGCGCGTCTTGATACGAAACTTATCGGGCAAGGGATTCTCGGTGAGCAGCGCCGTGTCGATCGCGCCCTTGGTGCGTTGACGCAGCTCCGCGAGGCCTTGCTTCTTCGGAACGAACTCCGCGGAGGCGACGCGTGGATCTTGTGCGAGGAAGTGTGCGATCGCATCGACCTGCGCGGGCGTCGCCTCCGAATTCAAGTAGGCTGAGACCTCGATCTGATCGAGCAGTCGGCTCCCGACGTCGGCCAGCGCGCCCCGGACGAAGAGAAAGAGACCGAGCAAGACGATCGTAATGGCGACGGTGCCGATGGCGGTCATCTGCATCCCGGTGTTGCGCGAAAAGTTGCGCAGCACCTCACCCAGAAAGAACTTGACTTTGCCCGAGTCCAAGATAATAGTAGCCTCGCTCTTCGTCGGCAGTGATGCGGCCTTCTTCGAGTCGCACGACGCGGCGGCGCATTCGATCGACGACCGCCTGATTGTGCGTCGCCACGACGATGGTCGTTCCTTTGAGGTTGATCCGTTGCAGCAACGCGGTGATCTCCGTCGTGTTCGCCGGATCGAGGTTCCCGGTCGGCTCGTCGCAGAGCAGTAGCTTTGGATTGTTCACCAAAGCGCGGGCGATGGCGGTCCGCTGCTGTTCCCCACCGGAAAGCTCGCTGGGGTACATCCGGCTCTTGTGCGAAAGGCCGACCAAGTCGAGCGAGCGCGGGACCTGACGCATCACGTCCCGCGTGTGCGCGCCGGTGACCTGCATGGCAAAAGCCACGTTTTCCCAGACCGTCTTGTCGGTGAGCAGTTTGAAGTCTTGGAAGACAACGCCGAGGTGGCGGCGCAAAGCGGGGATTCGTTTGCGGCGTAAACGGTCGACGCGAATTCCATCGACGACGATCTCGCCGGTCGTCGCATTTGCCTCGCGGTAGAGGACGCGCAGTAGACTCGATTTTCCCGTTCCGGAATCGCCCACGAGAAAGACGAAGTCCCCCTTCGCAATCTCGAGGTTGATGTTGTCGAGGGCGCGCACTCCGTTGGGATAGACAAGCGAAACGCCGCGGAGGGAGATCATCGGTAACGGAGGAGGGTTACTTCATGCTCGGGTCTATACCTCCGCCATGGACTTCGATTTAACCGACGAGCAAAAGGCGGTCCAAGCCCTGGCGCGCGAGTTTGCGCGAGACGAGGTCAGGCCACGCGCGGAAGAGATGGATCGCAACGAGCGATTCCCATACGAGCTCATCGCCAAGATGGCCGAACTCGGCTTCATGGGTTTGCCATTTCCCGAAGAAGTCGGCGGAGCGGGCGGCGATACGGTGAGCTACGCGCTGGCCGTCATGGAGATTGCGCGCGCCGATGCGTCGACCGCGATAACGATGGCCGCACACGTTTCGCTCGGCGCCACGCCGTTCTACCTTTTCGGGACGAAGGCGCAGAAAGAGAAGTATCTCGTACCGCTCGCGCGCGGCGAGCGCCTCTGGGGTTTCGGTCTCACCGAACCCAGCGCCGGCAGCGATGCCGGAAACGTGCAAACCAAAGCGGAGCTCCGCGACGGGTCTTGGGTCATCAACGGCACCAAGGCGTTCATTACGAACTCCGGGACCGACATCACCGCGGGTACGACGATTACTGCCGTCACCGGCCGCCGCGCGGATGGCTCGCGAGAGATCTCGAACATCATCGTTCCCCAAGAGACCGCGGGGTTCGCGCGCAGCAAGAAGTACGCGAAAATGGGCTGGCGCGCATCGGATACCCGCGAGCTGTCGTTCGTCGATGCGCAGGTGCCCGAAGAGAATTTGCTCGGGCCGCGGGGGGAAGGTTATCGCCAGTTTCTATCGATCCTCGATGGCGGTCGCATCTCGGTTGCCGCGCTTTCGATCGGCCTGGCGATGGGAGCCTACGACGAGGCGCTCGCGTATGCGCGCGAGCGGCACGCTTTCGGACAGCCGATCAGTAAGTTTCAAGCGATCTCGTTCAAGCTCGTCGACATGCTCACCGAGATCGAACACGCCAAACTCATGATGCTGCGCGCCGCGTGGGAGAAGGACCACGGACGAGACTACGTACAGGCGGCGAGTTTCGCGAAGCTTTTTGCCGGTGAGCTCTCTCATCGCGTCGTCAACGAAGCGCTGCAAATTCACGGCGGTTACGGTTTTATGGACGAGTACCCGATCTCGCGCATGTATCGCGATCAGAAAATTAATGAGATCGGCGAGGGCACGAACGAGGTACAGCGCCTGATTCTAGCGCGGCTTATGGGCCTATAGGATCCGTATCGAAGGAATACACCACGACAAAGAGGATGGACTTGCATGATTCGCAATTTTGTTTTCGCGGCGGCAATCGCAGCGCTGGCGTCTCCTGCACCGGCTGAGGCGGCGCTCGCGACGGGCGGAAAGGCGCCCGATTTCACCTTGCAGGCGACGCAAGGCGGCAACGTCTTTACGTTCAGTTTGGCAAGTGCGCTCAAGAAGGGTCCGGTCGTACTCTATTTCTATCCCGCCGCGTTTACGAAGGGCTGCACGATGGAAGCGCACGAGTTCGCCGATGCAATCGACGAATACAAGGCGCTTGGCGCGACCGTTATCGGCGTGTCACACGATCCAATTGCTACGCTGCAAAAGTTCTCGGTCAGCGACTGCCGCAGCAAGTTCGCCGTCGCGGCCGACACCAATCAGAGCGTTATGAAAGCGTACGACGCGGTGCTTCCGATGCATCCGCAATATGCCAGTCGCACGTCGTACGTCATCGTGCCCGACGGCACCATCATTTACACGTACGACAACCTTGACGCGTCCTTGCACGTCCAAAATACGCTGACGGCGCTGAAGGCCTGGAAGGCCGACCACGCCTCAGGCGCCTCGCCGTAATTCGCTCGAACGCGCCGTTGCGTCGAGCGACGTCACCTCGCGCGGCACCACGTCGATCGGCGGTATTTCAGCGAGGTCCTCGCAGGCCAGCGCGGCTTCGTCTTTGAGCTTGCGTCCCTGCGGCAGCAACTTCGTTTCGTAAGAGCTGACCGCGCCGTTAAATGCATTGACCGAGCGCTCGAGGTTCTTGCGGACGTCGAGCAGGTGTTCTGAGAATTTGAGCGCCCGCTCGTAGAGCACGCGGCCGATCGTCGCGATTCGCCGCGCGTTCTCTTCCTGGCGCAACGCCTGCCAGCCCATTGCAAACGTTCGCAGAAGGGTGATGAGCGTCAAGGGGCCGGTAATGAGCACCCCTTTATCGAGCGCGTATTCGATCAACGCCGGATCTTCGGTGCAGGCCGAGCTCAAGAAAGCCTCACCCGCAACGAACATGACGACGTAATCCGCCGAACCCTTCGCGGTCTGGTAGTCCCGCCGCGAAAGTGCCTCGACGTGATCGCGCAGCGCGCGAGCGTGCCGCTTGACGAGCGACCGGCGGGCCTGGTCGTCGGCCGCTTCGAGCGCCGCTTGCATCGCGTCCATCGGCGCCTTGGCATCGACGAAGACGCAGCGATCGCCGGGGAGGTTGACGGTCATGTCGGGTCGGACGCGCGCTTCCTCCAATGCGACCGTTTGCTGTTCGGAGAAGTCGCAGTGAGCGAGCATGCCGGCTTTCTCCACGACGTTGCGCAGTTGCATCTCGCCCCATTTGCCGCGCATGGCGGGATTGCGCAGCGCGGTGACGAGCGTCGAGGTTTGCGTCGTCAGATTGGCAGTGGCATCCTCGAGCTTATCGGCTCGTCCGAGAAGCCGATCGATTTGCTCCCGCAGACCGCCGGCATCGTGTTGCCGTTTGGCTTCGAATTCGCTCAAGAGTCGGTCGAACTCGCCCAGCTTCTGCGCTACCGGCGAAAGCAATTCGCCGACGCGCTCGCCGGCGCGCATCGCCGTCGCGTCGCGCAGTTCGTTCTTCGCACGTTCTAAGAGCGATTCGAGCGCCTTTTCCTGAGCGCGCTCGGCATGCACGAGGTTGGTGCGCAGCGCCGCATGTTCGGAACGCGCGGCGAGCCATGCGATCGCACCTCCGAAGGCCATCCCGAAGAGAAAGAGCGCCAGCGCTTCGACGACGATCATTGACTTGCTCCAGAGAGGTATCTTCGGAAGCACGCGACCGTGCGTTTCCACGCGTCGGCGGCCGCCTGGCCCACGTACGACGCTCGCTGATCGTCAAAGAACGCATGCCCGGCGTCGTCGTAGATGCGAATGTCGTTGGGAACGCGGAGCGCGTCTGCAAAGAGACGCACGCTTTGCGCGGGAATGCCGGTATCGCGCCCCCCGTAACTGCCGCAAACGGGAATGCGAATCGCTTTCGGGTCGACATCGGCAACAGCGCCATAGAACGGCGCGACGACCGAAAAGAGATTGCCTTCCTCGACGGCTGCAAGCAATGCGAGCTTGCCGCCCATGCAGAAGCCGGTGATTGCAATTTTCGTGCCGGAAAACTTCGCCGCCAGCCACTGCGCTGCCGAACGCACGTCGGAGAGCCATACGTCGCGTTCCAGCCGCTGCGCGTACGGCCGGAAAATCGTGTAGTCGCTTGCGCCATCGCCGCTCGGCGCGCCCATGCGCGCGTAAAGATCTGGGGCGATTGCAGCAAACCCCGACTTTGCAAGCCGCCGCACGAAATCGCGAATCGGCGTATCCACGCCCCAGATGTGCATGATCACGACGACGCCCGGAGTGCCGGGACCGGCTGAAACCGGCCACGAGGCGTAGGCGGGAACCGCGCTCCCCGAACTCTCGAGCGATAGGCGGTCGACGACAATTGCGGGGTCGTTCTCGGCTACGGCCGGCGGATGCGGCCGTCCCACTTCCTCCTGCGCTCCGGCGGCCGCCGCCGCAGCAACCGTTGCGGCCGCGGAAAGGCCGACGAAGACGCGCCGGTTCAACCGTTCGGAGGTCGTTTGCGTTGGATCGATCTCTTCCGCGCGCATCCTGCCGGAGATTTGCGCGGCCGAAGCCTCGAATCCTCGAACGCGTGTTTGGGACGGGAGGCTCCGCGCCGCGTTCGAATAGTATCTTCGCCGACGGAAAAAGGAGACTTAAGTTAACTTGGATCGCAAGGACTTCCTCGCCGCTTCCATTTCAGTAGCCGCGTCGAGCGTGGCGCAGTCCCCCGCCCGGGTACCCGGCGGGACGCACCGAGTCGAGCGCCGCGCCGATTTCGACGAGAAATCCTTCGCCGAAATCGTCGGCCGGCGCGCACAGATACGTCAGCTTTACGAAGCGGTGAACTTTTTGCCGGGCGTGCTTTCGAGCATCAGCAATTCGTTCAACGGTTTGCAGTTCGGGTACGGTTATCCGGCCGGCGAAATCGCCCTCGTCCTGGCCGGCCACGGTCCATCTGCGGTCTATGGCTACAGCGATTATGTCTGGAGCAAATACCGACTCGGCGAGTTCTTCAAGTTGACCGACGAGACCGGTGCAGCGATTTCGTCGAACGTTTTTTTGTCCAGTCGCGCGCCGTTCGTTCCGTCGTCGGATCCCGACGACGCGGCCTCGATGTATCATGACTCGTCGATCCAAACGCTGCAGCGGCGAGGCTTGATCGTGCTCACCTGTCACACGGCCGTTGAAGAACAGGCGCTGGCGATCACGAAGAAGGGCTTCGCGCCGGCCGGTCTGGGGCCCAGCGACGTTGCCGACGATATCCTCACGCATTTAATTGCCGGCGCGGTCGTCGTTCCATCGATGGTCGCAACGATTGCGGTATTGCAGAACAAATACCACTACGCCTATTTGACGCCGCTTTGAAGCGCACGGCATTCGCTGCGGCCGCGGTCCTCGTTTTGAGCGCCTGTTCGGCGGGCGTTCGAAGCGGCACCGGCCTTTACGACGTTCGGACACTTCCAGACGGACCGGTCGGGACGTCGATTCAGTACGGATACACGCTCCTCGTGCAAACGCATCGCTTGATGAAAGGATACGTGCGCGCCGATTTGGAGTGTTCCGATTGTCATCTACGTGCGGGCACGCAGGCGCGCGGCGGGACTCTCGTCGGAGCCTACGCGCGCTTTCCGCAATGGAACAAGCGCGCGCACCGCGTGATCGCCTTACAGGATCGCATCGCCGAATGTTTCCTCTACAGCATGAACGGACGCGCGCCCGCGTACAACGGCAAGGCGATGATCGCAATTGTCTCATATATTGCCTGGATCTCTCGCGGCACGCCGATCGGCGCCGCTGCGCCGGCATCGGATCGCTACGTCGAGCCGCTGCCCAGCGGCTCGCCGAACCCGATCCGCGGCGCCACCGTTTACGCGCAAGATTGCGAGCGCTGCCATCAGCACGACGGCGCCGGCCGTTCCGGCACCGTTCCACCGCTCTGGGGACGCCGCTCCTTCAACGATGGTGCCGGCATGGCCCATGTCGATCGCATGACCGGGTTCATTCACTACAACATGCCGCAGGACGCACCCGGCTCGCTGACGCTCTCACAAGCCTACGACGTGGCCGCGTTCGTCCTGAGCCACCGGCGCCCGCACTTCCGTAAGAGTGCGCTCGTTCTCTGGCCGCCGTTACCGGCGAAGTCGTTCTAGTCCAGCCGGCAACGATTCTCGTCGTAGGCCCCCCGCCTGCGGAAAGATAAGATGAAGCCTGCTTTGGAAGAGAGACTCGTGAGCGTGACGCTCCCGGAGATGGGGGAATCGGTCACGCAAGGTTCGATCGTCGAATGGCGCAGAAGCGTCGGCGAGTTCGTGGCCGAAGGCGAACCGCTCGTCGAGGTAACGACTGATAAGGTGGACGTCGAAGTTCCGGCGACGGCGTCCGGTGTCGTAACCCGCATCCTCGTACGTGAAGGCGAGACCGTCGCGGTCGGCGCGCTTCTTGCCGAGATCGATTCATCGAAGGGCGAGGTTGTCGTCAAGCCAACGAGTGGGAACGGCGCGAAAGTCGTCGCGAAGGCGCCGTCCGTACCGGTTGCGGAGCATTCGGGCGAAGGGATCGCCGACCCACAAGCGCGTCGCATCGCTCAGCGTCTCGCGCTCGATCTCAGTCGCGTGCGCGGCTCGGGACCCGGCGGCTTGATTTTGCGCGCGGACGTGCTCGAGCAAGCGGAGCGCGCGCGTACGCCCGCGGCGCCGACGGCGTCTCTGCTTCCGCCGATTCCGTCCGCGGCAACGCTGCGGCCGTTGAAAGGGCCGGCGGCGGTTCTGAGCGGCTACATGGAACAGAGCCTCACGATTCCAACCGCGACGAGTTTTCGCAGCCTTGCCGTTGACGTGCTCGATGCGCGGCGCAAAGAACTCAACGGCGGCATTCGCGCGAGCGGCCGTGTCGAACGAGTCTCCTTCACGCACATCATTGCCTACGCGCTGGTTCGCTCCGCGCAGGAGCTTCCGTTCATCACCTATTCATTCCGGCGCGACGAAGCGGGTGCACCAGCGCGCCTCGAACCCGGCATCCACCTGGGCCTTGCCGTCGACACCGAGCGCAAAGACGGAACGCGGTCGTTGGTCGTGCCGGTCATTCGCGACGCCGACGGGCTCGATTTTGCCGCGTTTCGCGCGCGTTACGAAGAGCTCGTCGCCAAGGCGCGCGAGAGCAAACTCACCGCTGACGACCTGCAAGGCGCCTCGTTCACGCTCACCAACCCGGGCGGCATCGGTACCGTCGCGTCCGTGCCGCGGTTGATGGCCGGACAGGGGGCGATTATCGCTACCGGTGCGATCGGATATCCGCCCGGGTTTGCGACCGCGAACGAACAATCGCTGCGTCTGCTCGGCGTCTCGCGCGTTATGCAGGTGACCAGCACGTACGATCACCGTGTCATTCAAGGCGCGCAATCCGGCGAATTTCTGCGACGCGTCGACGAACTGTTGCAGGGAAAAGACTCCTTCTACGAAGCGATCTTCGAGTCACTCGGTTTGCAAGCCGCGCCTCAGCCGTTGGCCGCCGCGGCGCCGGTCGGCGGGACAGGGGCCGCGCCGTCGGACGAGATGCTTCGCGCCGTTGCTGCGGGAATGGCCATTGTCTCGGCGTATCGGCGGCACGGCCATCTCGCGGCGACTCTCGATCCGCTCGGTACGCAACCCGTCGGCGACGCATCGCTCGAGCCGCAAACCTATGGCTTGACTCCGGCCTTACAGAGCGCGATTCCGGCGAGCGTATTGCGCGTGAAGGTCCCGGGAAACACGCTGGCCGATGTTTTACCGCGGCTCAAGGAAACGTACAGCTCGACGATCGCCTATGAGATCGAGCATATCTCGAATGCCAAACAACGCGAGTGGCTTCGCGATCACATCGAATCGGGGCGAAATCGGGTCAAGCATTCGCCGCAACGACAAATCGATTTTCTCGAGCGGCTAACGCAAGTCGAAGCCTTCGACCGCTACGTGCGCAAGACGTTCTTGGGGCAAAAGACGTTCTCCGGCGAAGGTCTTGATGTCATGGTGCCGATGCTCGAGGAGATGCTCGACATGCTCGCCGACGATGGCGTTGCGAATGCGGTCTTGGGAATGGCGCATCGCGGGCGGCTCAATGTCATCGCACACGTCGTCAACCTTCCATACGAAGAGGCGATGACGGAGTTTGAAGCCGCCGCGTACCGCGACAATCTCGGCGACGACGACGTCATGGGAGACGTGAAGTATCACCACGGCGCAACCGGCACGTTTACGACGTCGAAGGGCAAGACGATCGGGGTCACGCTCGCGCACAATCCTAGTCACCTGGAAGCGGTCGATCCCGTGGTGGAGGGCAGCGCGCGCGCCCTGCAGACCGACCAGTCGCACGGAGTGCCCGTCTTGGACCGCAAACGGGCCGTCCCGATCTTGATCCACGGCGACGCTGCTTTCACCGGTCAAGGCATCGTTTCGGAGGTCTTCAACCTTCAATCGCTGCCGGGCTACGAAACCGGCGGCACGATTCATCTGATCGCGAACAACCAGATCGGCTTCACGACCGACCCGGCCGACGCGCGCTCGACCCGCTACGCCTCGGACTTGGCCAAGGGTTTTGACGTTCCAATCGTTCACGTCAACGCCGACGACGTCGATGCGTGCATCGCTGCAGTGCATCTCGTCATCGATTTTCGCCGTGCTTTCGGCCGCGACGCGCTGATCGATTTGATTGGATATCGCCGGTTCGGCCACAACGAGCAAGACGAACCGGCCTACACGCAGCCGCAAATGGCCGAGCGGATCAAGACCCACCCGACCGTCCGCGAGCTTTTCGCCAATAAGTTGATCAATCAGGGCGTGATCAGCGCCGAACGGTCGCGCGCAATGGTCGACGAAGCGAACGAACGGCTCGTCCAAGCGCGTCGCGCCGTCAAAGGTGTGCTCGCCTCGCACATCCAGGCACGAAAACTTTCTGGCAGCAACACCTTTGATGGTACCGTGCTGCCCACGGTCGATCGGGCGACGCTCCTTGCGTGGAATGGCGGCCTCACCGCCGTTCCCGAAGCTTTCACGCTCAATCGCAAGCTACGAAATCAGTTCGAGCGGCGTAGCTCGTCCATGATGGAGAATGGAAATGTCGACTGGGGAACCGCCGAAGCGCTGGCCTTTGCCTCGTTGCTGACGACGGGAACGCCGATACGACTAACGGGCCAAGATACCGAGCGTGGGACGTTCAGCCATCGGCACGCGGTCTTCCATGATGTCGCTACGAATGCCGTCTGGATTCCGCTGCAGCATCTCGCGCCCGAACAAGCCTCGTTTGAGATCCGGAACAGCCCGCTTTCGGAGTACGCCTGTATGGGCTTCGAGTACGGGTACTCGACGCAGCAGCCCGATGCCCTCGTGATATGGGAGGCGCAATACGGCGACTTCTTCAACGGCGCGGAGATTGTCGTCGATCAGTTCATTGCTGCCGGTCAGGCGAAATGGGGTCAAACCTCACGCTTGACCCTGCTCCTGCCGCACGGCTACGAGGGCGGCGGTCCCGAGCACTCCAGCGCGCGGCTCGAGCGCTTTCTGCAACTCGTCGCCGAAGGCAACTTGCGCGTCGCCTCGCCGTCGGTCGCCAGCAACTACTATCACTTGCTGCGCTTGCAGGCGCGCTCGCCGATGGCGGTGCCGCTCGTGATCATGACGCCAAAATCATTGCTGCGTACGGAGAGTGCGGCCGGCTTCCTCGACGACATGGCGGGGGGCGCATTCGCGCCCGTCATCGACGATCCCAGATCGCTCGAACGGGAGAACGTGGAGCGTCTCATTCTTTGCAGCGGCAAGATCTATCACGACCTTATCGGCCACACGGCGTACGCGGCGCTCGAACGTACGGCCATCGCGCGCATTGAGTTGCTCGCGCCCTTGCCGGTCGCGGAAATCAATCGAATCATCGGGGGCTATCCCAAGCTCAAGAAGATCGTGTGGGTACAGGAAGAGCCCAAGAACATGGGTGCGCGCGCGTTCGTGCGCCGTCGCTTGCTCGAAGGGAAGCGCGACGGTTTCGACATCGAATACATCGGACGCGGCTATCGGGCGAGTCCTAGCGAAGGATACGCCGGGCGGCACGCAGTCGAACAAGAGCGAATCGTCACGACCGCCCTCTCCGAGTAACGGCTACGGCAAATTTTTTTCCGCGAACATTGCGGCCAGCAGTTCGCCGATCGAGGGCGCGTCGGTGAAGAGCGTGCGGGTGTGCGGACCGACGAACCCCTGCACAACCATCGAATCGAAGAGTGCCAGCAATGCGTCGTAGTAGCCGCGGTAATTCACCAATCCAATGGGTTTATCGTGGATGCGCAGCTGGCGCCAACTGAGCACCTCGCAAAGTTCGTCCATCGTTCCGAATCCGCCAGGAAGAGCGACGAACGCATCGCTTAGATCGTTCATTTTCGCTTTTCGCTCGTGCATCGTCCGAACCACGTGAAGCTGCGTGAGGCCTTCATGCGCGTGTTCGCTCCTCGCGAGCGCCTGTGGAATAACGCCGATCACCTCGCCGCCTGCCGCGAGCGCCGCGTCGGCGAGGACCTTCATCAAACCGACGCCGCCGCCACCGTAGACCACGCCATAGCCCGCGGAGACGATGGCTTGCGCGCTCTCGATCGCCATGTTAGCGTACGAAACGTCCCTGCCGAGATGCGAGCCACAGAAGACGCAGATCCGTTTCATCGTCTGGCAGGCTTGGTCGATGCATTTGAAGGCGCCTGCCCGTGAGAGTCTGGCTATGGGCGACCATCGAGTTCCTCGTGCTCTGCGCGCTTGCGATCGCGCGGACCAAGTTATGGACGTACGGTTCGGACACCGGAACGTTTGCCCAAATCGTCGCGGATGCGTTTGGCGGCATGCGCAACGGCGTCGAAGCAGGGTCGCACTTTCGATACCACTGGTCGCCATCGCTGGTTGTGCTCTGGCCGTTGGTGGCGGCGACGCGGAGTGCCTTGCCGTTGCAAATCGTTCAGGCGGCGGCGACGGCGCTCTGCGGGCCTCTGGTAGCCGCGATCGCGCGTCCCTACATGCAGCGAAATCTCGCCGAGCGTGTAGGAATGCTCACATTGCTCTATCCTCCCTTACTAGCACTCGGTTTCGACGAGTTTCACGAACTCGGCCTTTTCACACCGCTCGTGCTTGGGCTCATTCTGTTCGCCGATCGGCGGCAGTGGATCGGGTTCTCGCTCTGTGCGCTCATTGCAATCGGTCTGCGCGAAGATGCAGCGCTAACGCTGATTGGCTTGGGCGCGGTCTTGTTCGCAATTGGTCTGCGCCCGCGTTTGACGGGAAACGGTCTGCTCGACGGCTTCACTGCGGCCCCGCGCGCGCTCGCGACCTCGGGAGGGGCGCTGGCGCTTGGCGCCTCTGCGGCGCTCGGCGCATACTACGGCGTCATCGCGCCGCGCCTCGGGGGTTGGGTGCCCGGTCACTTTTACGTTTACTCTTTTGCCGACGGGCCGCTCGCGTTAATCCTTTCGCCGTTCACGCACCCCGCGCAGTTCGTGCGGGCAATCTTTACGTTCGGCCGATTGACCTACGTGCTTGAGGCGATCGTGCCGCTCGCGCTGCTGCCGCTGCGCTCGCCGTGGGCGTTGCTCGCATTGCCCGGCGGAGCGATCGTTTTGCTCGCGAACTCAGGGTACGTCTGGCGCATGGGCGATCATTACGCGGCGCTATGGATTGCCTGGGTACTCGTCGCGACGGTCACGAGCGTTGCGTCGCTGGAACGTCGCCGCGGCGACCGCATCGCCGCCGGATGGAGCGCCGTCGCCGCCGCGCTCTGCGTCCTCTTTCTGATCGGATTCAATCCGTTGCACCCGCTCCACTACCTTCATTCTTATTACGGCGATCTGGACGCCGCACGGCGCGCCCTCGCCTGCGTGCCGAAAGACGCGTCGCTGGCGACGCATGACGAATGGTTCTCGGCCATCGCAGCGCAGCGCCCCGAGGCGACGATCGATCGCGCCGCCGGAGTGCGGTATCTCGTGTACGCCGACGACTACGCAAACGCTAGCTATCAGGCTCGGGTGCGGCCTCGAGTCGCCGCCGAAGTCGAGCGCGGCGAATATCGCGTTCTCTGCCGTTACGGCGAGGTTGCCGCGTATGAAGAACGTGACGCACGCTAAGATCCCAGGACCGAGTTCATACACGGCGTTGCGTGGGTTGCTGCCGACGCCGTTTCGGCGCTTTCCCGGTTTCTTGCGCGTCACGACCGAAGAGTATGGGAATCTTTTCGCCTTCGCGCTGCCCTGGCGTTCGTATGTGTTCGTTAACGAGCCGGCGCTGATCAAGGAGATGCTGGTCACCCAGCAGGACGCCTTCTCGAAATCACTTGGGACGCGCGTGCTCCGCCTGTTGCTCGGCGAAGGCTTGCTCACCAGCGAAGATCCGCTGCATCGGCAGATGCGGCGCATCGTCCAGCCGGCATTCCATCGCGAGCGCATCGCGGAGTATGTTCGTGTGATGGAGCGTGACGCCGAGGAATTCACTCGACGCATCTCTGCCGGCAACGCTTTCGACGTGCATGCGGCGATGACCGAACTGACCCTGCGCATCGCCACTGAAACGCTCTTCGGCAGCGACGAAAGCGGATCGGCCGGCGCCGTTGCCGATGCGCTGAGGCTCATGATGAATGAGTTTCCGGCGATGCTCACTCCGCTGGGCGCCTTGCGCCAACGGCTTCCCTTTCGCAACACGCGGCGTTTCTGGCGGGCGCATCGTATGCTCGATGCGATCATCTATTCGCTCATCGCTCGGCGCCGGCACGATGGATGCGAAGGTGGCGACGCGCTCTCGCTGTTACTTGCTTCGCAAGATCCGGCGAGCGCAGAGCGGTTGAAGGATCAACAAGTACGCGATGAGATCATGACGCTCTTCATCGCCGGCCACGAAACGACGGCCAATGCCTTGACGTGGGCACTCTATCTGCTGGCACAGAATCCGCCGATTGACGATCGGGCGGGCGCTGCGGCGCGCGCCGGCGATTGCGAGTACCTCGATCGCATCGTCAAGGAGGTTTTGCGTCTCTACCCGCCCGCTTGGATCATTGGGCGCGAAGCGCTCCGTGACGTAACGTTTTCCGACGGGCACCGCGTTGCGGCAACGACGACCCTCTTCGCATCGCCGCTCTTCTTACACCGCCGCGCCGATCTCTTCGCGGACCCCGAACGGTTCGAGCCCGATCGGTGGCTTGGCGAGGAGCCGCCGCCCTTCGCCTACATTCCCTTCGGCGGCGGCGCGCGGCGCTGCATTGGTGAAGCTTTCGCACGACGGGAAGTGACGGTCATTTTGGAAATTCTTCTGCGCGAATTTCGCTTCGCGCTCGTTCCCGGCGCGCAAATCGAGATCGCGCCCCTGGTCACGCTTCGACCGGCGGGTCCGGTCATGATGCTCGCAACGCCGCGTGGATCGTTTTGAGGTTCACGGCGGGGTATAAGAAACACGAGGAGTGAAATTTTGACGAATCGACGCTCGTTCATTGCCGGTTCGGCCGCCACGATTGCGGCCGGTTCGATACTCGCCGCGGACAGTTGCGCCCCCAACGTTACTTTGCTCCAGCCGGCAACGGGAGCGCAGTCGGCAATGGGAGCTCAGCCTGCGTACGAGCTGATCGTGCACTACGGTACGCATGAAATGCTTGGCTACACCCTTCACACCCGAACCTACGATGGCAAGCTGCGAGGTCCGACGATCGAGACACGGCCGGGAGAGACGCTGCGAATCCGCGTCACCAACAAGCTGCCCCCCAATCCCGACGAACGGCCGCCCGCCGAGGCCCTCGTCCCCTTCTATGCCGATCCCTCGATGGGAGCCATGGCGGGCGGGGTCGCGAAAACCGGCTCTTTCGCGATGCGCCGCTCGACGCACATCTCGCAGATGAATAATCCGCACGCATTCAATACGACGAACCTGCACGTGCACGGCATCCAGACGGTTCCGCACTTATTCTTTCCGGTGGGTACCAGCGATCCAACCGCTTTGATGATCGCGATCGAGCCAGGCGATTCATTTCTCTACTCGTTTCCGATTCCAGCCGACCATCCAAGCGGTCTGTATTGGTACCACCCCCACCACCACGGAGCAACCGACGTTCAAATAGCCGGCGGAATGGCGGGCTTACTCGTGGTTCGGGGCCCGATCGACGACGTGCCCGAGATCAAAGCGGCGCGGGAGATTTTTCTGAGCGTCCAAAGTCTTCTTTTGAACCCGTCGCGCTCCGATCCGAAGCGACTGCAGTATGAATTCGTCGCCTACAAACCTCCTTTTCCGAAGGGCAAAGGTTTCAATTGCCCGCCGGATTACATGATCGTTACGGTCAACGAGCAACCCGTCTCTTTCGTCAACTACACAAAACCGGTCAAAGGGTTTACCTCGGTCGAGTTCACGCAGCATGAGCCGCCCGTTTACAGGATGCAACCCGGTGAGGTCGTGCGCTTGCGCATACTGAACGGGACCAACTTCGTCTACATGCCGCTCGCATTACCGGGAATGGAGGTCTATGTCATCGAGCGCGACGGCATCAATCTTCCGGCTCCCGAACTGCTGGACCAGGACGAAGCGCCTCGCGTCGTCGACGCAGCGACCATTTACGCCGGAACGACGGTGGACATGTCTCCAGCGGCGCGCGCCGAGCTCTTGATTCGCGCAAAAAAACCGGGCCGGTACGCGCTGAAGTCCGTCGCTTCACGGGCCCTCTTGGGCATGAACTTTCCGGACATCGACCTCGCTCACTTTGTCGTGGAGGGAAGCCCGGTATCGATGTCCGTTCCCAAGAGTCTGCCGCTGCCCAAACGCGAGTACCCGCTTATTCGAGAGAACGAAATCGTCCGCAAGCGAACCCTGCGGTTCTCCGAAAAGCCTTCGACGGAGATATTAACGGGCACGGCGTTCCTGCTCAACGGAAAACTCTACGACGAAACGCGAATCGACCTCGAACCCGTCGTTGGCACTGCCGAAGCATGGACGCTCACCAACACCTCATCCGAGGTGCATGCGTTTCACATCCACACGAACTCTTTCGAAGTACACGCGGTCAACGGCTCGCCGATTCCGGTGACGCTGCGCGACACAATTCTGTTACCCCCGATGCGGGGCGGAACTCCCGGCTCCATCGACTTTCGTATTCGCTACAAGCAGCATCGGGGCAAAGACGTCCTGCATTGCCACATCCTGGGGCACGAGGACGAGGGAATGATGGAAAATACGCTTTTGAGTTAGGGGGCGGCGTCAGGCCAAGACGAGCTGTTGTTCGCCGACGCCGGCCTTGCGGACCGCTTCGCCGATCATCTCGTCGGCGATCTCTCGTACCCACCACCGCGACTGCGCTTGAGGCGAGAGACGATCGATCGGATCGAAGTAGACGAAGGCCTTCCCGGGCTTGACGCTCGGCGCGGCGTAAACGGCGATGCCGTTCTCGCGATCGTAATACTCATACGAGTGAACGTCCCGCTTGCCGCCGCCGCCGGGGGCATCGCAAACAAACGTCGGCGTGTTGAACCCAGCCGTACTTCCGCGCACGAATTTCTCGGTGTCGACCGCGGTCGCGATCGTCGTGCGCAACTCCTCGACGCCCTTGACCATGTCGTGCATATATACGTAATAGGGATGCACGTTGAGATGCCCCAATCGCTTGACGAGCAGCTGCATGCGTTCGCGCGTATCGTTGACGCCGCGGATGAGCACCGATTGGTTGCGCGTAAAAATGCCGCGTTCGAAGAGCACTCGCATCGCCCTTTCGGTAATCCACGTGATCTCTTCGGGCGCGTTGAAATGCGTATGCAGCACCACCTCCTTGCCGATTTTGCGTCCCCGCTCGACAATCGTCGTGAGGGCATCGACCCATTCGGGGTGTGTCAGCAGCTTCATCGGCATGATCGCCGGGCCTTTGGTGGCGAAGCGCATCCGCCGAACGTGCGGAATGTCGAGCAGCGCGTTGCCGATGAACTCGATATTCTTGGGCGGCAGTTGGTAAACGTCGCCTCCCGAGATGACGATGTCTTCGAGCTCGGGCCGTTCGGAAATATATTGGAAGGCCTCTTGCCATTGCTTGGGCGTCTTGGCGAGCGCGACTTTGTCGACGTTCTCCGTATCCGGACCGATCGCATAGCTGCGCGTGCAAAAGCGACAGTAGACCGGGCACGTGTTGAGCGGCAAGAAGAGCGCCTTGTCGACGTAGCGGTGCACCAATCCCGGAACCGGCGAATCTTGCTGCTCGTGCAGTGAGTCGAGCGTAAGCCGTGGATGATCCGGCAGCGACGTCGACGCCAGCGGGATAAACTGACGGCGTATGGGATCGTTTACCGGGTCGTTCCAATCAATGAGTGAGATCGCGTAGGGCGACACCCGAACCGCCATCGGTGCGCGCCGAAAGCCCGCTTCCGCATCGCCGTAGAACTCCGGCGAGCAGACGTCGCGGATCGTTTGCAGCAGCTCCTCGGCGGTCTTGACCGACTGACGCTGCTGCCAGAGGTGATCGAGAAACGTCGCCTCGTCAATCTCGGCATAGGCCGGAATGTGTCGCCAAAATTCGCCCTGTTTGAGCTTTCTGTATTGGAACTGTTCGGGCGGTGCCGCGCGCTTGAGATGCGTCGTGGCCGGGACGGTCGTCATGCTCTGATCCTCGTGGCGTAGGTTTCGTTGAAATACCGGGCAAGCGCCGGACGATCGCGCAGGGTCTGCAATGCGATCTCGGCGTGCCCTTTCGTATAGCCGTTCCCGATGATCATCGTGACGTCGCGCGCGACGCCTTCGGCCCCGAGCGCTGCAGCGGTGAACGAGGTGCACATCGAGAAAAAATAGACGGTGCCCCCGTCGCGCGCGCAAAGGATCGACGCGAGTTCCGTGCCCGCGACGTTGACGCAGTTGACGACAAGATCGGCGAGTTGCGGCACATCGGCGGTAACGCGATTGCTTGCGTTGAGCGCGTCACGTGCGTCGGCGACGATCAACGCGTCGACCAGCCCCTCGCGGAGCAGAAGCTCGGCGCCTGGGCTGGAGCCGTCGGGAACGATGCCGATGACGCGTCCCTGCGGCCCGGTGCGCACTTTAGCTTGCGCGCATGAAAGCAAACCGCTCTTGCCGTCGGCGCCGATGATGACCACGGTCGCGCCCGGAAAGGAGAGCCGCCGAACCTGGGCCGGCGCGCCCGCGACATCGAGCACGGCGAGTGCGACGCCTTCGTCGATATCGCTTGGAAGCCGCGCCCACAGGCCGCTTTCGAAAAGAATGGCCTGCCCCCGCACCGAGATACGGCCGGTTGCGACGTCGACCTCGCGAATCTCGTCGATTTGCAATGGTGTCAAGGTCAGCGACACGAGCGACGCAATTCGGTCGCCGGGGCAAAGATCGATTTTTGCGCGCAGATCGTCGCCGATGGCGGCTACGCGACCAACGAACATGCCGCCGCTGCCGGTTACGGGATTGTGTTGTTTTCCGCGTTCGCGAACGATTTCGGCGACGCGCTCGCCGATTTGCCGCGCATCGGATTGGCAGACGTCGCGCAGCTGTCTGAAGGAGGCCGAATCAATATTGAGGGCCTCGACGTCACAGAGCAATTCGTTCGGACCGGCAATCGGCGTGTTATCGATGCGCCACGCGTCCTGCGGCATTGCTCCGGCTGGCTCGAGCACGCGATGGACTCCAAGCGCATGCGCACCCGCGGTCATCGGTCTCTCCAACTACGTACCCACCGTTACGCCGCCGCGCTCGAACGGCATGCTGAGCACGATCGTCGTGCGCGTGCGCGCCATTCCGGGCGTCGTCTTCAGTCGGCCGAGCAGTTCGTCGAGATGCTGCGTCGACCGAGTGACGACTTTGCAGATAAAACTCTCCTCGCCGGCGACCGAATGGATCTCGCAAATCTCCGGCATTTCGCTCAGGCGGTGCGTAAAGTCGTGGTACGAGCAATCGGGCGTCGTATAGCAGCTCACGAATGCGGTGAGATGCAAGCCGAGACGCTCCGGATCGAGATGAGCGCTATAGCCGCGAATGTAGCCGCGCTGTTCGAGCCGCTTGACTCGGTCGTGAACGGCCGGCGCCTTGAGACCGACCAGCGAAGCAAGTTCAGTAAAGGTCGAACGCGCGTTGCGCTGCAACGCCTCGAGAATTTGAAGATCGAGCTCGTCGAGCTCTTCGCCATTCAGCATCATATTCGACATAGGAGGTCAATTGCCGAAGAATCTTCGGCTGTCAAAGCATAGCACCATAAATCTATTCGGCGCAACCCGCCGCTTATGGTTTCTTTGTTTTTTAACCGCAATCGTGGGCGGGAGCGGGTGCGCGCCGCCGTCTGCCGCCAGGATCGCGACCTTGAGGTTCGATCTGGCCGCCGATCCGGCCAACTTGAACCCCCTCTTTATCGCTCCCGACGCCGCATCGGTGGAACTTCAGGTCGATCGTCTGGTCTTCGAACCCTTCATCGACGTCGACGAGCGGGGGCGACCGGTGCCGGCGCTGCTGGCCGAAATTCCAACGGTACGCAACGGCGGTCTCTCTGCGGACGGGCGGACGATTCGGTACCATTTGCGCGACAAGGTCCGCTGGAGCGACGGGCGACCCGTCACCGCGAGCGACGTGCTCTTCACTTTGCGCGCGGTGCTGGATCCTCGCAATCCGGTACGCTCGCAGGAGGGCTACAATCTGATCGATCGCGCGGTTGCGGCGGATTCGCGCACGGTGATCTTCCATCTGAGACGGGCGTGGGCACCTGCTGTGATGACCTATTTTTCCTATGGATTCGCGCCGCAGTTCGTGTTGCCCGAGCATGTCCTGCGGTCGCAAACGCCGTTGGCCTATGCGAGCTTCAACGCCGAACCGAGCGTCGGGGACGGACCCTATCGGTTTGTTTCGTGGACGCGGGGCGAAGGTCTGCGCTATGCCGCGAACGAGCGGTACTGGCGCGGCCGACCGGCCGTCGCCCGTCTGGACGTTCGCACGATCCCCGACCCATCGACCAATCTGCTCTTGCTGCGGTCGGGAGCTCTGGATTGGAATCTTCTCGCTCCGGCACAGCTTGCCGTCGTACGCGGCGATCCGCGGCTGACCTTTCGTGCCATACCAACCGCGGTCGTGGCCGGTATTGTCTTCAACACCGAGCATCGGCCGCTCGACGACGTGCGAATACGCCGCGCTTTGGCGATGTCAATCGATCGCGAGGAAATCTCGCGCAAAATCACGCTGGGATTTTATCCGGTCACCAACATGATCCAGCCGCAGTTCTCATGGGCGTTCGATCCGGCAGTGCGGGAACCGCAATACGATCCGGTATCGGCCGATCGCCTTTTCGATGCGGCGGGCTGGCCCCGCGGTCCGAGCGGCACGCGGCAGCGCGGCGGCGAAACCTTGCATCTAACGTACGCGCAGTTTGCCGAAACGGCAACCGGTGTGCGGGTAGCGGCGGCCGTCCAAGCGGCGCTGCGCGACCGCGGCATCGATCTTGCGATCAAGTCGGTCAGCAACGCACAGCTCTTCCTGCCGCATAGCGGTATCCTCGCGAGCGGAAACTTCGATCTCGCGTACGTTCCCTGGACGATGGGCACGGATCCCGACGATTCCTCGGTGCTCGGATGTCGAGCGCCGTCGAACTACATGCGCTGGTGCGATGCGCGCGTCGCGCGTCTGGAGCGGCTCGCCTTGAGCGCGACGGCGATGGAAACGCGCAAACGCATCTACGGCGAAATCGGACGAATCGTCGCAGAGCAAGTTCCAGTGCTTTATCTCTTCAACGCCGATTACGTCTACGCGTATCGGAAGCGCCTGCGGGGCTTCGCACCAAACGCGTTCGTTCCCACATGGAACGCGGATCGCTGGCGTCTGAGCAACCGTTGAGGTTTGTCGGTTACCGGGCGGCCGAGCGAGCGAAATCCAGGAATTATACCCGGGAGCGTGCGAACGCTCGTTTGAGATGAGGGCGTTTCTTTTGAAAGTTGCCGCATGATCGAGTTTTTCTTGCGGCGACCCCTCTTTGCCGGGGTGCTGAGTTTCGTGGTGCTTCTGGCGGGACTCGTCACAATTCCGACGCTTCCGATCTCGCAGTATCCGCAGATTTCGCCGCCGACGGTGACGGTGACGTCGCAGTATCCCGGGGCTACCGCCGAGATGGTCATGCGCTCGGTGACCACGCCGCTCGAGATCAATATCAATGGTTCCGACGGCCTGCAATATATGCAATCGTACTCGAGTGCCAATGGCACCAGCGTGATCACCTGCACGTTTGCCCTCGGGACCGATCCGACGACGGATCAGACCAACGTGCAGCACGGGGTCGATCTGACGTTAGCGCAGCTCCCCAGCGCCGTCCAAAATCAAGGGGTGAGCGTCGAGAAGAGCTCGGGGAATATCACCATCGCGGTCGCAATGCTCTCCACGAGTTCGGCAGTCAGCGACGTCGACGTCAGCAACTATGCCGACCTGAACGTCATCGAAAATCTCAAGCGGGTTCCCGGCGTTGGCCAGGTGGAAGTGCTTGGGGACCGCACGTACGGGATGCGAATCTGGGTCGACCCGCACAAGCTGCAATCGAACAATATCTCGCTGGATACGCTCATCAGCGCGATCAAGCAGAATAATGCCGACGTCGCGCCCGGCGCGCTCGGCCAGCCGCCGACGACCGGCGACCAGCCGTACCAGATACCGATTTCGATTAACGGCAGGCTGCAGACGCCGGACGAATTCAAGCAGATCGTCGTGGCGGCTCAGCCGAACGGCGGCTACCTGCGCCTTGGCGACCTCGCGCAAGTCGAGCTGGGGGCCCAAAACTATATTACGTCGGCGCGCTACAACGGTCAGACGGCGGTCGTGCTTGCAATTGAGGGCGAGCCAACGGCAAACTCGCTGCAGATTTCCACCAACGTTCGCGCAACGATGGCACACATCGCCCAAACCATGCCGACGGGCTACGCTTACAAGATCGCGTTCGACACCTCGGACTTCGTACGCGCTTCGATCAAAGAAGTCATCGTAACGCTGCTGATCGCCATTCTGCTCGTCGTCTTGGTCATCTTCATCTTCCTGCAGAATTGGCGCAGCACGCTTATCCCCGCATTAACGATTCCCGTTTCGCTCATCGGCACGTTTGCCGCGATGAAACTTCTCGGCTTTTCGATCAACACGCTAACGCTTTTCGGGTTGACCCTGGCGACCGGCCTGGTCGTGGACGATGCGATCGTCGTACTTGAAAACATCGTGCGACACATCGTCGACGACAAGACGAATTCGTTTCAAGCCACGGTTCGGGCGATGAAAGAGATCGGCGGAGCCGTCATCGCCACTTCGCTGGTTTTGATGTCGGTCTTTATACCCGTCGCCTTCTTGCCGGGAACGACTGGTTTGCTCTTCCAGCAGTTCGCGCTGACCATGGCCGCCTCGATCGGAATCTCGCTCTTCACCGCGATGACGCTCGCCCCCGTGCTGACGTACGAACTGGTTCACGGCGCGGAACCGACGACGAACCGGTTCATGGTTTGGTTCAACGGTCGCCTGCACGCGCTGACATTGTGGTATCAGGGAAAGGTCCCGATGCTGATCCGGCATCAAAAGATCATGCTTGCGGTCTTCGTCGGCGCGATCGCTTTGCTCGGGTTAATGTTCAAAATCACGCCATCGGGCTTTCTCCCCAACGAAGACCAGAGTCTGCTCTACGTTTTGGTAACGCTGCCGATTCAAGCCTCCATGGATCAGACGACCGCTGCGGTCAAGAAACTCGAGAACGTGATGCTCGCGATGCCGCAGGTCGAAGCGGCGACGTCGGGCGTCGGCTTTGGATTCGCCAACAACAGCTCGAATCAAGCGACGATTTTCCTGCAGCTCAAGCCGCTCTCCGAGCGGCACGGCGTCGAGAACTCAGCGCTGGCTATCCAGTACGACCTGTACACGCGATTTCAAAAGATGCCGGGCATTACGGCGCTGCCGGCAAATCCACCCGCGATTCCGGGACTGGGTTCTACCGGAGGTTTCGCGATCGAGATCGAGGATATCAACAATCTCGGCCTACCGACGCTGAACAAGGTCGGGAACGCCGTCATGGCCGCTGCCAAGCAGGATCCCACGCTCTCGGCGATCCGCCTCCCGACGATCTTCACCGGCCCCTACTTTGTGACGACGTTCGATCGTTCGAAGGCACTCGCGTTCGGCGTGACGCCGCAAACCTTCTTTAACACGATCAACGCAACGACTGGTTCGACGTTCGTGAACTTCTTCGACTATGGCACGCGGTCGTATCAGGTCGTCGTCCAGGCGCGCGCGAAGCAGCGAACTGCGCCCGCGGACTTATCGCGCATCTACGTTGCCAACAGCTCGGGCGCGATGATGCCGGCGAGTCAGTTCCTCACGACTGCCTTTCAAACGAACAACGTCGCGATTATGCGGTTCAACGAGTACAACGCCTTGGAGATCGACGGGTCGCCCGGAACGAACGCCAGCTCCGGACAGGCGCTTTCCGCGATCGAGAAGCACGTCGTCGACAATCTTCCAAAGGGCATGGGCTACGAATGGAGCGGCATTGCTCGCCAACAAGTCCAGAGCGGTCCTCAAACGATCGCGATCTTTTGCCTGGGATTGCTCTTCGTCTTTCTCGTGTTGGTTGCGCAATACGAGAGCCTGTCCACGCCGTTCGTCATCATGCTTGCGGTTCCAGTCGCGCTGCTCGGTGCGATCGGCGCTATCTACCTTCGTCGGCTTACCGAGCTTCTGAGCATCATCATCCATTCTGCGCTCGCCGGTCACCTCGTCCCCGTCGCTCAGACGTCGTCGGACATCTACGCGCAGATTGGCTACATCATGCTCATCGGGCTTGCGGCGAAGAACGCGATTCTCATCGTCGAGTTTGCCAATCAGCTACGCGAGCAGGGTATGGAAGCAGTGGCTGCCGTAGCGCACGCGGCCGCAACCCGGCTGCGCCCCATTCTCATGACGTCGATCGCCTTTATCCTGGGTATTATTCCACTGGCTTTCGCGCACGGCGACGGTGCCCAATCGCGCATATCGCTGGGCACCGCCGTCTTGGGCGGCATGCTGGTTTCCACCATCATGAATCTGGCAATCGTTCCAGTACTCTACATTGCCGTCATCGAGCTGACCGAACGAAAGAAACGCAAGGCGGCACCGACGCAGCCCGAAGATTTGCCGCCGCCGCCGATGGCTCCGCCGCCGCTGACGGAAGGTTCCGCGCCGGCTACAGCGCCTTAACTGCGGCCGTCAGCGCGTCAACCGAGGCCTTCGCGTCACCGAAGAGCATCGAGCAGTTCGGCATCTCGTAGAGCGGGTTCTCGATTCCGGCGAACCCCGAGCGCATCGAACGCTTGAGCACGACGACGTTCGCGGCTTTATCAACGTCGAGAATCGGCATACCGTAAATAGGCGAACTCGCGACGCTGCGTGCCGCCGGATTCGTGACGTCATTCGCGCCGATCACGAGCGCGACGTCGCCAGTCGAAAACTCTGGATTGGCGTCTTCCATGTCGAGCAGCTGATTGTACGGCACGTTGGCTTCGGCAAGCAATACGTTCATGTGACCGGGCATGCGTCCGGCCACGGGGTGAATTGCGTAGAGCACTTTGACGCCACGCTTCTCAAGCTGATCCGCGAGCGCGCGGACGCTGTGCTGGGCTTGCGCGACGGCCATACCGTAACCTGGAACGAAAATCACCTTCGAGGCATAGGCCAGCATGATGCCTACGTCGTCGGCGCTGGTGCTTCGAATCTGCTGCGGACCTCCGCCGGCCGTCGCCACTTCCGTACCGCCGGCGGCGCCGAATGCGCCGAAGAGCACGTTGGTGAGCGGACGATTCATCGCGCGGCTCATCGCCACCGTGAGAATGGTGCCGCTCGCTCCGACGAGTGCTCCGCAGATGATCAGTAGCGTGGAGTCAATTTCGAAACCGGTGATGGCGACTGCGACGCCGGTGAATGAGTTCAGCAACGAGATAACCACGGGCATGTCCGCGCCGCCGATCGGCAAGACGAACAATACGCCGAGCAGCAACGCGCAGCCGAGCATCGCGAAGTAGGCCCAGCCAGGGAGCATCCCGAGCGTAACGATTAACCACACCGCCAAAACCACGATCGCGAGCAGTACGGCGCCATTGACCAGTTGCTGGCCGGAGTAGGTTACGGGACGCCCGGTCATGAGTTCTTGCAGCTTGAGAAACGCGACGATCGAGCCGGCGAGGCTTATCGCACCGATAATGGCGGAAAGCACCAGCGAGACGGCGACGACATCGTCGAGGCCCCCGGTCCGCGCAGCGATCAGAAACGCGACCGTCGAGATCAGCGCTGCGGCGCCGCCGCCCGCGCCGTTGTAGAGCGCGACCATCTGCGGCATTGCGGTCATCTTTACTTTGATGGCAGCGTAAACGCCGACCGCGGCTCCAAGGACGACACCGAAAGCGACGGCGGGCCAGCCCGCGGCCCCGGTGCGTACGATGATGCCGACGATCGCGATGAGCATTCCCGCCATGGCAAAGCGATTGCCGCGCCGCGCGGTCGCGGGCGAGTTCAGCTCGTGCAGACCGTAGATGAAGAGGGCGAAGGCGAGAATGTCCGCCAGGTCGATTGCGAGGCTCGTCGGGTTCACTTGCGATCGTCCTTACGGCGAAACATTTGTAGCATGCGTTCGGTGACGGCGAAACCGCCGAAGACGTTGATGGCTCCGAACGTCACGGCGGCGACGGCAAGTCCGACGAGTGCCGGGCCGTGATCGACGCCAAAGAGGTGAGCGACGATGACGATCGCGCCAACGAGCACGATGCCGTGTATGGCGTTGGTAGCGGACATCAAGGGCGTGTGCAGCGTTGTCGGCACCTTCGCGATCACCTCGAAGCCGACGAAAACAGCGAGTACGAGCACGGTCAGCAACGGTACGAGATGACTTAGCTCGGTCACGATCGCGCCTCGATGAGCACGGCGCCGTCACGCGCAACGACGGCACCTTTGGCGACGTCGTCGTTTGGGTCGACGTGGAGCGCACCGTCTTTGATCCATGGGGAGAGCAGCGCGTAAACGTTGCGCGAATAGAGCCGGCTGGCGTCGGCCGGCATCGTGCTCGGCAAGTTGACGGCGCCGACGACGGTGACGCCGTTGCCTGTCGTCACGATTTGATCCTCAAGAGTGAGCGCGCAGTTTCCGCCGGCTTCGGCGGCCAGGTCGATGATGACGCTGCCCGGTTTCATCGCCTCGACCGCGGCCTGGCTAATGAGCACCGGCGCCTTGCGGCCAGGTACCAGCGCGGTCGTGATCACGACGTCGTTGGCGCCTATTTGCTCGACCATCCACGCGCGTTGTCGCTCCTGCTGCTCGGCCGTCAACTCTTTTGCGTATCCGCCGCTCCCCTCGGCGTCGGCGCCGAGATCGAACTCGAGGAAGCTCGCTCCGAGCGACAGGACTTGTTCTTTGACCGCCGCGCGCACGTCGTAACCGCTGACGACTGCGCCAAGCCGCCGGGCCGTTGCGATCGCTTGGAGTCCCGCGACACCCGCACCGAGGACGAGGACCTTCGCCGGTGCGATCGTGCCCGCCGCCGTGGTGAGCATCGGAAAAAATTTCGGTAGATGCGCCGCGGCCAACAGAACGGCTTTGTATCCCGCGATATTGCTCTGCGAGGAGAGCGCGTCCATCGATTGCGCGCGAGTGATTCGTGGAATCATCTCCATCGCGAGCGCCGTCAGCTTCGCATCGGCGAGACGCTTGACGTATGCCGGATCGCCGAGCGGATTAAAGAACCCGACGACCACGCTGCCGGCGCGCAGCTCGCCGAGTATTTCGTCGCTTGGGCGCCCGACGCAGACCAGCGCATCGGCATCGCGCGCGAGCGAAGCGGCGTCGTCGGCAAAGGTCGCCCCGGCTGCCGCGTAGAGCTCGTCGGGGAAGGCGGCGGCGTCGCCGGCGCCACGGGCCACGCGCACGTTGGCGCCCGATTTAGCGAATCGCGCGACGGTTTCGGGCACGAGTGCCACGCGTCGCTCCTTTACCGCAGCCTCGCGGGGAACGGCAACGATCATAGACCACCGGTCATACGGCTCTGATGCGACGGCGCCCTCTCGTGCGCCTTACGCGATCCGAATTGAGTTGCGCAGGATGCCGATGCGTTCGATTTCGACCTCCAAGAGATCGCCGTCGGTAAGAAATTCGGGCGGCGTGCGCGCAAAACCCACGCCTTGCGGAGTTCCGGTTGCAATAATATCGCCGGGAAGGAGCGTCATTCCCTTGGAAAGCTCGGCAATCAATCGCGGCACGCCGAAGATCATGTCCGATACAATTCCGTGCTGCTTTTCAACTCCGTTGCGACGCAGGCGCAGCTCGAGCGAGCGGGGATCGCCCAACTCGTCGGGCGTCACGATCCACGGACCGACGGGGCACGTCGAGTCAAGACTCTTACCCTTGAACCATTGGCCGTGATTTCGTTGCAGGTCGCGCGCGGTAACGTCGTTGAGCGCGGTATATCCGAAAACCACGTGCGAGGCTTGCGCTTCGGGGACGTCTTTGCACTCGGCCCCGATGACGACGGCGAGTTCGGCTTCGTAATCGTACTCGCGCGAAACCGCAGCGCTCAATTGCAGTTGCGCGCCGGGCGCGGCGATCGCGGTCGGCGCTTTGGTAAAGAACGTCGGCACCGATGGGAGCTTGAGCTCGCGGCCCGCCGCGCGCGCACCTTCGCGGGCGTGTTCGAGGTAGTTGCGACCCACGCAGAAGACGTTGCGCGCCGGTCGCACCGGCGGGTCGAGCGTAACGCTCGAAAGCGCAATCAGATCGTCGGGTGTGTGCCACGCGATGCGCTCGTGCGGCGCGAGCTCGATGTATTCGCGCAGCGTGGACGTGCCGATCGTGCGAATCATCTCGCCCTCCAGCACGCCCGGCCGTGGTCGGCCGTCGGTCGCGCGGTAGGTTAGGAACCGCAACGGCTGCTTTTAGAAGTTGCGCGGCGGCAAGGTCGGTTCGTGCGTCGGCTTGGGCGTGGGAACGCCGCGAATCTGATTGAGCGACGGCAGCTTCGCGTTGTACTCTTCCTGCGCTTTACGCTGTGCTTGCGCGGCAGCCGCCTGCTGCTTCATGTACATTTGCATCATCACGTTAGCGGCGCCGGGCTCGTTGGCCCAACTTCCGCCGGCCGAAATCAAAGCGATGCGTCGTGCAACGTTCCCGTTCTTGGGGTTGTAATCGTACGTGATTCGGTAGAGACCGACTTGTGCGGTGCACGACGTCGTGCCGCCGCTAGTATGGCAATGCCGAATCCACATTTGCAGCGCATTGCCGTAGGTTTTGAGATTGAAGCTGGAGAGTTTGCTGGGCTTGGTCGACTTCACGCGCACGACCTGTCCCTTGTTGTTGACCTCGACGACCACTTCGGTGTGAAGCGGAACGTTCGGCAGCCGGATCATAATGCGCGTCGGACCGGGCGCGGGGGCGTTTGCGGCCGCGGCGAACGCACCGCCGGCAAGCATCGCCGCCGCCAATGCAACGCAGAATCGCATCGCCACGAACGTCAATTCCGTGAAAGAACCGCGAAGGGATGACCGCACGACCCGCACGCGACGACGACTTGGAAATGCGTCTTTTCGCGCACGGTGCGCGCATCGTTTTGGCCCTCTTCGAAGCCACAGAAACGGCATCGCGTCGAGGTGGGGCGCTCTCCTGCCGCTTGTTCGTCCACGCTACTGCGCTTTACGCGGGCTTCGCGCTTCGACCTGCCGAAGCACGCGAACGAATGCAGGGCGCTCGTTTTCGTCGAACTGCTCGACTCGTCGCTGCGGGAGTTCTGATTGCCGGTGCGAGCGTCACACCCATTCGGGCCGAGCGACAGATCGTCGACTTGCACCGCCTCGACGCGAACTTTCAACTCTTTGCCGCCGACTCGACCGTGCCGTGGAAGACTGCTGCGGTTCGCTTGGATACCTATTCAAGCGCTCCGATTACGTTTGCGGTATACCAAGTGGACCCCGCCGACGTCTTGACCGCGGGCTCGAACTTTAGCCCTCGCGCGCTTTCGACGAGCGCTCGGCGAGCGGTGCTCGGTTTCACCTTTTCGCCGCCGGGCGGTTATCAGTTTCAGTCAAATGTCGTCCCGCTGCCGCTCGGTGCGCGCGAAGGATTCTTTGTCGTCGAAGCTCGGCGCGGTAACGTGGGCGAACAAGTTTGGATTAATCGCTCGCGCATCGGCTTGATTTCGAAACAGACTCCGGGCGGATTGGTGCTCTACGGTGCCGACCTTGGCACCGGCCGAGCGTTGGCGCGAATGCGCGTGCAACTCGTCGTCAATCGGAGTTTGCTTGCGGCGACGACCGACCCTGACGGAATCGTACGCTGGAATCGGTCGCCGCGCCCGGTTTTCGCGCTAGCGCAGTGGGGAAGCAGTTACGCCTTCTTAAGTCTGCTTCCGCAACCACCGCTCCCCGAAACGATCGTCGGCGTGCGAACGGATTCGGCGGTCGTCCACGCCGGCGATGTCGTGCGCGTCGCGGGTTTCGCGCGGACGCGCACGCGCGGCATCTTGCGTGCAAGCACCGGAAGCGCGGTCGTCTCCCTTCGTGCCGGCGCAACGGTTGTCGCGCAGGTGCGCGCGCCGCTCGATGCGGCAGGTGCTTTTTTGGCGAGCTTACCGCTTCCCGAAAATGCGGCGGCGGGCGAATATACCGTGCTCGCTCAAACGGCCGGCGGTGTCGGTGGGGCAACCGTCGATGTCGATGCCAACGCGGCGGGACTCTCGCTGGACGTCAGTGGGGCGTGCGATGGTGCGTGCGATCCGCGAGCGGACGTGCCGATTTCGGTACGGGCGTCGCGTGGCGGCGTGACCGTGCACGTTCACGTCGTGCGGTCGCCACACGTCGATGTCGTCCAGGTGCCGGATACTCTGCCGTGGGCGACCACGGAGTGGTTCGACGCGACCGTGACGACAAACGCGAGCGGCAACGCCACGTTCGACATTCCCCATCCCAATGACGAACTGGCGTCAACGTACGGCGTGCACGTCGATTCGAGCGGAGCGACGGCCGACACTCGCGTCACCGTTCCCACGGCGCAGGCCGCGCTGCGATTGATCGTCGATCGCAGCGAACTGGCACCCGGCGCCGCCTGCAACTTCGACGTCTACGCCGATGGGCTCGATTCGAAGCCGCTTGCGGGTGCCAACGTTACCGTCGAGTTGACGCACGGCGCGACCGGCGACGAACAACAGCTAACCTTGGACGGCGACGGTCACGCGCGCGGAACGTTTCACTCGCCGGAGCTTGGCACGAACTTTCTGCTTGCATGGATCGATCGAGGCGGACGCGCTGAGGACGCCGGGCAGGTTCGCGTCGACCCGCAAGCAGCCTCGCCATCAACGGAGGGCGGAAGCGCGAACGTGCGCATGACGTTCGATCGCGCAGTCTATCGCGCCGATGAAGCGATTCGCGTCGAGGCCGAAGCGCCGGGCGCGCAAGGCAGCGCGCTGCTCACCTTCGAAAGCGCGCTCGGCATCGACGTGCGGACCGTGAGCACGGCCGGGGGACGGGCGGTCGCGCAACTGCATGCTTCCGACGCCGCCGGCGAACTGCGGGTTGGCGCCGCATTCGTGCGCGACGGTGCGTTGGAATGGAGCACGGCACCGATAACGCTTGCCGCGCCGGGTCGTCCGAGCGCGGCGAGACTGAGCGTTCCGAGCGCCGAATACGCGCCGAGCGAATCGGCCAAGATCGCCTTCGCAGGCGACGCCGTCGGGCACGGAACGTTCGTGGTACGCATCAGTCGTGGAACGGCGACCGGCAGCGCTCTCTTTGCCACCGCGCCGGGCCTGCTCGCCATCGGCGTAACCACGACCCAAAGCAGCGCGCCGGAAACGCCAACCTGGCACCCTTGGGTAAACTCGACCGGAGATCGTTCGCAGGTTCTGGGTTTTGTGCGCCGTACCGAGCCGCCGCCGCAGTTGTCGCTCTCAGAGGCCGAGACGCAAGCCGTTTCGTGGAGCGTCACGCGCGCGGACGGCGGCGGCATTGCGGTCGCGCTTCCCCCACGGAGTGGACGTTATGAACTCTCGGTTCTTGGGATTGCCGACGATGGCGGCGTGAGCGCCGGCTCGTCGACGATCGTCGTACGGTAGTCAGCCGGATGGCATTGATGCTGCTCGACACGTACGGCTTGGTCTATCGGGCCTTCTTTGCATTGCCGGGCCTAACCACGAGCAAAGGCGTACCGATCAACGCCGTCTACGGCTTTACGATGATGCTCAATAAGATCATCGCCGACGAGAGGCCGACGCACATTTTGGCCGCTTTCGACAAGGGAATGCCGGCCCATCGCGTCCAGCTTTACGCGGAATACAAAGCGCAGCGACGCGTGATGCCCGACGAACTACGCAGTCAATTCACGCTCGTGCGGCGCGTCTTGGAAACGTACCGTATACCCGTCGTCGAGATCGAGGGCCAAGAGGCTGACGACGTGATTGCGACGCTTGCCGCTCAGGCCGAAGCGTCGGGCGAGCAGACCATCGTCGTCACCGGCGACCTCGATCTCTTGCAAATCGTTGACGACCGCACCACCGTCTTGACGACGCGTCGCGGCATTAGCGAGCTCGGACGATACGATCCTGCAGCGGTGCGCGCGCGTTTCGGTCTCGAACCGTCCCAACTCGCGGATTATCGCGGTCTCAAAGGCGATCCCTCAGATAATCTTCCGGGAATTCCCGGTGTCGGCGAAAAGACGGCGAGTAAACTCTTGCAGGCGGCCGGCTCGCTTGACGCCCTTATTGCCGATCCATCCCTTGCGGGGAATCCAAAACTCGTCGGGCTCATCGAGCAGTATGGCGAACAAGCCTGTCTTTGCCGTGCGGTCTCGATCGTACGCCGGGACCTGCCCCTCTCGATTGACTGGCAGAGCAGCCGGTACGAAGCGCCGCCCAGCGCGGAGCTCTATCGCCTGTACAGCGATTTAGAGTTCAAGACGTTGCTCGCGAAACTCGATCCGCCCTCGGACTTGCCGCTTTTCGGTACGGCGGAGAAGCTTGTGGGCGCGTACCGAAGCTACGAGACGTCGGTCGATCCATCCGACTTCTCCAGATTGGCCGATGAGCTTCTGTCGCTGCTCGGGTCGGCGCGAATCGTTCTCGCGCTGCGGGGTGAGGCCATTGGCGTGAGCGGTCGTGCCGGCGAGGGCGTGAGCTTCTCGAGAGGAGCCCTCGAGCACGCGGACGTGCGACGGGCGCTCGAACGTCTCTTCGACGAGGCCGCCGCGGTTGGCGCATACGATGCAAAGCGACTGCTGCACGTCATGCGCGCGGGAGGAGTGCGCAACGCGCGTTTCTCCGACGATGCCATGATTGCCGTGCATCTCCTCGACCCGTCGCGCGGATTTGCCGACGTCGAAGACGCGGCGGCGCAGTTTCTGCGGGCGGAACTCCCGGGCGACGCGGCCGCGCATGCGGACGCCTCGCTGCAGTTGATTGAAGTGACTCGCCGCGAGCTCGAGGCGCGCGAACAGCTTGCTCTCTACGAAGAGGTCGAGGTTCCTCTCGCGCCGGTGCTACAGGCGATGGAATCGGCCGGCGTCACGATCGACCCGCGCGAACTGCATGCGATTGGCGATGAAGTCGAAGCCGCGGCCGCGCGCCTGCAGCAACGTATCTATGACTTCGCGGGTGAAGAGTTCAATATCGGATCGCCGCAGCAGTTGGGCAGAGTGCTCTTCGGCAAGTTGGGCATACCGGGGGGCAAGAAGACGAAGACAGGGTGGGCGACCGGCGTTGAAGTCCTCCAAGGACTGGCGCGCGAGTATCCCATCTGCAGCTTCGTGCTCGAGTGGCGCGAGGTCACGAAACTCAAGAACACGTACGTCGACGTCATACCCCAACTCGTGGACCAACGCGATTTCCGTTTGCGGACGGAGTTCAATCAAACGGCCACGGCGACGGGGCGGCTCTCCTCGACCAATCCGAACTTGCAAAACATCCCGGTGCGCGGCGAGCTGGGACGGCGCATTCGGCGCGCTTTCGTCTCAAAGAGCGACGAATACGTTCTTCTCGCCGCCGATTACAGTCAAATCGAACTTCGATTGATGGCGCATCTCTCGGGAGATCGAGCGCTGCGCAGCGCATTCGAGGAGGCGCAAGACATTCACGACTTCACCGCGCGACAGATTTTTTCGATTTCGCCGGATCAATCGGTCGATCCGAATCAGCGGCGTATGGCCAAGAGCGTCAACTTCGGACTCTTCTACGGGATGTCCGATTTCGGCTTGGCGCAGCGGCTCGAGATCAGTCGCAGCGAGGCAAAGGAAATTACAACCGCCTACTTCGCGCGTTTCCCCGACGTTCGTGAATATATCGAGGGGACCATCGCCGAGGGCCGGCGCAACGGCTACGTCGCCACGATTCTCGGGCGGCGCCGGTATATGCCCGGGCTGGTCTCTGGAAACTACATGTTGCGCGCTGCTGCCGAACGCGAGGCGACCAACGCCCCATTGCAAGGCAGTGCGGCCGATCTCATGAAGTTAGCGATGGTGCGGATCGATCGTGCTCTCACCCAGGCGGGGCTCGACGCGACGATGCTCTTGCAGATCCACGACGAGCTGATCTTCGAGGTGCACCGGGACGCGTTGCCTGAGACCGCCGCGCTCGTCCGCACGCACATGGAGGGCGCGATCGAACTCTCGGTGCCGCTCGAGGTCACGCTCAAGTCCGGCCGCAACTGGTACGATGTCGAGGCGATCCGCGAGGTTCTCGAACGTGTCTAGCTTCCTTTTTGCCGTCGTGCTGGCGATGGCTTTGCCGACCGTTGTTATTCAAGCGCCGCGCGCGGATCTCACGCTCGAAGTGGCGCGAACCGACGCCCAGCGAGAGCGCGGTTTGATGGATCGAACGCAAGTGCCGCCGCACAGCGGAATGATCTTCGTCTTCAAGGGCGACGACTTCGTCAACTTTTGGATGAAGAATACGCTCGTGTCGCTCGACATGATCTTCGTCGCGGGCAACGGACGCGTGCGGCGAGTCTTTTCCGCGGTGCCGACGGTTGCGCCGGCATTGCCCGACGACGAAATTCCGCGCGAAGGCGCTCAAGCAAAGTACGTCATCGAATTGCGTGCCGGTGAAGCCGCCTCCGATGGAATCACCGCAGGCGTCACCCTCGATTTGCACGACGTTCCGCCGCCGGGGTAGATCCGGCGCGTGCCCGAGCTTCCGGAGGTCGAGACGATCGTTCGAGGCCTCCGCAGCAAAATTGCCGGCGCGACGATAGAGCACGCCGAAGTGCGTCTCGCACGCGTGGCGGTAGCGCCGCCGGCGCTCTCGTTTGTAACTGCCCTTGCCGGCGAGCGCATCGAGGCCGTGCGCCGGCGCGGAAAATACGCGATCGTCGAGCTGGGGTCAGGGCGGTCCATCGTCATCAGCCTGCGCATGACCGGACGCCTCGTCGTGTCGCAGAACGGCGAGCCCGAACTGCCGGCCACGCACGTCGTGCTGCACTTGCGCGATGCCGGCAGTCTGCGCTTTTCCGACGTCCGCACCTTTGGCCGCATGCGCTTGGTCTGCGCCGGTGAAGCATGGGACCGCGAGCTGGGCATCGAGCCCTTAGACTCAGACTTTACACAGGAAGCCTTTATCGGTATGCTGTCGGGGCGGACGACGCCGGTCAAGGCATTCCTCCTCGATCAACGGCGCGTCGCAGGCATAGGTAATATCTATGCGTGTGAAGCGCTCTGGGAAGCTCGGATCCGTCCGAGCCGCCCGGCGGGAAGGTTAACGGCGCCGGCGGTTCACCGCTTGCGTCGGGCCATCATCGACGTATTGCAACGCGCGATCGCGATGCGTGGGACGAGCGTCGACGACTACGTCGATGCCGACGGACTGCAAGGGAGTTTCCAAAACAACCTCTCGGTCTACGGCAGAAGCGCGAAGCCGTGTCCGCGCTGCGGCAGCGGCATCCTGCGAACGGTGCTGTCAGGTCGGGGAACCTGGTGGTGCCGACGATGCCAACGATAAATTTATGAAAGTGGGAAAGGCAAATCACTACTACTGAAATCGCACCGAGTCACTACGACGAGGATCAGCTAGCGCTCGAGCAGCGCCTCTACGAAGAATCGCTCAAAGTTCTCGATGAAGGTCAGGTACTGACCGGAACGATCGTCCAGAAAGACAAAGACGAAGTGCTCGTCGACGTCGGGGGCAAGTCCGAAGGCGTGCTGCCGTTCCGCGAGCTGTCGCTCGCCGTCGACCCGAAACTCTTGCGCGTCGGCGACACGCTCGAAGTCATGGTCCATCGCATCGACGAGTTGGACGGGACGCTCTTCCTTTCGGAACGGCGCGCGCGCGCGCTCAAGACCTGGGAGAAAGTGATCGAAGCGCACGAGCGCGATGAAGTCATCGAAGCGACGGTTACGCAAGTCGTCAAAGGCGGCGTGTTGGTCGATCTCGGGATGCGCGGCTTCGTACCGGCCTCGCAGATTCGCCGGCAGCCCGTCGGGAATCTCGAAGAACTCGTCGGTCAGCATCTGCGATTGAAGGTCATCGACCTCGATCACAAGCGTCATCGCGTAGTGCTTTCGCAGCGGCTCGTGCTCGAGGAAGAGCTGCAGGCAAAGAAGCAGGAACTTCTCGACACGCTCGAAGTCGGACAGATTCGCGAAGGCGTCGTCGTCCGCTTGGCCGATTTTGGCGCGTTCGTCGACCTTGGCGGCATCGACGGCTTGATTCACAACAGCGAGCTGGCCTACGCGCGCATCAAACATCCGTCCGAAGTAGTGAAGATCGGCGACGTCGTGCACGTCGAAATTATGAAGTTCGATCCGGAGGCAAAAAAAGTCAGCCTCTCGCTCAAGCATGCGTTGCCCGACCCGTGGGACCAATACGCCGACCGCCTTTACGAAACCAACAAGCTGAGCGCGCAAATCGTCAAGGTGACGCCCAACTATCTGCTCGTCGAAGTGATTCCGGGTATCCTCGCAATGGTTCCCAAAGGGGAGTTCGACGTGTCGGCACAGTTTGGCGCGGGGCAGGAGGTCGAAGTCACGCTCTTGACGATCAACCACGCGACTCGACGCATTACGGCTTCGATTCAACACGTCGCCGACGTTCCGCTCGAGGAGATCGAGCGGCTCGCTGCCGAGGAAGAGATCGGGATCGAAGAGACCGCGCCGCCGCCGGCGGAGGCGACTGAGGGTTAGCCCGCGCGATGCGCGTGGGCTTGACCGGCGGCATCGGTGCGGGAAAAAGTGCGGTGGCGGCGATCTTCGCGCAGCTTGGAGCGTTCGTCATCGATACCGATGCGATCGCCCGCGAAGTCGTCGCTCCGAACAGCGATGGGCTGCGGGAAATTGCTCGATTCTGGCCGCAGGCCGTGCGCAACGGCGCGCTCGACCGTGCGGAGCTCGCGGAGATCGTCTTCGCCGATCGCTCGGCCAGGGAGCGGCTCAATGCGCTGCTTCACCCGCACATTCGCCGCGTCGCGCTCGGCCGTGAAGCGCTGGCGAAACCGGGCCAGCCAATCGTTCACGTCGTGCCTTTACTTTTCGAGACCGGCTACGATCGTCTCGTCGATAAATCGGTGCTCGTTGTCGCGCCACTCGAGCAGCGCATCGCTCGGGTCGTCGAGCGCGATCGACTCGACGAAGGACGCGTGCGCGCGCGCGTGGCCGCGCAGATCGAGCCGCAGCTCGCACGCGCAAGCGCCGACTTCGTGATCGAGAACGATGGGAATCTCGAGCATCTTCGCGCGCAAGCGCAGGCAGTTTACCTCGATCTCGTTGCGGCTCCAACCCCGAATTAACGCTAATCCGGGGAATTCTCAGGGAATCCTGAGTTTACCGAGCGCTTGTATGGGAATAGAGTACTGCACTTGACTCGAGAGAGGATGTTCGACATGGCACAAGAGACCGGACAGGCCGGTGGGATGAGCGTTCGCGAGGCAGGCCGCCGCGGCGGCGAGCGCGTGAAGGCAAAGTATGGCTCGGAATTTTACGAAGAAATCGGCCGCAAGGGCGGGGAAGCGACGAAAAGCAAGTACGGCCCCTCGTTCTATGAAGTGATCGGCCAAAAGGGCGGTCAGCGACCGAAACGCAAAACGACGGCATCGTAGCGGCCATCATACCCATATTGGGTAAGGTAGACCGATGGCTGAGAAGAACGAGCCCGCCTCAAAGCGAGAAATGTCTGTTCGTGAAGCGGGTAAGAAAGGGGGAGACACCGTACGCGATCGGTACGGCTCCACATTTTACGAAGACATTGGTCGCAAGGGTGGCAAAGCGACGCGCGATCGCCACGGCGTTGAATTCTACGAGTCCATCGGTCAAAAAGGCGGCAAGGTCGTCAAGGAAAAGTATGGCTCGGATTTCTACGAGGAAATCGGGCACAAAGGCGGTCAGAAGGTCAAGAAGCTGATCGCCGAGGCCAAGAAAAAGCTTGGCGGAGAGAGGAGTTAGCGCGCGACGTCGACGCCGCCGCTAACTTTTCCGAGATGAACGGTATCGTCGTCGAAGTTGACGGTGATGCCGTCGATTCGCAAGGTTTGATCACCGGAGCGCACGTACGCCGGATGCGCCATGCGCAGGAGCTTGGCGTCGTTGGTCCACGTTACTAAGTCGGTATCGAAGGCGCGGCGTTCGGGATCGTCGATTTGCTCGATATGGACTTTACCGACGGCGGTGAAATCGAGCGTTTGAATGTTGAGCGTCACATGCTTGGCGGAGATTCGTAGGTAGGGTTTACCTTTGCGGAAGACGATGCCGTTGCGTACGCCGTCAACAGTGCCGCTCAGCCCGTCGGAGGCAAGCCGGGCGTGATCGTAGTCGAAGCTCCATGACTTCGTTTTGATGTGGTTGTTTTGCACGTATCCGCCACGCAAGTCGATCGGCGCCTGATTGGGGGGCAACGGCGGCGCACCGCCGCCGGCCAAGACGATTTCGACGACGACGTAGATGGCGAGCGCCACGCCCGCGCCTACCGCAAGCCGCTTCCACCATAAGGCCTTACGCCGCATCGGGCCATTCCGCCGCGTCCGGGTGCACCGAGTGCAGGGGCACTAAGAGGCCGACGTACAGCACGGCCAAGAGAAGGCCGATCGTCGTCGGACCGATTTGCGAAAAGATCGTGACGACGCGCGGTCCGACAAAGCCGGCCACGATCGTGCGCTCGTCCAGGCGGCTGCGCTTTTGCCAGCGGCCGTCGGGTGCGATGATCCCGCTAATTCCAGTTGCCGCAGCACGGACCACGTACGCGCCGGTCTCGATCGCGCGCAGTTGCGCGATCTGGGCGTGCATGTACGGTCCTGAGGTTTTGCCAAACCAGGCGTCGTCGGTGCTGACGACGAGCAGCTGCGCGCCGCGCCGCACCTGCGCGAATGCCAAGTCCGCGAAGGCCGACTCCCAACATATGAGCGGTGCAATGGGAAGCGCCGACGTCGCATAGATGCCGTCATCGCGTCCTTGAGCCAAGCCGCCGTTGAGCAAACCGACGTACGGGAGCCACGACAAAAAACGGCGTCCCGGAAACCACTCGGCAAACGGAACGAGTTGCCGTTTATCGTAAACGACGTAGCCGCCGGTGGGCGCAAAGATATAGAGCGCGTTGTAGAGCGCGCCCGGTCCGGCGGCCAAGCTGCCAGCAACGACGGTCGAACGCGCATCCCGGGCCAGATCGGAGAAGCGGCCGAAATAGATCGCGTTTGCGTCGAGCTCCGTTGGAATCACGGTTTCGGGCCAGACGATCAACTTTGGGTCGGCGCGACCGGCAACGCGCGTCATCGAGCTGTAGCGTCGAACCGCCAATGATAACCCGCGCGGATTCCACTTGAACGATTGCGCGATGTTTCCTTGAATCGCCGCGACCGGAATCTTCGGCGGAGGCAGCCGTCGCGCGGGCCACGCGCTCCACGCCGCCAAGCCGAGCACCGTGACGGTAGCGAGAGCTATTGCCAGTGAGCGCCAGGTTCGGCGATGCAGCGCGTCGGCGAGATATGCGCCGATCGCACAGAGAACGAACGTCGTGCCGTAGGTTCCGGCGTACGCAGCGAAAACGCGCAACGGCGTGTCGGCTTGCGTGTAACCGAGTTGGTCGAACGGCGCGGCGAGGATTCCAATCGATCGCAGCCACTCGCAGACGGTGAAGGCTGCGGCGGCGCCGAGCGGTGCGAGATTGGGCGACATGCGTGCGTACCCGATTGCCGCAAGAGCGCCCGCGAGCGCGACGAACGGCGCTTCGAAGAGCGCGGGACCAAACGCAATGAATGGTCCGAAGATGCCGATGTAGCGGGCGACCGTATGGCCGACCCAGGCGAAATCCGCCGTGAAAAAAATCAAGCCAGCAAACCAACCGCAAAGAGCCGCCTTTTTCCAGGATGCTCCCTGCCAAATCCAGAAAAGTGCGGCAGTGCCGAACGGCACGAGCCATGCCGCGCCGATTTTTGGAAACGCCGCTGCCAACGCCAACGCCGCAACAGCCGCGATGCCGACGTCACGCAATGGCATCGAGGAGATCATGATACGCAGATCGAGTTTTGGTTTTTTGATCGTTGTCGTAACGGCGTTCATCGTTGCGGCGTGCGGTCGCCAGGTCACGCCAAATCCTCCGGGATTAGGACCCGGCGGCGCGCCTCCGGGATACATGGCCGTACTCTTTGACACCCAATCGCCGTTCAACTTCAGCCAGTACCAATATATGGTCGTCTTCAACACGTCCGGCAGCGGCATCACGCCCTCGACGGACACGTTGCAGACGAATTGGGCAGGCTATTCGACGGCGCTGATCGCGCTGGGCAACGGCATATCGTCATATGCCGAGCCGGTCCAATTTACGCGCACAATTAACCCTCATCAACCGCCGATCTGGCAGCGCTTAGGGACGACCCCGCAAATATTTTCATACAACCTCAACAACAACGGAACCGGCACGGAGTTCTCGATTCTGGCGAAGCTCTCGATCTTTACCTACAACCCGTCGCCGTCGCCCTCGCCGAGCTCCTCGCCATCGACGGTCTGGAAGTTCAATGCGTTCACGACCCAAGCGACCAACGGCGGCCAATGGCAGTTCTACGATTCGATGGGAGCCGGCGGACCCGTCGATCCGCAGTACAATTGCTGCTCGCCGACACTGTGCATGACCGAGCCGTTCGACAACACCTACTACGCGCAAGACACGCAGATATCGGACCCCTCGGCGGAAATCGTCACGGTCGAAATCGCAAACAACCCCGCGTCCCCATCGCCTTGTCCGTAGCCATGCACGAAACGCCGCTCGAGTGCTCCCACGACATCTGCAATTGCTCGGTGACGGGATCCGTCGACGGGGGCGATGTCTACTGCAGCAGCTCCTGTCGCAACGTCGACGAGCAAGGCGTAGAATCCGAAACGTGCGCCTGCGGTCATCCGGAGTGTGACACGCCTTAGCGGGCTAAAAGTTGAAGGTCGTCGGAATGACCGGCTGCGATTGCCCGATGTTGAAGACGGCCGTTTGGCTCGGAAAGGCCAACAGATTGAGGCCGAGGTTGATCGCTTGTTGCGATTCGTTGTAGAGCACCAGCAACTGATAACAATTGCCGATCGTGCGCGTGTAGTAAATGATCTTGTCGGAGACGAACTCGTGTTGCAGCGACGGTCTCCAGTTGATGTTGGTAACGAACTGCAGCGAGGCGTCGCGGCCGAACGGCGTGGATAGCTGAAGGTTCGTGGTTTCGAACCCTTGACCGGCGCCCGGAATGAACGAACCGGCGAGCAGGAGCACGGATCGAGTCGACGGCCGCATCGAAAGCTGATAACTCAGCGGCTGCGCGAGGCCATCGAAGTTGGTCGTCCAGCCGACGGCAAAGGCGTAAATGTCGTCGTTGAAGAGCCGAATCATGTCTTGCGCATTCTTGGTATTCATCGTGGGCTGCTGATCGAGATATTGAAAGGGGACGAGCGCGGGTCCGTTATAGTTCGCTTCGTTGTACGTCAAGGTATTGACGATGTGCTGGCTGATCGGCGTCGTGAGGCTCAAGTCTTGCTGAACGGCGGCTTTGAGGTCGCCCGTGCCGTATGCGTATTGGTCCACCGTTACCGTGCCTTGAAAATCGCTGCCGAATACCTTCGCTTCGACTGGCCCCGCGACTAAATTCGCGTCACCGCGCCAGGTCGCGAGCGCCAGTGGATACCCTTCACCGGCAGGATTGCTGTACTCGCCGACCGTGAGGTCGGCGGAGAGCGGAATGACGAAGTGGGGAAAGAAATCCGTCGGGCGCACTTCGAATTCGGGAATCTTGTTGATTCCGGTCGCCTCTTGCGAGTAGATTTTGTCCCACTCCATCTGATAGTCGGCCCCGGACGTGGTGTACTGCAACAAATAATCGAACTCCGACTGATTGCTGAACGAAGTAATTCCGCCGAAGCTCGCACTGCTGTTGCTGATGTTGTACGTAACGGTTTGATTCAAGCTCTCGTTGAACTGCCGCGTGTCCGTAAAGGTAAAGCTGTCGCTGCTCGACTGGCCGCCGACCGACGTGTGGCTGAAGCTGTAATTTTGCGAGGTTTGCGCGGTTTGGTGAACGATGGCCTCGCTGAGCGTTTCGTTCGGCGGAATGCTGATCAGCGGTCCGTAGTTCGCTTGATAAGCGAACTGAAAGTTGCTGCGCAAATGCTCGGAGATATTTTCCTGCTCCGTCAGCGTCGCATTGGTCTGAGTGCCGCCGGCGGAACGATTGTTGATCGTATAGACGCTGACGCTCACGCTGCGACGCCCGCGACGGCTTGAATAGAAGCCGACGTAGCCGAGTCCCAAACCCTCTTTGGTGAAATAGTTGACGATGTAGTAGCCGTAGTAGTATTGGTCCTTGCCGAAAGGAATTTGGACCTTGATCCATGCGCCTTCGTACGAGTCGTAGCCGACCTCCGGAAACCAGTGCTGTCGCCCGCGCTGGCCTTCGACGCTGCGCAGTGGAATGACGAGCAGGGGCAAATAGAAAACCGCTGCGGCACCTAGCCAGAGCACCGCTTTGTGAATCACGATTTTATCGCCAGGGTAGACGTCCATGTCTTTGCCGGTAATGTGATAGCCACCGCGTGGATTCTCGCAGGTGGTAATGTAGGGATTCAGTCCATGCGCCGTGCCGTCGGGATCGGTGTGCAGATCGGTCGCGGAGAAGTGGACGAGTCCGCGTTGGACGCCCTCGTCGCTCGCCCCCTTGCCGTTTTGTAGTTTAGCGGTCTGCGCAACCGTGTCGAAAATAATGACGTCGGCGGCGAGCACGGAGTTGTGTTCGTGATTGACGAGAAAGGGATGGCCCGTGATCGTGATCGTACGGGCGCCGTCGTAGTGCGCGTGCTGACCGACGATCTCTTCATCCGCGTAGTAAATGTGCACGTTCCCGACCGCGTCGCTGGGCTCTCCGCGCGCTCGGTTTCCCGTCCACGTGTCGGAGATCACCGCAACGTCGCCGGGTGCGAGCGTCGGCACGCCGGTCGGCTCGGCGGTCGGCTGCGGCGTTGCTTGCCCGGCTGGCGGGATTGGCGGTGGCGTCGAGCCGCCGCGAACCAAGAAGATCGGCTCCGTGGACGCGACGGGCGTGGGCGTTGCAATCGGGATCGGCGGTGGCGAAACCCCCGGCGTCTGCCCTGGCGCCGGCGGCGGCGTTCGATTCAGGGTGTAGGTGCCATTGCTCACTCCGGGCGGCACGACCGGCAGGCCGGGCGTCGAGACCGGCGCCGGCGAGCTACTTGCTGGAGCGGTTACCTGTGCGACGGTTTGCGCGTCATCGCGATAATGCTGCGCGCAGCTTTGCGTGTTGAAGAGTTCCAGGGCGAGCTGCTGGCGGTTATCGTCAGCTGCGAGCGACGCGGTCGGGAAGGCCGCGTAGAGAGATGTAGCGAGCGCCGCAATCGCGGCAACAGCGCAGTGGAGACGTTTTCCGAAGGGCACGCGGTCAGCGCTCTTCCAGCCAAAGCAGAATCACGCCGGCAGTACCGATGATGATGTTCGGGAGCCACGCCGCAAGATACGGATTCATTGCGCCGTTTCGGCCGAAGGCCGATGCGGCTGAGACCATGAGATAATAGCAGAAGAACGCGACGATCGAGAGAGCGATGCCGAGCATGCGACCGCGTTTGCCGAAACGCAGCGCGAGCGGAACGGCAACAACGACACCGATGATGCAGGCGAACGGCCAGGCGAGCTTGTTGGCGAGATTGATCTGCAGGCTACCCATTGCGGTTCCGCCGATGCCTTGAGATTGCAATGCATTGACCTGCGTTCGCAAGGACTTGCTGCTCATCGTCCACGGATCGTTATTGACCTGACTAACGAATTGCGAGGCCGTTTCGCCGAGCGGCAACCCAATGGAGATGCTCTTGACTCGCTGTTGGTTGGTGACGAAGCCGTCGTCGTTGTAGCGTGTGTCAACGACCTCGTGCAGTATGAGGCTGCTGCGCGCGACCGATGCGTTCTTTGCCTGAAGCGTTTCGTTCCAGGGCCCGAATCGCGCAGGCTTAAAAATTTGCACGTCGAGCATGGTCTTGTTGTCGGGCGCGACCTGTCCCACATAGAAGGTGTTACCGGTGTCGGGGTCTTTGCGGAAAAACTGCGGCTCCACCGGCAGCGCATCGGTGTGATAAATAATTTGATAGAACGTTCGCGTCGATAGCTCCACCGACGCGGGCGCAATCCATTCGTTCATACCGTAGGCGATCAAGAACATCGCAACGCCCAGGAGCAGCGGCGAGACGACGATGCGCATAACCGGTATTCCGGCGGTCCGCATAGCCGTAACCTCATTGTCGCCCATGACGCGCCCCATTGCGAGCAGCGCCGCGAAGAGGCAGCCGAAGGGAAACGCCATTGGAATGGCCTGCGGAATGCGAAAGACGACGAAACGCAGCACCAAAAAGAACGGCGCGTGCTGATTGATGATGTAATCCGCGGCCAGAAAGAAAATATTGAGCGCCCAAAAAAGCAAAAACGCGCCGAATGCAAAGAAGAACGGCACGAGCATCTCGCGCAGCAGGTAGCCGTCGAGAATCGGCAAGCGCAAGAGCGAGGACCCGACGCGGGGGAGCGGCTGTCGGTGCGTCAGCGTCGCCATGGACCGGCGAGCCTCAGTAGCTGTGGTACGCGCTGAGCACGCGTACGACGTACGCGCGCGTCTCGGGATACGGCGGTACGCCGTGGTAGCGGTCCACCGCGCCCGGGCCCGCATTGTATGCGGCGACCGCGAGCGTTACGTTTTCATGATAACGGTGGAGCAACGAGCGAAGATAACCGGTGCCGCACTGTACGTTCTGGGTCGGATCGAAGGGATTGGCGATTCCGCAACCCGCCGCGGTGCCGGGCATCAATTGCATCAATCCTTGCGCGCCGGCTCCGCTCAGGGCCGAGGGGTTGCCCGCCGATTCGGCCATAAGCACCGCTCGAATCAGTCCTGCCGGCACGCCATTGGCCTGCGAGGCGCCAGAGACGAGCGCGTTAAGGCTCGCCGGGTCGAGCGAGTGGGCCGAGTAGGGCAAGTAACCGCCGCCGCTGCATCCGCAGAGCAGGGCAATAAAGGCGGAAATTGCCAGCAGTCGACTCATCGCAACGGCGCCTTTCTTCTCGTCCCGGGACGAGGCCTGGCAGGCAGGCCGCTAGTGCCACGCAGCGTGATGATGATTTTCCCCTCGAGCAACCTTTGCGTTGAATGCATGCCAAGATTTCGAACGACGACGTCATAAGCGATGTGCGCCGTTACGTGGAAATCATAGCCGCGAAGCCTTGACCTTCGCTGAGCTTTGCGGCACGCGTGGCAGGCGAGCGTCGATCGAAAACTACGCTGATCGAAACTACCCGGAACGTGGGGATCGCTCCGGGTAGTTAACTCGACCTTCTACGTGACGGAAATTCGCCGCGGCTGCGCTTCGGGACGCCGCGACAAGGTTAGCATGAGCATTCCGTCTTGGACGCGCGCTTCGATCCGTTGCGGGTCAACATCGTCGGGAACCGTGAACGAACGCGAGAACGAACGCCGGTCGCTCTTAGCGCTGACGGCGATCACATCGTCTTGATAGGTCACCTCGACGTTCTCGGGCTTGAAACCCGGAACGGGCACCTCAACCTCATATCCGTTCTCAGTCCGCGTCACTTCGTACTCGAGGCCTCGCATCGACTGGAACGGGTCGAATCCTAGCAGATCCCGGAATGGTGTCCAGTTCGCAACGCGTGGGCTCGGCGGACGATCGTTCCGCGCCAGGCTGTCCGTCATGAAACCTATCCTCCTTTGCCAAAAAAGCACTGACGGTATGGCAGAATTTTAGCGTGCTTAGCAGTCTTGTCAAGAGAGTGCTAACCGAAAGCTTCTTCTTGTCTTGCCTTGGGCCGACGTGGGGCGTATAGTGGTGGGAAGTAGTGCCTAGTGGTGCCTGTCGGAGGACTTTGTGCACGCGGAGTTGCCGCGATTTGCCGGTTCTGAGGAACACGCCCTTGATCACAAAGGACGGCTTATTGTGCCGGCGCGCTTTCGCGAGCGCCTAGGCTCCCAATTTGTCCTAACGATTGCTCCGGGTGACCCCTGTCTCGCCCTCTATCCGATGGCGACGTGGGTCGAATTCTGCGGCCGAATCGAAGCCGTACCGCTCAAAGACGAAGCCTACCGGCGCTCCGTACGCTATCTCTTCGCCCATTCCGAGGAGGTAGCGTGCGATGCGCAAGGGCGGGTCGTGGTCCCATTGCGGCTGCGTACCTATGCCGGAATCCAGCGTCAGGTCGTCTCGGTGGGCCTGCTTACTCGGATCGAGATCTGGGCGAAGGACCGCTATGCCGTTCAAAGTCCCCCGCAGGACGAGGTGCCCGGCTTCTTGGCCGAGCTGGGTCTGTGATCGGACGACGATCGCATGACCCACGTTCCCGTGCTCGTTGGACCGGCCATCGAATATTTGGCATTACGGCCCGGAGGGACGTACGTCGACGCGACCTTCGGCGGCGGTGGTCATGCCCGCGCGATCCTGCAGCAACTGGTGGGCGGGCGCCTTCTCGCGATCGACTCGGATCCCGATGCGGTCGCGCGTGCCTCGGGGATCGACGATCCGCGCCTGACGTTCGTTCAGGCGAACTTTCGCGATATCGTGCACGTCCTCGATCGCTTCGCGATCGATTCGATCGACGGCGTGCTCTTCGATTTGGGAGTTTCTTCAATGCAACTTGACGACCTCGATCGCGGATTTTCCCTTGGAAAGGCCGCCGCGCTCGACATGCGGATGGATCCTAGCGTCGGGCAAAGCGCCTACGAAATCCTGACGACGGCGAGCGAACGCGAACTGGCCGATATCTTTTTTTACTACGGCCAGGAACGTTGCTCTCGCCGCATCGCGCGCGCGGTCGTCGTTCGCCGTGCGAACGGCACGCTTCCCAATACGACCGCCGAGTTTGCGCAGCTCGTCGCCGCCATCGTTACGCGTCGCGGCCAGCGCCAGCGAATCCACCCCGCGACCCGCGTCTTTCAAGCCTTGCGGATTGCGGTCAACGACGAGCTTGCGGCGCTTCGGGAAGGGCTTGCCGGCGCGATCGGAAGGCTTCGCGTTGCCGGGCGCGTCGTCGCAATCAGCTTCCATTCGCTCGAGGATCGCATCGTGAAAGAAACGTTCCGCGACGACGAGCGCCTCGACGTCCTGACCAAGCGCCCCGTGCGGCCGAACGACGGCGAGATCGCCGAGAACCGGCGCGCGCGTAGCGCCAAGCTGCGCGCCGCGCAGCGAAAGGCGGGATAGACGTGCTTGCTCCCAATCTCTTCGATCACCCTGGGCGCATCGCCAAGCCACGCACCGTTCGAGCGGCGACCCAACGCCGTCTGGTGCGTACGTCGCGGGCGCGATATGCCGGCGTGACTCGCATTTCCATGGCGCTTTGCGCGGTGCTGGCGCTGTTGATGAGCTACGTCGTCTTGACCTCGAGTTTGACGGGATTGAGCTATGGTGTGGCCACTGCGCGCGCGCAGCGCGAAGCCCTGCAAGAAGAGACGATGCGCCTCGACGATCGTATCGCGGCGTTGCGCTCCGACGATCGGCTCGCCGCGTTGGCGTCGCACATGGGGATGCGCGAACCCCAGCTTTTTGCAGTCGTGCGAATCGAACCGCCGCGCATCGCAGCCGCCAGGCCGGCCTTCCCGATGTTCTCGTCGCTCGCCGGCTTCTTCATTCCGGCGGTACGCCGGCCGCAATAGCAGCGATCGACGGCATGCATCAGCGAACCTTTGCGCGCGTCGCTCCGATGCGCGCGCGGGTCTTCTTTTACGCGTGTATGGCGATCGCGCTCTTCCTCACGTGGCGGCTCTGTGACGTCCAAATTCTCAAGGGCGCACTCTACGCAAAAGAAGCCTTAGAACAGCGCTCCGATACGATCGAAGTTTTTGCGCGGCGTGGAAGCATTCTCGATCGCAACGGCAACGTGCTCGTCCGCTCGTTGCCCTCGGAAAGCGTCTATGCCGTTCCGCGGGAAATCGCCGATCCCGACGCCGCCGTGCAAAGACTCGAGCGCATCTTCGGCAAGCTCGATGCGGCGACGATTGCCGCCCTGCACGACCGGCATCTCTGGTTTGTCTGGATCGCGCGCAAAGTTTCGCACGATGCGGCCGCGCGCGTTCGCAGTCTCGGGCTGCTTGGCATCGATCTCAAGGAAGAGGAGACGGGCCTGCGAGTCGATACGGCGGGACGATTTGCGTCAACCGTGCTCGGTTTCGTTGGCACCGACGAGAACGGACTCGATGGTATCGAGTACTCCTACGATGACGTGTTGCGAGGGCAATCGGGCCGCGTAACCCTCGAAGCGGACGAGTTTGGGCGTCCGATCCCGTTTGGACACGAGCGCGTAACGACGCCGGCCCAGCCGGGTCTCGATGTCGAGTTGACGCTCGATCCCTATCTTCAATTCGTAGCCGCACGTGCGCTTGCCCAACAAGTTAGAACCTATCACGCGCTCGACGGCACCGCGATCGTCATGGATCCGTGGACGGGCGAAATTCTGGCGCTGGCGAATCTTCCCGACTTCGATCCGAACCGTTTTTGGAAGTATTCCGACGCCGAGCGCCGCGATCGCGCGGTGATGGATGCCTACGAACCTGGCTCGACGTATAAGCTCGTCACAGCTGCGGCAGCTCTCCAGTCGCGTAAGGTCACGTTGACGAGTCGCTTTCCAGCGCACGACCGCCTAGAAGTGGGCGGTCAGACTATTCATAACGCGGAAGACGGCTTCATGGCGGGAACCGGTGGCAGCGAAACCCTCGAACAGATCGTCGAATACTCGCATAACGTCGGCGCTGCCGAAGTGGGACTCTCGATCGGAGCGACCACACTCTATGCGATGGAGCGCAAGGCCGGATTTGGAGTGACCAGCGGCGTTGGTTTGCCGGGCGAGAACCCCGGCATCGTGCCGGCGCCAGCTCAATGGAGCGGCTCGTCGCTAGCGACAATGTCGTTTGGGCAGGGCGTGTCGGTCACGCCCCTGGCAATGGCTCGGTACTATTGTGCCATCGCTAATGGCGGCCTTCTCATGCAGCCGAGGATCGTTCGCGCGGTCTACGACGAGCAGGGCAACCTGATGCAGCGTTATTCGCCGCAAGTCGTGCGGCGCGTCTTTTCGGAACGAATCGCGTCCGAACTACGCACGTTTCTGCGCGCCGTTGTGCTGCACGGCACGGGTCTGACGGCGCAGATTCCCGGTTATGCAACTGCGGGAAAGACCGGCACCGCCGAGATGGTCGTCGATGGCAACTATCGGGCCGGCTACTATGCGGCTTCATTTATCGGTATGGTGCCGTACCCGCACGCTCGCTATGTGATCTACGTCAAAGTCGAGCGTCCGATCGGCGCGTATTATGGGAGTCTCGTCGCGGCCCCGGCCTTCGCAGACATTGCCCGCGCGGCCATGCTGCACGCCGGAATATTGCCGAGCGCGGACGTTGCCCACCGTGGCCGCTGAGCGGCACGTCGCCCTGACTGCACTGCTCGAACGCGTCGACTCGGCCGAGATCGTGGGGTCAACCGATGTCGACGTCGGCGCCGTTACCATCGATTCGCGCAACGTCGAGCCGCGAGCGCTCTTCGTGGCATTACGCGGCAGCCGCACCGACGGTCATCATTTCGTGCGCAATGCCGTCGGCGCCGGGGCGCGCGTCGTCGTCGTCGAGGAGCTGGCGCCCGACGTGCCGCCCGACGTAACGACCGTACGAGTCTCCGACACCCGCCGGGCACTCTCGGCGATTGCTGCGGCGTTCTACGGCGATCCGTCGCACGATTTGGCAGTCGTCGGTATTACCGGCACGAACGGGAAAACGACGACCGCGCACATGGCCGCGTCGATTCTCAATGAAGGCGGGGTTCCGTGCGGCATCACCGGAACGGTCGGAGCCGCCTTTGGGCCACAACGGCGCGCATTGGAGAACACCACACCGCTGCCCCCCGTGCTGCACGAACTGCTCGCGGCGATGCGCGACGACGGGGCGAAAGCGGTTGCGATGGAAGTCAGCTCGCATGCGCTCGCGCTCGATCGGGTGAATGACGTACGCTTCGCCGTCGCCACGTTAACGAATGTCGCGCGCGATCACCTCGATTTCCATGGCAGCCAACAGGAATATGCCGCGGTCAAGCGCCGTCTCTTCACGCTGGCAAGAGCGTGCGTGCTCAACGCCGACGATGCGCATGGCGCGCGCTGGGCAGCCGAACTTCGCGAGGAGAAGCGTGAGGTCATCACCTACGGCCTCAACGATGGAGCAACCCTCGTCGCACGCGATATCGTGGTTGCGCCCGAGCGCACTCGTTTCGCCGTCGGCGGTCAGCGATACGAGTTGCTTCTCCCCGGACGCTTTAACGTTTCGAACGCATTGGCGGCCATCGGCATCGCACGTTTTTTCGGTATCGACGACGCGGCTGCGGCGCGCGGCCTCTCCCGCGTCGATCGCATCCCCGGGCGAATGGAGCGGCTCGCGGGCGCGGGCATCACCGTGGTCGTCGATTACGCGCACACACCCGACGCGCTCGAAAACGCTTTGCGATCGTTGCGCGAAACGGCGCGCGGCGCGCTCGCCGTCGTGTTTGGCTGCGGCGGCGATCGCGACCGCGGGAAGCGCCCCGAGATGGGTGCGGTGGCTTCGCGCTTCGCCGATCGAGTCTATTTGACGAACGACAATCCCCGCGGCGAGGAACCGCAGGCGATCGTGGACGCGATCGTCGCCGGAACCGTCAACTCCAACGTCATCGTCGAGCTCGACCGGGAACGCGCGATCGCACGCGCCATCGCCGAGGCCCGGGCCGGCGACGTCGTGCTCGTTGCGGGAAAGGGCCACGAACCATATCAGATCGTCGGCGATCGGGTACTTCCATTCGACGACGTGGCCGCGGCGCGCGAGGCTCTTACGGCGCGCGTAATGGTACGATGAGAGTTCCGCTCGAGCTCGCGGTTCGCGCGGCGAGCGCGACGTTGATTGACGGGGATACCGCGCCGGCCACCTTGCGTGTGAGCACCGACACGCGGGCGATCGAGCGCGGCGATACATTTGTGGCGCTGCGCGGCGAGCGCTTCGACGGACACGATTTCGTCGCCGAAGCAGCGCAACGCGGCGCGGCGCTGCTCGTCGTCGATCGCCCCGAAGCGCGCCTGCCGGGCCTCCCCACCTTGCTCGTTGCCGACACAAGGCTGGCATACATGGCACTCGCCGGCGCGGCGCGCTCGCTCTTTGCCAATCGCGTGCTGGCAATAACCGGAAGTGCGGGAAAAACGACGACGAAAGCATTTCTCGCGACCCTGCTCGCAGCCAAACACGGTGACCGCGTGCTCAGCGCTCCCGGCAACGAGAATAACGAGATCGGCGTGAGCAAGCTGCTCTTACGAGCTTCCAACGACGCGCACGACGTGCTGGTCGTCGAGATGGGGGCGCGTCATTACGGCGACATTGCGGCATTGGTCGCGATCGCTCGCCCGCACTTCGGCATCTTGACGAACGTCGGCGAGGCGCATCTCGAAATTATGGGGTCGCACGAGCGGCTCGAAGAAACGAAGTGGGCGCTGTTTTCGCAGGGAGCCCGCCCGATTCTCAATGCGGACGATCCGGTATCGCGTCGCCGCGCAGCGTCGCTCGAGCAACGCGTCCATTGGTTTGCGGCACGCGAAAACGCCTCAGTCGATCCGAGTCTGCTCGGCGAGCTTACGTCGCTTACCATGCTTGCCGGCGATCGGCTTTTTCATTGTGCCGGTGAACGTCGCGAAGAGCATCGCGTCGAGGTTCGCGTCCCCGGTCTGCACAATCGAGCGAATCTGGCCGCCGCGATTGCCGGCGCGATCGAGCTGGGCGTGCCGATCGCCGACGTTCTTCCCGAACTTGGAAGATTACAGCTCCCCGAAGGCCGGTACGATCGCATTCCGCTCGGAGGAATTCGTCTCATCTACGATGCCTACAATGCCAACGCCAGCAGCATGATGGCAGCGCTTGACGCCTTCGCGGCGGAGACGGCGGCGCGCCGGATTGCCGTCCTCGCGAGCATGGCCGAACTTGGAGACGAGTCAAAGACGCTGCACGAACGGGTGGGGGCGCACGCCGCGGCGCGCGTGGACACGCTGCTGGTCCGCGGTGAGTACGCGTCCGACCTCGCGCGCGGGGCGCAGAGCGCTGGACTCGGGCTCGAGCAAATCGTACTCGTCGAAAGCAACGCGCAGGCGGCGCGCTGGCTGCGCGAACACGTGCGCCCGCAGGACGTCGTTTTGTTGAAGGGTTCGCGCAAATATAAGCTGGAAGAGATCGTTCAAGAGTTGCGCACGTGAGCACGGCCACGCGAAGTCTGCTCGTGCAACGGCCGGAAACGCCGGCCGGATTGATTGCGATTCCGCTGCGCACCCCGTTGGTTCGTCCGGGAGACGATCTCCCCGCGATGGTC